>NZ_JAVDVV010000016.1:0-129080 GCF_031457035.1 Methylobacterium sp. BE186
GGTGGAGGCGTGCTCGCTGACGAGGCGGGAGAACTGCTTGGGCATGCTCTCGCGCGAGGCCGGCCACAGGCGCGTGCCTGAGCCGCCGCACAGGATCACGGGGAGGATCGGAGCGCTCTGATCGAGGTCCATCACGTCCTTTCCCTCAACCGGAAACCGTCACCGCGCCGATGCCATGGCATCGAGACTGCCAGGACGAGACTGTCGCACAATGCGCCGGTCAAGGCGGCAGGCCTCCACCCTCGACCGAACACCCTCCCCGAATACCCGCTGCATTGCACACAGTCGAGCCGGCCAAGGCTCTCGAGTGAAGTCACCCGCCTGAGGCGGCGACCATGAATGGCAACGGGAATCGTGTTCGCGAGCGCGATCGGGCGCGTCGCACCACACGTCGGTAACAGATAAAGACCTCCCGCAGCTTACGCAAATGAAGTCCTCCATATTAGCCTTTCGTACGGAATCGAACATTGGTAATGAACAATAAAAATGCAATTTGCCAAAGGATTGTTCGTTATTGGTCATCTTTGGTACTTGAATGGTGCATTGCGACATGGAACGATGCCGGAAGTTAAGTGAGTGTTAACCAATAGGGTTCCTAGACCTGGGAGCGCTGCATGCTGGTGCCATCCAGAGTTGCGTCCGATGCCGAGTTGGACCGCAGCGACGTATCGCAGCACATGCCCGGTTCCGTCCGCTGCTGCGACAGTCGCTCGAAGAGGACGTTCGATATCATTGTTGCCGTGGCGGCATTGATTGTCTTACTGCCACTGTTTTTCTCGATCGCCATCCTGATCCGTTTCAGTGACGGGGGCTCCCCTTTTTACCGCCACCCGCGCTTGGGGCGCTCGAACACGCGCTTCGATTGCTTGAAGTTCCGAACCATGCATGTCGACAGTCAGGCGATACTGACGCGCTACCTGAGCGATAACCCGGCAGCCATGGATGAGTGGCGGCGGTCCCATAAGCTCAAGGACGACCCGCGTGTGACGTCCATCGGCTATCTTCTCCGGAAGACGAGCCTCGACGAACTCCCGCAGTTGATCAACGTCATCTCGGGGGAGATGAGCATCGTGGGACCACGTCCGATCGTCTCCAGCGAGATCGAGAAATATGGTCACGATGCAACGATCTACTTTTCCGTGCGACCGGGACTCACCGGTGCTTGGCAAGTGAGCGGACGCTCGGACACGACCTACGCCGAACGCGTCCGTCTGGATCGGGCCTATGTCGAAACATGGTCGCTCGCCAAGGACATGATCATCGTCGCGCGCACGATCCCAGCCGTGTTCTTCGCCAGAGGATCATACTGACGGAACCGCAGAACGCGATCTGAGCTGCCGGCGGCCGATCGAATATACCGAAGTCTTCGCGTTTCTACCGAGAGGTCGGATCATGGGCGCGTCTCCCAAGCGCGGGGAGGTTTGCCGGGTTGCGCCGCAAGCGCGACAGCTGATCCGAAACGAGGAACGATCACGCATGGCTACCGCGGCCAAGATGTGGTGGCGACCGAATGGGATCTCAGATGACTGCCGCTGACATCTTTCGAAGTGTATGGAGACACAAGCTTCTGTTCATCGTCGTCTTCTACGCCGTCGTCGTTGCGGGCGTCGCGGTCCAGAAGTTCGGAACGCGGATCTATGAAGCAGACCTCCTCATCTTCGTCGATCAGAGTCGATCCCTGAAGCAGCAGGCGGGCGATAGCTTCAGTGCGGGTACGCAGCAGGAGCGCTATCTGAAGTCGCAGGCCAAGATCGCGCAGAGCGACATCGTGCTCGTGAATGCACTCAAGCGCATGAAGACGCGTGAGACCGGGGATCCCAACCCTGCCATCCCGACGGGCGGCGAGGTGGTGGAGGCATCCAGCCTTTTCGACCAGATCACGAGCCTCTTCCAGCGCGCACCCCGCATCCATGCGAGCGACGAGAATCCTCTGGCGGTTCAGGCAAACCTGCGCGTTGATGCGGAAGCCAACACCGACTTGCTCAGGATATCCTATCGCAATCGCGACCCGGTTCGAGCGGCCGACATGGCCAATCAGATCGCGGGCAGCTTCATCGACCTTCACACAAAGCTCTCGAGCAATCCTCTCGCCTCCCAGTTTTTCCGTGAACAGGAGGACGAGTATCGCAAAAAGCTTGGCGCTGCGAATAAAAGCCTTGAAGAATTTTCCATCAACAACGGCGCCTATTCGATTGAAGCGCAGCGCAAGTTGTATCTGACGAGGCGTGACAAGATCATTACCGAGCTGTCCAACACGCGAAATCTGATTGGAAAAAATACCGGCGAGCTTCAATCGCTTCGCACGCAGCTTGCGAGCCTGAAAGCCAAAATCACGCTTCCGAGCGAGATTTTCGGCGATAACAACTTTAGCGGTCCTGCGGCCGCACCATCGGCCAGTTTCGGAGCCGATCCTCCTCTCCTCCATGTCAGGCTATATCAGGAGAGTGCGGTTCGGATCATCAATATCAATGCCGAACTCGCCGGTCTCAGACTCAAGGAGTCGAATCAGAAGCGCGACCTGGATCAGGTGAACCTCGAACTCCAGCAACTCGCCGGCAAGGCCGCCGAATTCGCTCGCTTGGAGCGAGAGGTCGAGCAGGATGAGGCGAACATCCTGCTCTATACGCGCAAGGGCGCTGAGGCGCAGATCGAGAATGCGTGGCGCTCGAACGAACGACTCTCGACGATGCAGATCGTGCACAGCGCCTCGCCGCCGATTCGACCGATCTTCCCGCGTGCCAGCATCGTCATGCCCCTCGCGGTTCTGGTCGGTCTGATGCTCGGATGCGCGTGCGCGATCCTGGCGGACCTGCTCCGGACCGGCGATCGCGCATCGGTGAAGGGTTTTGCGCCTCGGGAGGCGGTCCGGCGAGATGCCGGCTTCGGAGCCCGTTTCGGCCTTCCGGTCGAGGAGGTTGTCGGGCGGTAGCGGAAAGATGGACGGCGATCTTGCCGACTAGGGCTCAGGCCCTTCGAGCCGGCCGGAGACGGCATGTATCACGCTGAATGACGGCTCCCTGCAATTTCCGAGGTGTCGCACGATGGAAGAGTTGCTTTGCAGGCTGCCGCCGACCTCAATTGTCATCCCGACATTGAACGAGGCGGAGCACATTCGCGAAACGATCGAGCGGATTGCTCAGAATGCGCCCGAGAATATTCTTGACATCCTGATCGTGGACGGCGGCAGCACCGACGGAACCCGTGCCGTTGTCTTCGAGATGATGAAGGCAGACTGCCGGATCCGTCTCCTCGACAATCCTCGGCGCATCCAGTCGGCGGGCATCAACGCCGCTGTTCGGGCGGCGGACCCCAATTCCGAGATCATCGTGCGGGTCGATGCGCATGCGCGGTACCGGCCGTCCTTCGTGGTGGATGTCGTGCGGGAGATGGTGCGGACGGGCGCCGACAGCGTCGTCGTGCGGCTGACCACGGCAGGGCATACCTGCTTCCAGAAGGCGATTGCTTCCGTCTCGAATGGCGTCATCGGGACCGGGGGCGCCCGTCATCGCATGGATGGCGGCTCCGGTTACGTCGATCACGGGCACCACGCCGGATTTCGCCGCACGGTCTTCGTGGACCTTGGCGGATACGACGAGCGCTTTGCGGCCAACGAGGACGCCGAGTTCGATTTTCGTCTGAGATCCGCTTCCGGAAAGATCTGGCTGGCATCCGATTTGGAAGTGACCTACTTCCCGAGGCGGAGTGCCGTCTCTCTGGCGCGGCAATACTTTCGCTACGGCTGGGGTAGGGGCCAGAACTTCCAGAAGCATCGGGCCGGACTGAAACTGCGCCAAATCATCCCGGTTGGTCTGGTCGCGTATGTGGGGCTGCTGCCCCTTGCGACGCTCCTCGCGCCTCCCGCGGTCGCGGCCCTCCTGCTTGTGCCGCTCGGTCTGTACCTTGCGCTCGTGACGGCGGCGGCGGCGATCGCTTTCCGTCGGGAGAGATCCCGTTGCAGCATCGGCGCAACGGTCGCTCTTCCGGTCATGCATCTCACGTGGGGTGCTGGATTCCTGGCAAGGATTTTTCTGGCGCCGCTTGAGGGGAGTGTCTCGGGAAACCCTGTTTCGGGGGCGGAGAGGAGAGTGCGATGATCACTCTCGTCGTACCGACCCGGAACCGAGCTCACACTCTGCGGCGTGTGGCCCCCTCCTACTTCGAGCAGGATCTCGTCACCGAAATCATCTTCGTGAACGACGCGGGCAACGACCAGACGACCGAGGTCGTGCACGGGATATCCGCGCTTTCCCCACACATTGCTCTGGTCGTCATCGAGAATGCCGAGCGGCAAGGCGCTTCACGGTCCCGCAACATCGGTGTCGACCGGGCTTCCAACGAGTATATCCTGTTCGTCGACGACGATGAGTACCTCGAGGCCGGTTACGCCCGCGTGTGCCTCGCGAAGCTTCGCGCCGATCCAAGCCTCGGAGCCGTCTCCGGCCGCCGCGTCTACATGATGGACAGTGAGACGCCCGGTGAAGCCCTGGCTCGGTTCGGAACCGGACTGCGCGGAGGTCCGACGTTCCGGCCGATCCTGTGTGAATATGTCAACGGCGCACGCTTCGAGGGCGATATCCAGCAACCGATCACCAATGCCGTCATCCTGACGAGCCGGGATCTGTTGCTCAAGCATCCCTTCGACGGATTTTACGCGCGCGGGAACGGCTATCGCGAGGAGACGGACTTTCAGATGCAGATCTTCACCCTCGGGTATCGGATCGGGGTGACGAACGACGTGCATAGCATCCATCTGCCGGCCAGTCAGACGAGGCAGGGCGGGCAGCGCGTCAGGAAATGGGACAGGATTTACTGGTCGATTTACTACACAAAGTACTTCTACGATAAGTTCTTCACCGCCTATGCGCGGCAGATCAACCTGCGCTGCCCGAAGAACGTTTCGCTGGCTCTGTTCTCGTGCTTCGTTGTGTATCGGGAACTCCTCCGTCCATCCCTCCATGCGTGGGCCATGACCGTTCTGGCACGGCAGCGCATCATCAGCCGACCGAGGCAGATATGAGGGATGCAGGAACCGCCTCCGCGACCGGTCCCGATTGGCCGATAGCCGTGCCGCTTCGCGAACTTCGGCGCACTCCTGCGGTGTCCGGGGGCCTGATCCGATGACCGGCGAGGCTCTTCCGCGCCTGGCAGGTCCGGCGCTCAACGCCGGAAACCGGAACTCCGGCTATCGCCTGTGTCTCGCCATCATCCTGGCGATCACCTTGCTTCAGAAGATCGCCCTTCCGGGAACGGCGAACGCCCTCTCGGTCACGACGGCGCTCGTGCCAAGTCTTGTCCTGCTCTGCTGGCTGTGCGGCCGGCTCCGACTCGACAGCCACGCATTTGTTCTCTTCGCAATCTTCGTCCTGGCTGCTGCGGCATCATTCGTTCTGAACGCGGGTGCCGAGAAGGTCTCCCCGGCCTCACTCGCGCTCGTTTGCGCCGTTCAAAGCATCCTGATCTTCAGGCCTGTGACGCAGGGCGGTTGCCGAAGTGGGTTATCCCTGTTCCGCGACGTGATGGCCCTCTTCAGCGTCGTAGGCATAGCACAATTCGTTCTCCAAAGGATCGTCGGAACAAAGCTCGCATTCTGTGTCGATTTCTATTTTCCGGCGGGAATGTTGTTGGATAAATACAACAACATCGTTCCGATATATTATGGATCGGAGATCCTCAGAAGCAACGGGGTGTTCTTTGCGGAGCCGGCGTTCTTCAGCCAATTCGTCGGGCTTGCTACCATCTGCGAGCTGCTGACGTTGCGGCGTCCGGTCCGGCTTGGCATCTATGCGGCGGCGCTCCTCTGCAGCTATTCCGGCACCGGATTGATCACGCTCGCCTTGTTCGGCTGCGTCTGGACGGTCGCTCGAGGTCAGTTCGTCTACGTCCTCGGCGCGCTCGGAGCGATCGGCGTCGTCCTGCTCTTCGGCACTGCCCTGGAGATCGACGCGCTGACGAGCCGGATGGGCGAGTTCACGACACCGAACTCGAGCGGACATGCGCGCTTCGTGTCGGCGTTCACGCTGCTCGACCGGGTGACCTTCTCCGATCTCGCGGCCACTCTGATCGGCAAGGGACCCGGGACGATCACCACATACTATGAACGCATGCCGTTCCTGATGTTCGATCCCACCTGGGCTAAGCTGCTGTTCGAGTACGGGCTGATAGGGTTCATCAGCTATTTCGGCTTTCTATACGTCACCCTCAAACAGGCGAACCGCTCGTTCCTTCTGCCATTGCTGGTCACGTATCTTTTTCTGGGCGGGTATTTGACAGACGTGACGGTCATCAGCCTGATCTTGGTTCTGGGGATCTACAATCAAGACAATCGATCCATTCGCTTTCCCGGTTTGGAGATGCCGATCCTATCGGTCGAAAGCAGGCGCCCAAAGCCTGCCTGATCACGCCTGCGAGCAGGCTCGGGACGTTCGCGAGAATGCCCCGATCGGACCTGCCATCCGAAACACCGCGCCGCGCCGGCAGAGGTTTGTCGATCATGTCCCTGCGCCTGAAGGCAGCACGATCACTGGTCTGGACCGCCTTGGAAAGCGGAGGTCTCTCCGTCCTTTCCTTCGTCACGCTCGTCGTGGTGGCGCGGCTTGTCACGCCAGCCGAACTCGGTGTCTTCACGGTCGCGCTCGGAATCATACAGATCCTGACGCTGCCCGTGGAGATGCTCTTTCACGACGCACTCGTTCAGCGGCCCGATACGGGGGACGAACATTACGATTCCGCTTTCACCGCCTCACTGATCCTCTCGCTGTTGCTCAGCGGCGGCTGCGTTCTGTCCTCGGACGCGATCTCGTGGCTGTTCAGCGAGCCGGATGCTGGCCGCGTTCTCTCCGTGATGAGCCTGAGTCTCATTGCGTCGGCCCTCGGCGGAACTCTGATGGCGCGCCAGCGCCGCGAATTCGCGTTCCGCGTCCTCGCCCTACGCTCCCTGGTCGGACGTCTCATCGGCGCCGGTATCGGGATCATCGCGGCGCTCCGTGGGGGAGGGATCTGGAGCCTCGTCGCCCAGCAAATCGCGATGGCGGCCTTCGCGAGCGGGTTGCTCTGGTACTTCGCACCCCATCGGCCGCGCCTGCGCATCGTGCCCCGGCGTCTGGTCGAGATGATGCGGTTCGGAAGCGCGAGCCTGACCAACACTGCGCTCCAGATGACGGAAGTCCGCATCTTCATGCTGATGGTGGCGGCCGGGCTCGGTCCGACGGCCGCCGGCTACATCAACCTGGCCTTCCGCATCGTCGACATGCCCCGCGATGTACTGGCGGGCGCCGCCAGCCAGCTGGCGCTACCCTTGTTCCGAGGCATCGCTCAGGATCGCGACGCATTGAACGGCGCCTATGCAGAAGCCGTAAGCTTCACATGCATGCTGAGTTTTCCGATCTTTCTCGGGCTCGCTGCTTGCTCACCGGAGGTGGTCGAACTCGTCTTCGGCGTCCAATGGGTGCCAGCCGTTCCCTACGTGACGGTGTTCGCCCTCCTGACGATCTTCTACTTCCCGAAACTCTATGGCGGCGAACTCATCAGCGCACTCGGATCGCCGCAGAAATTCACGCCTGTCTTGATCGTGTCCGTAGCGACGATCGTGATCGGAATGTTGAGCATTGGAACCTGGGCGCTGTGGCTCGCCGTGGCGGTCTGGGTCCTTCGTCTCGCGACGAGCGTACCGGTGCAAATCGCCTTGATACGCAGATGCACGGGCCTGCCCGTTCGGGAGCAGCTTCGTGGGATCGGCGCACCGCTTACCGCAGCCCTTCTCATGATGGCTCTGGTTCGCGGCCTCGGGTGGGGGCCATTTGCCGATTGGACGATTGCGCATCGGCTCGCCGCCATGGTTCTGTGCGGCGCCCTGCTGTACACGGCCGCGCTGTTCGCGCTGGATCACCGAGCGTTGCGACGCCTCATCGCGTTCGCCCATCTCGGCCGCGGGAGGATCGCACCGGCACCTTCCCAAGGCGTCGCATGACCCGGAGAGTGCAAGGGCGTGGCCCCACAGGGGCCGGACGGAACGCGGCCCGAAAGTCCGTCTCTGCCTCTGTCACTCCCTCGTCGGGTTTGGCGAAGGAACGAGGTTTCGGTGACGTGACGATGAAGGGGACTTCCAATCACCTGTTGGGCATCGCTGAGGACGCGCCTGCCCGCGATTCGCTCAGGTCGAATTCATGAAGATCGCCCTGCTCGATCCGTCGCTGTTCACCTGGCCCTACGACAAAGCCCTCGTCGAAGGATTGCAGCAGAACGGCCATGAGGTGGTCCTCTACACCAAGCATCTCGCTCCTGCCGAACCGGGAGCAGGCCACGATTACGTGCGGGAGCTGTTCTATCCCGGTCTCCAATCGGCGGTCGCGAGACGGCTTCCGAGCACGCTGTTCCTCCTGGCAAAAGGTCTCGCCCACATAGGCGGTCTGATGTCCTTGTGGCTCAAGCTGCGCCGAGAGAAACCAAACGCCATCCATTTTCAATGGACTCCGTTGCCGGTCGTCGATCGGTGGTTCGTGCCATTGTTTCGCACGATCGCTCCCGTCATCTTGACTGTGCATGACTCGTCTCCCTTCAACAACAACCCAAAATCACGTCTGCAAGCCTTCGGCTCGATAAGCATCATGAGGAGGTTCGATCACCTCATCGTCCATACGGACGCTGCCAGGCGTACGCTGATCAGGTATGGGTTGGCGGCTGACCGGATCTCGCGGATTGATCACGGAGTGCTTGGTCAATGCGTGCCGACGGGCCTCGTTCCTCTGCAAGAAAAGAAGGCTGATGATGCTGTCGTCGTACTGCTCTTCGGGCAGATAAAGCCGTACAAGGGCGTGGACGTGCTGATCCGCGCGCTTCAATATCTGCCGGATGATGTGAGGTCCATCATACGCGTCCATATCGTGGGCAGACCACAGATGGACGTGGACCCTCTGATGGCCCTTGCTCGAACGAGCGGCGTCGAAGATCTCATTAAATGGGACCTCCGTTTCGTGGGCGAGGAAGAGATCCCCGGCATTCTGGCGGCGTCCGACATCACCGCGATGCCCTATCGCGAGATCGACGCGTCAGGTGTCTTGATGATGGCGCTCTCGACTGGCCGGCCGATCGTCGCATCCAATATCGGGTTGTTCGCAGAGATGCTCGTCGATGGGGAGCACGGATTTTTGGTCCCGCAGGAAGACGCTCCGGCGTTGGGCCATGCTTTGACGAGGCTCGTTCGGTCTCCGGCAACGCGCACGGCGATGGCGAACAACCTGCGCGCCCTCTCAGCGTCGATACCGGATTGGCGTGACATCGCGGAGGCGACATCCGATGTCTACCTCAGGATTAGGCCGTGATAAAGGTGCGAGAAGTCCAAGAGCTGGACTGTGACGGCATGGCTTCCCGCTTACTCGCTCCGTGAAAGTATCGGTCTGCCCTAGAGAAGCTGGGTCATGAGGATCCTGTTATCCGTGCACGCGCCTCTCAGCCGAAATGCAGGCGCCGCAGGGGCCGTGCTGCGTATGGCAGACGAGTATCGACACGCAGGCCACGATGTCGAAATTCTGTCCTTCGATGATCTACCTTCTTGGATCCCGAAGTCGATCAGGCAGATCATCTATCCTCTGTATTTCGCGAGCCGCGTGAGACGATGTGGCAACAGCTTCGACGTGGTTGATGCATCAACCGGCGACGGATGGTTGGCCTATAATCTGTCCTCCCTCCGCACGACGTTGCGCGTCACGCATAGTCATGGTCTTGAGCCCCTCGCCTCAAAGGTGGAGATCCAGGATGCTGATGCCCACGGGCGCAAAGTTTCCCTCAAGAAAAAACTCTGGCGTCATGGTCTGCAATTGAAGCTTGTCGAGATGTCGCTTCGCTCCTCGGATTGCGTCATTGCGCTGAATGATGATGAGGTCGGCTACATCGTGGCCAATGCCGGCCTCGGTCGCTGCGACATCCTTCGGGGGAAGTGGGGGGTGGATGTTGAGCGGGCATCACCGCCAGTGGCTCACCATCGTTCGTCACGCATCGGAATCGTTCAGATTGGCGATTATTCCTGGCGCAAGGGCGCGCATCACACGGCGAAGGCGATGAGCGAGGTCCTGAACCGTTGTCCCGATGTCAGTCTGTTGCTGATCGGAACTCAGGTCGAGGCGGACCTGATCCTGAAGGATTATCCGCCGCATCTTCATCCGCGGATCACGATCGTGCCCAGCTTCGACCGCTCGCAATTGTCGGAATTGCTTGCCAGCAAGAGAATTGCGCTGTTTCCGTCGATGTTCGAGGGCTGGTCGTTATCGAGATTTGAGGCGATGGCGCATGGCGTGGTGCCGATCGTCAGTAGCAACGCGGGTTGCTCTGTGGATCTGAGTGATGGATTCGACTGTATCGTTGTCGATCTTGACGACGAACTTGAATATCAGTCGGCAATATTGCAGCTTGTAACGGACACCGCAAAACTCGATCGTATGAAAAATGCGGCTCTTGAGACAGCCAGATCCATGACATGGCGGCGCGCGGCGCAAGATCGTCTGTCGTTCTATGCTCAACGGCGCGATCATAAATCTAAAAGCGCTCAGAAGGGCGTCTAGGCCTCTCCATAATAATCCTGGATTCCGATGATTTGCTGACACAATCGGGTGTGCAGCTTGGTCGCGAATGTAGGCCGGTTGAATGCCCTCCCATGGGGACGTCGCTGGTCATCGTGGTCCCGATATCTTTTGCGGGGCGAGCGAGCTATTGGAGCGAGTCAACCGGATCGCAGGCTCAAGGCTTCGAGGCGTGACTGGCGTCGACAAATGGCCGCCCTCCACGTCGGGACCGGGTGATCTGATAAAAATCTTGCAACGGGAATAAAAAGAAATCCTCCGCAATAATGCTGCTGGTGCAATCTCAGCAATGCAGCGCCGAAAAGGATATCTTGTTGTCTGTTTAATGAACTCTCAATCTATCGCATCTCAGAGTTGTGGGCTGTTCATGACTCGGGTTGCCAAGATGACTGCCGTCGGGATTTTTGAAGGGAACGATCCGTCCGACGTCGAGAGGTTCGAGGCTTGGTTCGGCGGGAAGCCCGACTTCATACGCGCTCACGGTGGGCGGGCCGACTGGTCTGACTACGTCAACAGTCTCTCATGGCTTGCGGGCCAGTTCTCGAACCTCAAGCTTCCCTTATACTGGAACGTTCCGATGTTTGCCAACGGCGGCACATTGGAGGAAGCGGCCTCGGGTGCTTACGATACCTATTATGTGCAGGCTGCGCAAAGGCTGCTCGCAGCCAGTCCGACGAATGAGGTCATCTATGTTCGCGTCGGAGAGGAGTTCAACAGCGGCTGGATGCCGTGGGCAGCAGAAGGTCATGAGCAGAGCTTCATTGGGGCCTTTCGGAGCTTTGTCGAAAGCTTCCGATCGGTGTCGAGCTTATTCCGGTTCGAATGGAACGTGAATATTGGCGGGACTATCGACCCGGCGAAGGCCTATCCGGGAGACGCGTACGTCGATGTTGTCGGGATGGACTTCTACTACAACGTCACCTGGGATCCGAAGGATCCGGTGCAAGCATGGAACTACATGGTCCAGCGGCCCTACGGTCTGCAGTGGCTCGAATCCTTCGCGGCGTCTCATGGAAAGCCGACCGCCTACTCGGAGTGGGGCATCAACTCGGACGCTGCGGCCTACATCGAGAAAGCCGCCGAATGGTTCCAGAGACACGATGTGCTCTACCAGAGCTACTGGGACTCGAATAGCGATTTCGCTGGGCGGCTCAGTGAGGACCAGTATTCCGCCGCCGCGGCCGCGTACAAGGCCGCCTTCGCGCCGAGCGGGATTTGGACGGGGACGCCTGCACCCGGGGCCCCCGTGGTTGCCCCGTCCACCGACCAGGAGAGGCAACTCCATTTCGGCACGATCAGTCACGATGTTCACGAGATCGGCGGAACGGTGTACGCCCTCTACGAGGGATTGCTCGGACGCGTCCCGGACGCGCTCGGCGCGGCGGATTGGGCGATGGCGCTCAGCCGGGGCGCCACGGTGCACGAGGTCGTACAGGAATTTCTCAGCGCTCCGGAGGCGCAATCCCAGCTCGGTTCTCCTGACAGTGCCGGGTTCGTCGCCCAACTCTACGACACTGTGCTCGGTCGAGAGGGAGATGCTGCCGGCCTGCAATCCTGGATCGCGGCACTGGGCCGGGGGATGGGCCGTGCCGACGTGGCGAGCGCCTTTGTCTTCTCGGAGGAACATGTCGGGCACCTGAAGCCGGCGCTCGACGCCGGCGTCTTCGTGGCGGATGCGGCTACGGCGGATGTCGCCCGTCTCTATTACGCCCTGCTGGACCGTGCGCCCGACACGGGCGGACTGAAGCAATGGGCTGGCTCGGCGCAGGGCGGCATGTCACTCTCGGCCATGGCGCAGGAATTTCTCGCCTCGGGCGAGTATGCCGCCCGGCATCCGGGCCCTCTGACGGATGCACAATACGTCGACATGCTGTACCAGCAGGCGCTCGGCCGTGCACCGGATCCGGGCGGCGCCCAAAGCTGGCTCACCGCCCTGGCTCACGGTGCGACGCGGGCGGATCTGGCGGTGGGTATCGCCGAGAGCGCCGAGGCACAGGTTCATCTGGTCCCGGTGATCGAGAGCGGCTGGCACCTCGTCTGATCCGGCTGCGCCGGCGGTCGCAGCGGGCCTGCCGCGACGGTGTGCTGGCTTTCGAACCGGCGCCCGGATTGGAGGGCTGGTCCGTCCTGTGCATCCTCCGAGCGGCCGAACCTCACACAGGAGGATCGATGGTCAAGCTCGGGATCCACAGTAGCAACGATCCTGCGGCGATCCGGGCCTTCGAAGCTTGGCTCGGGCGGCCGGTGGATCTGATCTCGCAACATACCGGCGAGGCATCGCTGAAGGATTTCGCAGGATCCCCGGGTTGGTTCGCCAACACGGTCGTCAACGCCGTCGACAGGCCTGCCGTCTGGTCCGTTCCCCTGCTGTGGTCGGGGGCGAGGCTCTCAGAGGCGGCGGCTGGAACCTATGACGACATCTATCGTGGCGTGGTGACCACGATTCTGGCGGCGCGGCCGCGCGACGCCGCGGTCTATTTCCGCACCGGCTGGGAGTTCAACGGCGATTGGATGAAATGGGCCGCCCAGGGGCAGGAAGAGGTCTTCGCGAACGCGTTCCGACGATTCTCGACCGTGCTTCGAACCTGCTCCGAGCGCGCCCGCATCATCTGGTGCCCCAACCTGGGCCAGCGTGACCCGGTGCCGTCCTTTCCGGGCTCGGAGCATGTCGATGCGATCGGCATGGACTTCTACCATCAACCGCACGATCCCCAGGGACCGCTGGCGGCTTGGCACTCCACCCGCACGCGCGACTTCGGTCTCGACTGGCTGACCGATTTTGCCTCGCGCCACCGCAAGCCGATCTGCATTCCGGAATGGGGTGTGCGAACGGACGGCATGATGCTCTACGTCGAGGAAATGGCACGGTGGTGCAGTGTCAACGGAGTTCTGTTCCAGAGTTATTGGGACAGCGATGCGGATTATCCGGGTAAGCTCAGCGGAGGTCGCTACCGCGGAACCGGCGAAGCCTTCCGGCTGGCTTTCGGTGAGAGAGCCTGACCGACGTCGCATTCAAACATCCGCGGGCCAATGCCCTTCTGCGTGAGCGAACGTCGTACAGCCCCGATGTCTCCTTGGATCAGAGATGACGCCGGCACCGCGGTGGCAGCAGACATCGTCTGCAGGAGCGTCATCACCCGTCCGGAACGGCTTCGCCTTATGCTGCGATCAGCATTGTAATTCGGATCGAGAAATCCGCATTTGGCCAGCCCCTTATAGTGAGGTTCATTTCGTTAAAAAACCCGCGCATTACTATCGGCTGCAATAATCCATGATGTTTCGAACCGGACCTAAGGTATAAACCTTCACGCCAGCCTGTTTGAGGACCAATGCCATCGACAGGGGATGAATGCTCGGTCGTTGCTGGAGCGCCGCCCTGACCAAGTCAGCGTGGGGAAGAAGGGAAAGCCGGCGCCCTCGACGCGCCCTGCTTGTGGGATGCTTTGCTTCAGCCCTGTGGCAGCTTGAGCTCTTTCCGAGTTGATTTTGGAGAAACTCGGATTGCCTTCCGGCGTGATGACTTGCTATTTCTGCAGGAGCTGGATCAAGCACCGAACTGTAAAATGCCGCTAAATCTTCCCGATCAAGGCCAGAAATCACTTCGATATCATCGGCATAGAGGCTGTAGGATCCGCGATCATTCTGTCGGATGCGGCTTGTTTCGACGTATGAGAAATTCATGACTGCCTCATGATAATTTTTTAGTCAAATTGGAAAGCAAATGAACAGTTGTCAATCAATCTACAGATTTATGTCGCTAAACGTACGCAGTGATGCTTTTGTGAAATCTGACATTGAGTTCAATCGGCGTCAGCATGGGAAAGTGAAATTTGGTTCTCAATTCCGGGCGTTAAGGAGTTTGTCGCCGGTGATCTCCCTCCTCGGCTGAGCGAGCCGGTCGCGATCGTGTACGGTGCAGCCGGGCTGCAGACACGAATTTGTGAAAGCGCAGGTGCCCGCCGGGCGGTGAAAGCCGCTCCCTCTGCCCGACCCGCTGACGAGTCGGGATCTCATTTCGCGGCGCCGTCAAGGTCAGAAGGGATCTGTTGCTCCTCGTCATGTGCGATCGGAACATCTCGGCCTTCTGCATTCGCGCTGGGCTGACACAGGATTCTCGCCGGCAACGCCGCAGGCAAGCTCGGGTCCGGGACTCATGCGGTGATGCTGGGCGATCGTCTGCTGACGGGTGGTCTGAGGGGCTGAGCCCGGCCCCATGCAGGTCGAGGGGCTCGCCAACTTCAATCGCGATCTCGCGCCGCCTCACATCGCAGTCGGGACGGTTCGCAGCCATCGGCAGATTGTTTGCCGACGGCTTGACCCCCATATCACGCCTTCCGGTGAGCGATGGTGCGCCCAAGGTCTGGCATGTCGGCAGCGGCCGGGCACGCGAAGCTGAGGGGCGTGCTGAGTCGGGCGTCGGGCGGAGCGTGCATTGCCTCCGCATCGGCCGCGCGCAGCATCGCCACCCGCTGATCCGAATTCGTCCCATGACCGCATCGCATCTCCGGCCTCGGCCCGTGCGGTTCAGTTTCACGACATGCCTGCGGCGAGCGCCGATTAATTTTTCGGAACGGTTTTTGGTGCGGTGCCGTTCCTCGGGTTGGACGACGATTAGTATCAGGTGAGGTATAGCAAAACCGACATAAAATTCATTAATTCAAGTTATATACGACAATTTTGGAAACAAAATCGGAATTAAAAATCACCTCGGACCACGATCCGATTACAATCTTATAAGCACACCTGTAATCCTAAATATTCACTTCTATGTCGTAACCGGTGCTTCACCGGATGCGGCTGTCATTGTTCTGCTTATATCAGCAAATACATTTTTGATGTGCAATTTTGCCACGGTTGTGCGCCGCAACAAAAGCTGTTATCTAAAATTCTCCTTAAAATCGGAAGTCGTGTTCAGGCCTAGTCTGTGCCGGACGTTCATCTTCCGCGCATGCCATCGACTTTGTTGGCCGTTTTGCCCGCCTCACGGCCGGGTGCCGTTTCGATCACAAGTCCTGCCGGAGCTTTCGATGCCGCAGAAGCCCATTTCAGACGCCGGCGCAGCGTCCGACCGCTCAGCGCAAGCCAACCGCCACAGGACGCACACCCGGATCGTCCGGATCTCCTCGTATTCGGTCGCGGGCGTGCTGGCCCTCCTGATGACCACAGCGACGCTGCCGCCGCTTCTCGCCGATCAATCGGACCGGGCCGTCATCAATGCGCCGATCACGCTCCTCACGGCACCCATCGCCGGCGAGGTCACCGATCTCCTCGGCCGTGTCGGTCAGCGGCTCGAACCCGGTCAAGCGGTCGCCTATCTTCATAACGGCCGCGTCGATCGCAGCACGTTGATCGGCCTCGACAGCAAGGTCGACGAACTCGAGGGCTCCCTCATCGCAGCCCGCGAGAAGAAGGAGTCCGACCTTCGCTACGTCGCGGCCCTCGATGGCGAGATCCGCCAACAGACCGAGCAGATGGCCGCCCGTCTACAGGGCGAGGTCGCCGAAGCGCGCGCTCGCGTCTCGTCGGCAGATGCGGAGGGCCAGTCGACGAAGGCTGTGGTCGACCGCCAGCAGGCGATGGTCGATCGAAACACCGCCAGCATCGATCTTCTCCGGCCGACCCAGCACAAGCTGGAGGCCGCCCGCTTCGACAAGGATGCCGAGACGGCGAAGTTGAACCAGAAGCTCGCGCAACTGGAGGGCGTGAAGAAGGGCGTCTTCGTGGGCAACGAGCTGAACAGCCTCGCGGTGCTCGCCCAGAAGCGTCGGGATCTCGCGTTCGATGCGCAGCGTCTCGCAATCGAGGAAAGCCAGCTTTCGTCGAGCCTCAAGGCGCAGAAGATGCTCCTCGACGCCGAGAAGAAGCGGCTGGACAGCCTCACCGACGCGCAGATGCGCGCCATGAACGGCGGCGTCGTGATGAACCTGGGAGTGGCGCCGGGCCGCCACGTCAATCCCGGCGACTCCGTGGCGACGTTGATCGATTGCGATCAGTCCTTCGTGGTCGGCATCTTCTCGTACCGGCAGGCGCAGGACCTTGCCGTCGGCACCCCGGTTCGGATCTCGGGATCGGACCCGGACGGTCCTCGCCGGGGCACGGTCAGCGAGATCCTGCCGAAGACGAGCGACAAGACCGACGAGCAATACGCCGTCCCGTTCCCGCAGACGGAGAGACGGGAAATGTACGTCCTCGTCAGCATCGACCGCGACCAAGCGGCCCGGCCGGCGGCGAGCGTGCTCGCGCCGACGCAGAGCAGCCCCTGCTCGGTCGGCCAATGGGTGACGATCACCCGCGAGAACAGCTGGCTGCCCTCTGCCTCCGTCGCGTGGAAGACGGTCGCGGATGGGTTGACCGGCAAGGAGGCAGGCAACGCCCTCAACGCTGTCGCCGGCGGCGTGTCCACCGCTTCGGCGTCGGTGGTGCGGACGGTCACTTCGCCGGAGGCGAAGGACGCGTGGGGGGCCGTCTCGGATGGCGCGGGCCGCACCGTGAGCTTTGTCACGCGGGGTGTCTCGGCGCTCGTCGAGAAGGCCTCGGCTCCGAAGGTGACTGCCCCGGCCCAAGCCACCGAGAAGGACGGACGTCGGGTCGAGAACGCCCGTTGATCGGCCGCGTCGCCCTCAGCCTCCTCATGCTCGTCATGATGGCCCGGCTGGCTGAAGCCAAACCGGAGGTCGGCGAGGGGCCGCTCGCGCGAACGCTCTGTGCTGCGCTCGCCTCCGCCGTCGATACGGCGGGCGGCAAGGAGGGCGGGCCGGTCTTCCTCGTGAGCTACCGGCCTGGACCCGATCAACAGGCGCTTCCGCCAGCACTGCGCCAGTCGGCCTTCACCTACGACAACGCGCTCGCCGCCATCGCGCTGACGGCGTGCGGCGCGCGCGAGCCAGCCCGACGAATCGGGGACGCATTGCTGCAGGCTCTCGATCAGGATCGGACCTTCCACGATGGCCGAGTCCGGAACGCCTACCGCGCAGGTCCCCTCGAAGCGGGCCCTCCGGCCCTGCCGGGCTGGTGGGATACGCGGCAGAAGCTCTGGGCCGAGGATGCCTATCAGGACGGAACGGCGACCGGAAACGTCGCCTGGGCGGCGCTCGCGCTGTTGACGCTCGATCAGGACTCTCCCGACCGGCGCTACCGCGCGGGAGCGGAGCGGATGCTCGGCTGGATTACGGCGAACACGCGGGATCAGCGCGAGCCCGCGGGCTTCTCGGGGGGCGTCGATGGCTTCGACCCGTCCCAGACGAAGCTCCAATGGAAATCGACGGAGCACAACCTCGACGTTCACGCCCTCGCCGCGTGGCTCCTGCGCCTGAACGGCAGCGCCGAGAGCGCCGAGGCGGCTCGCATCGCCCGAGGCTTCCTCGACGCTGCCTTCGCGCAGGGGCCCGGCCTGTTCCGGCTCGGGACGCGACCGGACGGAAGCCTGCAGCCCCTGGAGCACCTCGCCCTCGACACGCAACTCTGGCCGCTTCTCGGCGTCGCGACGCCGCCGGATGCCTGGCGTCGCGCGATTGCCGGCGCGCAGGAGCGCCTCGCGGTCCCGGGCGGCTTCGACTTCAACGAGGATCGCGACGGTCTCTGGGTGGAGGGCACGGCACAGGCCGCCCTGACCCTGAAGGCCCTGGGACGCACCGGGGATGCGCGAAGCCTCCTCGCCACGCTGTCCGGCCAGGTCTCTCCGTCCGGATACCTGTTCGCGGCACGCGAGCCCCGGATCACCACCGGTATCGCGATCGGCCCTGCCAGCCCCGAACCGGACTTCTTCTACCACCGGCGCCCGCATCTCGGCGCCACCGCCTGGGGCGCGCTCGCGGCCCTGGGCTGGAATCCCTTCACCGGACGGAGCGTGGATTAGCCGGTATGTTTCCCTCGTCTCCCGACGTCTCCGCGGTCCTGACGACCGATATCGGCATCCTGCTCGGCCTCCTCGTCATGGCGGGGCTGCTCGATCGCGCGAGCGCGGCGGCCCGCATCCTGTTCGGGTCCGCGACCGCGACCCTGATCCTCTGCTACGCCGCGTGGCGCTGGCACGACACCCTGCCGCGCTTCGAGCCCGGTCTCGATCACCTGTGGCCCTATTTGTTCTTCTCGTTCGAGATGGTGGCCATCCTCTACACGCTGATGTCGATCGTGATCCTGTTCCGCTTCAAGGATCGCGCGTCCGAGGCCGACCGCGAGGAGGCGCGGCTCACTGAGAGCGGCGACTGGCCCGCCGTCGACATCTTCATCTGCACCTATAACGAGCCTCAGGAAGTCGTCGAGAAATCGATCATCCCGGCCCTCGCGGTCGATTATCCCAACGCGACGGTCTGGGTCTGCGACGACACCCGGCGAGGCTGGCTCAAGGACTATTGCGAGCGGGTCGGCGCGAACTACGTCACGCGGCCCGACAACAAGGGCGCCAAGGCCGGCAACCTCAACAACGCCCTCGCCCACACGGCGGGGCGCACGAACGCGCCGATCATCCTCGTCCTCGACGCGGATTTCGCTGTCGCGCCGAACATCCTGCGCCGCACCGTCGGGCTCTTCCACGACGAGCGGGCGGCGGTGGTGCAGACGCCGCAATTCTTCTTCAACGCGGACCCGATCCAGCACAACCTGATGGCTGCGGAGGCCTGGGTCGACGATCAGCGCATCTTCTTCGACGTGTTCCAGCCGGCGAAGGACGCGTGGGGCTGTGCCTTCTGCGTCGGCACCTCGTTTCTGGTGCGGCGCGACCGGGTCACGGCCGCAGGCGGGTTCCCGCACGATGCGATCTGCGAAGACATCAACCTGACCTACACGTTGATGCGCGACGGCTACGAGACGCACTGGCTGAACGAGCGCCTCAGCGCCGGTCTCTCGGCCGAGGGGCTGCCGGAATACATCACCCAGCGCACCCGCTGGTGCCTCGGCACCATCCAGGTGGCGCTCCTGAAGGTCGGGCCGTTTCTGGGGCCGAACTACACGCTGATGCAGCGCCTGCATTACCTGCACGGCATACTGAACTGGCTGTGCAAGCCGTTCATCGTCCTGATGCTCGTGGCGCCGTCGATCTACTGGTTCTTCGACATGCCGGCCTTCTACGCCGACTATCTCTCCTTCCTGCGCTACGGCTTGCCCGCCCTGATGGCCCTCTGGATCTACAGCGGCTGGGTCTCGGGTGGGCGGACGCTGCCTCTGTTCATGGAGGTCACCCATACGATGACGGCGCTCGCCATAACCCTGACCCTAGTCTCGGCCGCGATCCGCCCTTTCGGGCGGCCGTTCAAGGTGACGGACAAGGGCGGAGACCGATCCGTCTCGATGGTGCGCTGGCGGATGGCCGCCGGGTTCGGCGCGATCTCGCTCCTGTCGGCCGGCTCGATCGTCTGGTCGTTCGTCTCGCCCTCCGGCGCCAGCGAGATCTCACCGCTCGACTACTTCAACCTGCTCTGGGCTGGAGTTGCGATGATGTTCACCTTCGTCGCGCTCCTCGTCTGCTTCGAGCGGCCCCGTGAGCCCGAGGCGTTCCGCATCGACGAAGCGAGTTGGATCGGCCTGGACGGCAAGGCACACGCGTGCACCATCGACCGCATCGGCATGGGTTCCGCTATCCTGCACCTTCGCTCCGGGGCACCGACGCTCGTGCCCGCGATGCGCCTGCACCTCTACGTCGAGCGTGCCGGTTGGATCGTCGCCCGTGTCGAGCATGTGAACGGCAATGCCGTGGGCCTCGGCCTCGAGCCGGAGCCGGCGCAGCGCAAGGCCCTCATCCTTCGTCTCTACACCACGGCCGTCGATCCCATCGCCCGAACGGCGAGCCTCGGTGTCGCGCTGCGAGGTCTCGCACACCGCTGCTTCCGCGCAGCTTAATGCGAGGATCAAAGCACCTAGTCCCGATCCTGGAGAAGCAGGGCGGAGCCCGTTTGGCTCTCCTCCTCGCGCTCCTCACGGAAGGACGCATCGCTCCTGCCCACCACTTGGATGCGGCGAGCGCGCTTCAAGCCCGCCTCGTGCGGCCGCGCTCGGTGCCTCTTGCTCGCATACCGCTGAGCTGAGCGCCGACGAGCGGATGCATCGGCTCGCCGGGCCGCGGCAGGTCGCGCCGCGGGCTGGCGAACGAAGCTCGCGACCTGGGTCTCGAAGGCTTTCGGTGAGGCGGCCAGGACGTCCAGCGGATTTGTGAGTGCCGATCCGCGCATGGGCCGTCCGGCTTCACAGTCCAGGCAGACCGAGGTGCTCAGGCGTGCCCAAGCCGCTCGGTCCTTCTCCTTGTCCCAGAGCCCACGTGCGGATGGTGTCAGCGCACTCGTCAGCGAGGTCACGATGGCCGCAAGAACAGCGGATGTCGCGAGAATGTTGAGTCTCATTCAGCCTCCGATCGCGAGCCTCAGCCTTCTGCCGGCCGCCCACACGCATCACGGCCGAGCCGCGACGCGTAAGTCCTCGTTTGCTGATCAACGGATCATGCTTAACGGCTCAGCTGTTGCACCGCAACAATGGGCCGCTGGATCGAGCGCGCGATGCAGGTTCTGTACGATTTCCGGCCTTGGTCTGATTGGAAAGGACTGTGCGCTGGGTCGCGCACGAGGAGCCTGCGGGCGGCCGCCCGCATCAATCGGGTGTTAGGGGCAATCTGCTCCACTTGCCGGGCCGAATCGACGCCGGTGATTCCGACGTGAGTGCTCCTCCCCCCACCCCGTTTCGCTCCGGAGAGAGCGCCTTCTCCCTCGTCGAGATGCTCGTCGTTCTCGCGATCCTGTCCCTCGCCGCGATCCTGTCCGGCCCGGTGCTGAGCCGGGTCGGGTCCGACCGGGTGGTCGAGGGGCTCGCCGAATCCCTCGCGGAGCGACTCGTCCTGACCCGTGCCGCGGCTATCCGCGGCAATGCCGTGCTGGCTCTCGAATTCGATCCCCAGGCGCGCGTCTTTCGGGGAGAGACCGGGAGCCCGCCTCTGTCCATGGGAGCCGACATCGCGGTCGTATTCGTGCCGGCGCGGAACGCACGGGTCCGCGGGCCGATCGTGCGCTTCCTGCCGGACGGCCGCAGCAGCGGCGGCATCTTCCGTCTGAGGCGGGGCGGCGAGGTCCGCGAGGTCGAGGTCGAGGGGCTGACGGGCACCGTGCGGCGTCGGCGTGGGAGCAGCGCGTGAGCGCGTCGCCCGATGGAGGCGAGGCGGGCTTCAGCCTCGTCGAGGTCTTGGTGGCCTTCGCCGTCGCCTCGCTGACGATGATCGCGGCGTTCCAGGTCTTCGGGGAATCGGCGTCCCGCCTCGTCCGGTCCGGGGACCGTCTCCGGCAGACGGAGGAGGCGGCAGCCCTGATCGCCGCGCTCGCGGCCGGGCCTCTCGTCCCCGGAGCGCGCCAGGGCCGGCTCGGCGACGGCACGCCCTACCTCCTCATCGTCGAGGATGCGGGTGCCGCGCTCGGGCGGGCGGCCATCGGCACCGGCTCGTATCGCGTGATGCTGCGCGCCGGCCCCGCGCCCGGTCGGCTCCTCCTGCGCACGATCGTCTCCAGTGGCTGAGCCCGGCGATCGGCGGACGTCCCGTCCGCGCTCCGGGACCGGGCACGAGGCGGGCTTCAGCCTCGTCGAGATGCTCGTGGCCCTCGCCCTCGTCGCTCTGCTCTCCCTCCTGCTGCTGCAGGGCGTCTGGACGGCGACGCGCGTCGCACGCCTCCTCGCCGATGCGGAACGGCAGGCTGCGGTGCAGGCTGCGCGCGATCATCTCCGCCGGACGCTGGAGGACGCCGTGGGCGAGGTGGCCGGTGGGCGCCGCGCGACCTTCTCCGGCCGGCCGGACGGCGTCACCCTCGTCACCGCGGCCGAGCGCCTCGTCGAGACCGGGGGGCAGGTTCGGGTCGATCTCGCCGCCGCGGCCGGCGCGCGCGGGCTCGATCTCTTGGAGCGGCGCGGGCTCGATCGCGGTGCAGCCGCCGAGGCTGTCCTCGCCGAGCCGCTTCTGCGCGGCATCGCCGCCCTGCGCGTCCGCTACTATGGCCGGCGCGGGCCGACGCCGCTGGCGAGCTGGGGCGAGACCTGGACCACACCGGACCGCCTGCCGGCGCTGGTCTCCGTGGAGGTCGCCTTTCCGGCGGAGGACGGGCGGCGCTGGATGCCGCTCCTCGTGCCGGTCGCGGCCGGCCGCTAGCGCCTTGTCGCGGGGGATCGGGATACTCAGCCCGCCGCCCCGAACACGGCGACGATCGGTCCGCAGGCCGCATGGCCGGCAAGCGGCTCGCCCGCGCTCCACTCCGTGGGACGCCGCCAAGAGAGGAGCGCGCCCGCGGGCCGGGCGGGGTCGTCGAGGGCAACGATCCCCGCCCGAATCGAGCGGGCGCCGCGGCCGGCCTCCACCATCGCCGTCACCTCGAACCGGATGCCGTCGGACGGGCGCGAGGCCGCCACTGGGCCGAGCGCGTCCGCCGGCAGGAGCGGCGCGAGACGCCACTCCATGCGCGCGGCGTCGAAGCCGGCTGTTCCGCCGTGCACGGTCAGCGCGGGCCGCAGGCGCGCGTAGGTCGCGGGCGTCATGGCCGGCAGCTGGTCGATCTCGTCGGGGCTCGCGAAGGGTGCGTTGCGCGGCCCGTAGCCGAGGCGCTCCTCGCGGTAGCGGCGGCTCTCGGCGCCCCCGTTCGGCTCGGGGATGTCGTCCGGGTCGCGGAAATCAACGATCTGCGCTGCGACCGCCAGAGCGTCCCCCGCACCGATCCCGAGCCGGCGCAGCGCCTCCTCAAGCACGGGGCGCGGGCTGGCGTTCAGGTCGATCAGGCCCCCCTGGTCCTGCACGGCGACCGTGACCGTGCGGCCTGCGTCGAGGGTGCAGCGGACCGCGCGCCCGTCGAGCGGCAGGCCGGAGGCCGGAGCCCGCCCGCGCGCCTCCTGTGCGAGCCAGAGGCCGACGAGGTTCACGATCCCGTCCGTCTCCGCGTCGAGCACGATCCGGTCTCGGGCCGCCGCCGTCAGGGCGATGGTGGCGCGGGTGCGCAGGGTGATCGCCGCGGCGAGTCCCGACACGACGATGAGGACCGCGAGCACGGTCGGCAGGACGAACCCGGCTTGCGACGTCTCCCGCGTGTCCGGTCCGGTCGCGGCAAGCGGCCGCCGCACGGCCGGCGGACCCGTTAACCGGCCGCTAACCATGCCGGCGGGACCCTCGGCGCGCACCCGCCCGTGACCGGGCGCTGGACGAATCCGATGCCGCTCGCCCGCCTCCGCGCCCTCATCGTGGCCGCCGGCCTCGCGCTGTCCTGGTCCGCTGGAGCCGAGACGTTTCCCTCCGGCCTCGTCGATCAGAACGGCGCGCCCGTCGCGGCGGAGGCTTTCGCGGGCCGGCTTCGGATCCTCTACGTCGGCTACACCCACTGCCCGGATGCCTGTCCGACCGCGCTCGACACCTTGAGCCGCGCCCTCGACAGGCTGCCGCCGGAACTCGTCGAGCGCGTCGCGCCGATCCTCGTTGCCGCCGATCCGGTGCGGGACACGCCGCCGGTTCTGCGGGCCTACCTCGACGCGTTCCACCCGCGCATCCTCGCCCTGACGGGATCCGTCGAGGCGATCGACGACCTCGCCTGGGGCCTCGGCGCGCTGATCGTCCGGCATCCGGACGGAGGCGCGGCGGGCTACGCGGTCGATCACACCACCGACCTGTTTCTGCTGCGCCCGGAGGGCGGGCGCCCGGAGCGGGTGCGCCACGACCTCGCGCCGGACGCCCTCGCGGCGCGCATCCGGGCGGCTCTCGGCGGGTGATCGAGGTCGGCGCGCGCTCATCACCGATCAGGCCGTCGCTGCCGCACCGGGCCGCTCCCGCACGCTCACGAACCGGTGCGTGGGGATTGAGTCGGGGCGTGGCTCCCGCTCGTCGAGGGGCGATCGGAGGCGGGACCCGCGCGCCGCGGCGCGGCGCAGGTGCCGCCAGAGGATGGCCGCCCCCAGGCAGGCGGCCGCGAGCGCCGTGAGCCAGAGGCCGAGGAGCAGCGCCATCGGCACCCGGTCGTTCAGCTCGCGCACGAGGCCGAGCGCGAAGGCGGTGTACCAAGAGACGCCCGAGATCGCCCCGGAGGCGAGGAAGACGCCCGTCTCGACGCGGGAGACGCCGGCCAGCATCGGGCGCCGCACGTCCTGCAGGACGCTCGGCAGGACGAGGGCGTGGATCAGCGCGCCGTTGACCGTGAGCACCGCGACGATCGTGACCTTCGCCCACAGCTTCGGGTTGGCGAGCTTCTCGGGCGACTCGACGCTGTAGAGAGCGAGGAAGCCGAGGCCTGAGAGCCAGAGCAGGCCGATCCCGACCGCGACGACCTTGCTGATGAAGTGGAACGTTCGCTCGATCTCGGGCGGCATCCCGCCCCAGCGCATCCAGCGCAGGATCCAGAAATCGAGCATCGTCGCTCCGCCGAGGCCGAAGCAGAGGCCGATCAGGTGGAGGCCGACGAGCAGCGTGAGCAGCCGCACGGGCGGCAGGGGGTCCGGAAGGGGCAGGGCGAGCGGGGCGCTCAGGGCCGCCGAGCAGGCCGGCAGCCCTGCAGCGAGGCCGGCGAGGAGCGCTGCCGCGAGGAAGAGCTGTCCCGTCCTCATCGTGCCGCCGCGCTCCCCTCGCCCCCGCCGACCATCGGCCCGAGCCCGTGAACAAATCTCCAATACCGCGTTCCGAGTCGGCGTAAGCCGGAAGATTATCGGGCTTTGACCAGAGAGTTTGTTTACGGGTGTCTGGTATAAAAGTTGAAATACAGAAGTAATTCAACCTTTGCGTGTGGATGGATGATGAAGCGGATTGCGAGAGGGCGGCGCGAGACATCCGAATCCGGCTTCTCGCTTGTTGAACTCCTGGTTGTCCTCGCGATCATCGGGATGATCGCGACGATGGTGACGCCACAGGTCCTCGGCTATCTCGGACGGGCCAAGGGCGAGACGGCGCGGATCCAGGTCAAGAACATCGCCCAGGCGGTGGAACTCTACTACCTCGACAGCGGGGTATATCCGACGACGGGTCAGGGACTTGCCGCCCTCGTCACGCAGCCGCCCGGCGGCTCCGGCTGGCGCGGCCCCTATCTGCGCGATGCGCGCGGCCTGACCGACCCGTGGGGCCATCCGTACCTCTACCGCTCGCCCGGCCTCGGCGGCACGCCCTACGAGGTCTACTCGCTGGGATCCGATGGCAAGGCGGGCGGCTCCGGCGACAGGGCGGATGTCGCGAGCCACTGACGAATGCTCATTCCCCGATCCGAATGATGTCCAGCGTAGGAATCCGGCCATGACCAAGCGGAATTCGGCCCCGATGCGATGGGCGGCGCTCGGCGCGTCCGCGTTCGCCGCCTGCCTGCTCGCGGTCCCCGTCGCCGAGGCTGCCTCGCTGGGTCGCTGGTCCGGCGTGATCCCCTGGCCGCGCATCCCGATTCACGCGATGATCATGCCGGACGGGCGCCTCCTGACCTACGGCTCGCCGGCGGGGGATTATCAGTCCGGGCTCGAATTCGATCTCTGGGACCCGAAGCGTGGAATAGGGGCCGATTCCCATCTCACGCTCGCGAACAACCTGAACTTCGACAGCTTCTGCGCCGGCCTGATGCTGCAGCCCTGGGACGGCGTGGCGATGACGGCGGGCGGCGTCAGCCTCACCGGGACAGCCCTCTACGACTCGCAATCCCTGAAGACGCGCACGGTCGGCTCCATGCGCTATCCGCGCTGGTACGCGACGCTCACGACGATGCCCGACGGCCGCATCGCGATCCAGGGGGGCATGACGATCGTCGGCTGGGACACCCACTCGATCGTCCCGGAGCTCTACACGCCGGGCCAGGGCTGGGCGGAACTGCCGGGCGCCGCGAATGCGGATGCCTACGGCCGCCTCGCGGCCGACGGGCGCGCGAACTATGTCCACGCTTGGCCCGTCTCGGGCTCCAAGCTCTTCACCATCGCCGGGCAGGCGATGTTCTACCTCGACGTCGCGGGCCAGGGCAGCATCTCCGGGCTGCAGCCGTTCAACCGCTCGAACTGGGGCGCGACCTCGACCGCCGTCATGTACCAGCCGGGCAGGATCCTCCAAGCCGGCGGTGGCAGCCCCTACAACAACGCCGTGACCACGGAGGGCAGCCGCGCCGCGACCCTCATCGACATCACCGGCAGCGCCCCGGTCGTCACGGAGACGGAGCCGATGGCCTTCCCCCGGCACTGGGGAACGGCCACGGTCCTGCCGAACGGCGAGGTCCTGATGACCGGGGGCTCCGCGGGAGACAACGACGGGCGCGGACCGGCCTACGTGGCCGAGATCTGGAATCCCCGCACCGGCACGTGGCGTCAGGACGCGCGCCAAGCGAAGATGCGGCTCTACCACTCGGTCGCGATCCTGCTCCCGGATGGCCGCGTCCTCTCGGGCGGCGGCGGCATCCCGGGGCCCGAGACCAACCGCGACGTCGAGATCTACACGCCGGGCTACCTTCTCGACGATGCCGGCAACCCGGCCCCTCGGCCCGCGATCACGGCCGCGCCCGGATTGCTGACGCTCGGCCAGAGCTTCCAGGTCAGCGCGACGGGCAGCGGCGGCATCTCCCGCGTGACCCTCGTCAAGGCCGGAGCCGTCACGCACTCGATGAACTTCGACCAGCGCTTCATCGAACTCGGCTTCCGCGCGAACGGCAACACGCTGAGCGTCGATGCGCCCGCCAACACCGTCGTCGCGACCCCCGGCTATTACATGCTGTTCGTCCTCGACGGTCGCGGAGTCCCCTCCGAGGGCCGGATGGTCAAGGTGCCGGTGCCGACCGGCGCCGACGACCGGATCGCGCCGGGCTCGCGCCTCTCGAACAGCTGGACCGCCGCCGTCGGGACCACCCGGGGCGGCCTCTGGAACATCCGGTGCGAGGACGGCGAGGTGATGGCCGGCCTCTACGGGACCGCCGACGCGGGCATCGGCGGAGTTGGCGCGCGCTGCGTCACGGCGGCCGGAGGCCGGTGGACCGCCAATCCCCGGAGCTTCGGCGCCGGCCTCGATGGCCGCCCGCCCTTCACGCGCGACTGCCCGCGCGATCAGGCGATCACCGCGATCGGCGGCCAGGCAAGCGAGCAGGCGACGCAACTCGTGGTCACCTGCAGCCCCATGAACGCCGCCAACGGCTCGGCCGGCGGCGGCGCGAAGCTCGCGGCCGTGGGCAATGGCGGCGGCAATGCCGCCGCGGATTCGCCGTGCCCGGAGGGCGGCTCGGCCTATGGCCTGTTCGGCGAGGGCAATGCCAACGGCAACCGGATCGGCCTGCTCTGCCGCAACGGGACGGTGGCTGCGGCGAACGCCCCTCCGTCGACCGGCTCGGGCATTCCGCCGCTCCCGACGAATGCCGTCAGCCTCGAATCGGCGAGCACGCCCGGCTACTACGCGCGTCCCGTCGATGCGAATCTGACGGTGGCCGCCGCGCAGGCGACGAGCGCCGCCGACAAGGCCGCGGCCGCCTACACGCTGATCCCCGGATTGTCGGGCTCCGGGGTGAGCTTCCGCTCGGTGGCGAAGCCGGCCGAGCATCTGATGCACGCGTGGTTCACGATCTACCAGCGCGGCGAGACGGCCGGCGGGACGTTCAAGGCGGATGCGAGCTTCACGCGCCGCGCCGCCCTGGCCCCATCCTGCGGATGCGCCAGCGGCGCCTGCCTGTCCTACGAATCGGTCAGTTGGCCGGGCTATTTCATCCGGAACCGCGGCGGGCAGCTCGGCATCGACCCGAGGCAGGATTCCGCCGATTTCATCCAATCCGCCTCCTTCTGCGAACGGGCCGCCCTCGGCGGCGAGGGGGGCGCGAGCCTCACCGGCCCCCTGAGCCTGCAGAGTAGCGCCGACCGGGCTCAGTACGTCACGAGCACGGATGCGGGCGTGCGCCTGACCGCTCCCGCGACGCGTGCGGATCGCAACCGCGCGACCTATCGCAAGGTCGCGGGGCTCAACGGCAGCGGCGTCTCCTTCGAATCCGCACTCAATCCCGGCCAATACCTGAGGCACGCGGCGTTCCAGATCTGGCAGGGGCCGAACGACGGCGGCGCGATCTTCAAGGCGGGGGCGACGTTCACGCCGCTCCCGGCGCTCGCCGGCGCCTGCTCCTGCAGCGGCAGCTGCCAAAGCTACGAGTCGGTCGATTGGCGGGGCCATTACCTGCGCCGGGAGAATGGGGGCGTGTTCATGCGCCAGAACGACGGCACCGTCGCGTTCCGGCAAGACGCGTCCTTCTGCGAAGCGCCGCCGCTCTCCGAGACCCCGGGTGCGACACCGGCCTCACCGCCCGCGAGCGCGCCGGCCGCGAGCTGGACGGCCTGCGCCCCGGAAGGGGGGACCTGCTCCGTCACGGGCACGCAGACGGTTCGCTACGGGGCAAAGGGCCAGTACGCCACGCGGACGGTGAACGGCTCGGTCGGCTGCAACAACGGCGTGTTCGGCGACCCCATCTACGGCACCGTGAAAAGCTGCGAGGTCATGACCGCGACCGCCGCGGCGCGCTGAACGAGTGCGGGCCCTGTCCGCATCGCTCGAGTAGTTGATGGGCAATGATATGCAACCGAAAATAGTACATCGCCTCTTCTGAAGGCTGAATGCTTGGGATGGGGGCGCAATTAAAGCCAGATTAACCATAAATCTCTAGTACTGGACTGAGGCGAGGTACGGTTTGGTCGGTGCGAGGGAGCGGATGGGACGGTCAGCACGCGCCCTTCTCCTCGCGCCCTTCCTCCTCGCGACCCTCCTCGGCCCGACGGCGAACGCAGCCGAGCCCGAGGCGATCGGCGCCCCCGGACTCGGGCCGGCGTCGGGGCGGCCGCTCCTGCGCCGCGGCACCGACCAGTTCATCGGCGGCGAGGCGGCGCAGGCGGCCCCGATCCCCGGCGGCGCCGTCAGCCTCAACCTCGTCGAGGTGCCGGTCGCCGTGGCGGCCAAGGCCGTCCTCGCCGACACCCTCGGCTGGGGCTACACCATCGACGAGCGGGTGACCGGCAGCCTGACGCTCCAGACGGGCGGTCCGGTCCGGCGCGAGACCCTCCTCGCCCTGTTCGAGACGGCCCTCGCGAGCCGCGGCGCCGTCCTGCGGCGGCGCGGCGGCAGCGCCCAGATCCTGCCGGCCGGAGCGCCGGGCGGCCTCGCTCCGGTCCGCCGCCTCGCCGAAGCAGCGGAGGCCGGGCCGGGCTCCCACGCGGTTCCCCTGCGCTGGATCTCCGCCGCGGAGATGCAGGCGATCCTCGCCGCGGTGGCGCCCCGCGAGGTGGTGCTGCGGGCCGACCGCGCCCGCAATCTCCTGATCCTGTCGGGCGATGCCGCGCAGATCCAGGCCCTGCGCCAGACCATCGCGGTGTTCGACGTCGATTGGATGCGCGGCATGTCGACGGCGATCCTGCCGGTGCGCAGCGCCAACCCGGCGGCGATCGCCCGCGATCTCACCCAGATCTTCGCCGCCGAGGCGACCGCCAGCGGCGACATCATCCGCTTCGTGCCGAACGAGCCGCTCAGCGCCATCCTCGTGGTGAGCGCGCGGGCCGCCTATCTCGACCGCGCCCGCGAATGGGTGGCGCGCCTCGAGGATCTCGCCGCCGAGCGGGAGCGCCAGCTCTTCGTCTACAGGATTCAGAACCGCTCGGCGAAGGACCTCGCTTCCGTGCTCCAGGGCGTCGTCGCCGCCGAGACCGGCGCCGGAATGGCCAATCAGGGCTACGGCGGCCAGGGCTTCGGCGGCCAGGGCTTTGGGCTCGCGGGCGCCACCTACGGCGCCCCGGGAGGCGGGGGCTACGGCTGGAGCGGCCCCGGCTCCGCAGCGGTCCCGCTCGGCGGGGCGCCGGGCCTCGGCAACGGCCTCTCGCCTGCGGGCTTCGGCGGCACGGGCGGCCTCTCCGCGACGCCGCCGTCGCGCGGGCTCGACTCCCTCGGCGCGGCGGGCACCGGGTTCGGGCCGAGTGCCGGCTACGGGATCGATCCGCCGGGGGCGCTGGCCGGGGCAGGCGGGTACGGCGGGGCGGGATGGGCGGGCTCCGGCAGCGACCCTGGAATCGGCGCGGGCGGAGCCGGCCCCCGGCGCGACCTGATCGGGATCGTGGCCGACGAGGCCAACAACAGCCTCGTCATCTCGGCCACCCGCAACCAGTACGACAAGATCCTCAAGATCCTCGGCCGCCTCGACGCGATGCCGACGCAGGTCCTCCTCGAGACCGTGATCGCCGAGGTGACCCTCAACGACAGCCTCGAATTCGGCGTGCAGTGGTTCCTCGCCAACGGCGGCTCGCGCCTCAACCTCGCCCAGGCCGCCACCGTCGGGGCGGCGAACGCGGCGACCGGGGGCGCCGCCGGCCTGATCACGGCCGCCGCACGGGGCGTGACGGGCTTCAACTACCTGCTCAACAACGCCGATTTCAACGTGGTGCTGAACGCGCTGCGCGGGGTCACGCGCGTCAACGTGATCTCCTCGCCCAACATCACCGTGCTCGATAATCGCACCGCCAAGCTCCAGATCGGCGACCAGGTGCCGATCGTGAAGCAGACGGGCCAGAGCGCGCTCGCCGGCAACGCCCCGATCCTCAACCAGATCGAGATGAAGGACACCGGCGTGATCCTCTCGGTGACGCCGCGGGTCAACAAGAGCGGCCTCGTCGTGCTCGACGTGAACCAGGAGGTCAGCGACGTCGTGCCGACGACGACCTCGGCCATCAACTCGCCGACGATCCGCCAGCGGCGGGTGGCGACGAGCGTCGCGGTCAATGACGGGCACAGCCTCGCCATCGGCGGCCTCGTGCAGGAGAAGGCGCAGATCGGCACCGAGAGCGTGCCGGTGCTGGGCGACCTGCCGCTGCTCGGCGCCGCCTTCCGCAACCGGACGGACGCGCGCGTGCGTACCGAACTCATCGTCTTCATCCGCCCGAAGGTGATCCGCGGCACGGCGGATGCCGATCGCATCGCCAGCGACTTCCGCGAGCAGTTCCGGGCGATGATGCCGATCCGCCCCGTCCCCGCGCCGCCGCCGCTGGCCGACCTGCCGCCCGGCAGCCAGGGGATCCTGCGCCGGATGATCGATTAGGGCGAGGGTCCGAGGCTCGTTCTGAGGGCGGGCGCCCCGGACCGGGCGCGGCGAGGAGGGCGCAGCGACACCGGCTCGCCGAGGAACTCCGCCGTCAGCGTCCCGGCCCCGTCCTCGAGCGTGACCCGGTCCGGCGTGATCGCGATGAGGCGCCAGGCCCCGCGCCCGGCGCCTTCCGCGACCCAGGCCGGATCCCCGATGCCGTCGTCGATCAGGGCGCGGCGGGCGCTCCCGTCGACCAGGATGCCGCGGACCCGGAGGCGGGCGGCAGGCGCCGGCGTGCCGACCACGTCGGAGAGGTCGCCGCGCGCGGTCCAGGCCCGCCGTCCCGGGTCGAAGAGGGGGCGGGCGAGGGCGGCGTCCGCGGCCGGGGCGCGAGGCTGTGCCATCTCCTCCGGTAGGGGAGGGGGCTCGGAGCGATCGAGCGGCGAGACGGCGGCGGCGAGGACGCCGATCATGCCGATGGCGACGGCCGCGCGCGGCAGGCGGCCGGTCGCGCCGAGTGCCGAGGAAAGCCGGCCGCCGCGCATCACCGCGGCCCCTCTGCGGGCAGGAGCACGCCGCGCGCCGCAAGCCCGAGGCGCAGGATGGCCGGGTGCTCCCCGGCCTCCTCGGCGGAGCGGGCGACGCCGATCTCCGCCGTCTCCACCACGACGACCGGCGGGCCGGTCTCAAGGTCGCGCAGAAGGCCGTGCAACCCCTCGGCCGTCCCGCGCATCTCCGCGTGGAGGAGGGGCATCGTCGGGCTGCCGGCATCGGGTCCGACGCGCAGCCCGTCGACGACGACGGCGCGCCCGCTCGCCAGTGCGTCGAGCCGGCCCCGGAACGCGGCGAGCAGCCCCGCCTCGTCGGTTGCGGAGAGCGGCGCGCCGGGCGCCGGGCGAAGGGAGGCAGCCTGCAGGCGCCCCAGATGCGCGCGAGCCGCGGAGACCTCCGCGCGTGCATCGATGAGCCCCGCGAGGCCCTGGCCGGCGAGCGACAGGAGCCCGAGCAGGCATCCCGCCGCCGCGAGCATCGCTCCGGGGCGGCCCATCCGCTGAGCGAGGGGCGCGATCACGGCGCGAGCCCGGCGGCGAAGGGCAGGGACACGACGATCCGTCGGGTGCCGGGACCCGCCTCCGTCTCCTCGCGCAGGTCCGGCCGTCCGAAGCCCGGCACGGCGCCGAGGGCGGCGAGCGCCGCCGCGCGGTCCGGTGTCCGCAGCGTCAGGGTCAGGGCTCCGGGCTCGAAGCGCAGCCCCTCGGCGTAGGCGGCGCTCGGCAGGAACGCGGAGACAGCCTCCCAGCTATGGGCCAGCGAGGGGCGGCCGGCCCGCTCGGCACCGAGGCGGTTCGCCGCCGCGAGGAGCGGCGGCGGAAGCCCGGGAGCGGCGGCGCGGCGCGCAGCCAGGATATCCGCGTCGAGGCGGGCGAGCGTCGACTCATACCGGCTGTGCGCCAGGGCGAGGGCGGCACCCGCGAGGAGAACGGCCAGGGCCAGCAGCGCGAGATCCGCGCCTTTGAGCCCCCGCAAGGCCCGCGGCAGCGGGCGGCGCCCGAAGCTGAGCAGGTCCACGGGCATGGCCTGATCCTCGGCCCGCCCGACCGCGACCGGGCCGGGTTCGAGCCCGGCCCGGCGCAGCGTGTCGAGGAGCGGGTCGAGGCGGGCGCGCTTCAGCACCACGTGCCGCACCCTCAGGCTGCGCGCCGCCACATCCTCACCCTCGACGTACCAGTCGCTGTAGACCCCCTCCGCCCGGAACGGCGTCGCCGCCTCGAGTTCCTGTTGCAGCACCTCCCGCATCCGCGGCAGCGCCGCCGCCGGCAGGGTGAGCGTGCGCACGAAGCAGGATTCCGGCTCGATCAAGACCCTTGCCGAGACGCGGCTCCGGCCACTGCCCCGGATCGCGGAGAGGCGGTCGGCGAGATCCTCCGCGTCCCGGTCGAGCCGGAAGCTGCGCGGGACGGGCTCGCGCCGGTCGATCACGCCGAGATGCGTGCCGCCGGGCGGGCCAGGCCGGATGGTGAGGTCGCTCGTCGCCCGGTCCGGCCGCGCCTCGGCCTCCCCGAACAGGTCTGCGAGGCCCACGAGCCAACGCCCCGCAAACGCGCGCGCGGATCCGAGTTGCGACTTCTGAGGATGGTAATTCTCAAACACAGTACTGAAAGTTGTGGTGTTGGAGCAATATTCGCAGAGACCGATCATGTCTCCGCGAATGTTTCGAATGCTTTAAGCCGGTCCGGCGAGACTGGGGTGGATACGGGCTGGTTCGGGATCGGACATGCTGAGCATCTGGGCCGGGAAGAGCCGCCCCCGCCGACCGCGCTCCGACAGGCGCGCCGCCGAACGGGGAGTCCGGGACCCGGCGCGCCGGTTCCTCGACGGGCTCGCCGAGGCGCAGGTGCTCGATGCGGCCGGCCACGAGCGGGCGCTCGCCGCCCTCGACCTGCCGGGACGGCGCCCGCTCCCCCTGCTGCTGGCCGAACTCGGGCTCGTCCACGAAACCACCCTCGTCAGCGCGCTGGCGGACGCGACGGGCCTGCCCTTCCTGCGCGAGGAATGCCTGCCGGGGGAACCCGTCCTGCCGGACCTGATCGGCGCCGAGTATTGCGCCCGCGCCCGCGTGCTGCCGCTTCGCGCCGACGCGGTCAGCCTCGACGTCGCGGCGGTCGACGTGTTCGATCCGGAGATCGCGGCCGCGCTCACCCACCTCACCGACCGCCGGGTCGCGCTGAGCATCGTCGGGCCGGGCGCCTTCGAGCGGGCGCATCGGGCCGTGTACGGGGACGCGGCGGCCGAGGGCCACGACGCTCTCGGCGCCGACGACGACCTCGCGCGCCTTCAGGACGTGGCGAGCCAGGCGCCGATCGTGCGCCTCGCTGCACGCCTCGTGCGCAAGGCGTTCGAATTGTCGGCGTCCGACATCCACGTCGAGGCCGGCGAGGCGGACGTGCGCGTGCGCTACCGGGTCGACGGCGTGCTGGTCGAGGCCGAGCGCCTCGCCCGCTCCGTGCAACTGCCCCTCGCCACCCGCATCAAGATCCTGGCCGGCCTCAACATCGCGGAGCGGCGCCTGCCGCAGGACGGCCGCATGACGGTGCAGGACCGGGGGCGGAACGTCGATATCCGCGTCTCGACCCTGCCGACCGCCCATGGCGAGAGCGTGGTGCTGCGCGTTCTCGACGGCGCGGCCCGCATCGACGATTTCGCCGGCCTCGGCTTCGACGTCAGGGCGATCGGCGAGATGGCCGCGATGATCGCGCGGCCGAACGGCCTCGTTCTCGTCACCGGCCCCACCGGCAGCGGCAAGTCGACGACGCTCTACGCGGCGCTCCGCCGCCTCAACGGCAGCCACCTCAAGGTGGTGACCGTGGAGGATCCGGTCGAGGTCCGGATGCCCGGGGTGAATCAGGTCCAGGCGCAGCCGGGCATCGGCCTCGACTTCGCCGCCGCCCTCCGCTCCATCCTGCGCCAGGACCCGGACGTGGTGATGGTCGGCGAGATCCGGGACGGCGAGACCGCGCGGATCGCGGTCCAGGCGGCGCTGACCGGCCATCTCGTCATCTCGACGCTGCACACCAACTCCGCACCGGCCACGGTGACGCGACTTCTGGACATGGGCGTCGCGCCGTTCCTCATCGCCGCCGTGCTCAACGGCGTCGTCGCCCAGCGCCTCGTGCGCCGCGTCTGCACGGCCTGCGCCGAGGAGAGCCCGGCCACGCACGGGGAGCGCATCCGCCTCGGCCGCCCAGCCGCGCCGCTCACCCTCAAGCGCGCCCGCGGCTGCCCGGAATGCAACGGTTCGGGATATCGGGGGCGCATGGTCGTCAGCGAAATCATGCGTGTCGATGCGTCGCTCCGCGCCCTGATCAGCGAGGGGGCGGACGAGCAGAGTCTCGGTCGGCAGGCGCGGGCCGCCGGCATGGTCTCCCTCGCCGAGACCGCCCGGGCCCGCGTCGTCGACGGCGACACGACGCTCGACGAGATCGGCCGCGTCTTCGAGGGCCTGCTCTGATGCCGGCCTTCGCGTACCGCGCCTTCGCCCCGGACGGGCGCATGCGCGCCGGCCGCATCGAGGCGGAGGCCCGCGAGCGCGCGGTCGCCGCGTTGCGCGCCGAGGGGCTGCAGGTCTTCGAGATCGCGCCCGCCGCCGCCGGGCTGCCGATCTGGCGCCGCGACCTGTTCGGGCGCGACCGGGTGAGCGACGCCGCCCGGATCGCCTTCCTGAAGGAATTCGGCACGCTCACCGGCGCCGGGTTGACCGTCGACCGGGCGCTGCGCCTCGTCGGGCGCCAGGCCGCCCCGGCCCTCCGCCCCGTTCTCGCCGATCTCCTGGCCCGGGTGCTCGGGGGCGCGAGCCTGTCACGGGCGATGGCGGCGCATCCTGCCGCCTTCCCGCGGGACATGGTCGACGCGATCCGGGCCGGCGAGGCGACGGGCACGCTCACGACGGTGATCGGCACGCTCGCGGCCTCGCTGGAGCGCCGCGACGCGGTGCGCCGCCACCTGCGCTCCGCGCTCATCTATCCGGCGCTCCTGATCCTGATGGCGCTCGGCACCCTCGCCCTGGTCGTCGGCGTCCTCGTGCCGGCCCTCGCGCCGCTCTTCGAGGGGACGGGCCGGTCGCCTCCGCTCGCGATCCGCCTCGCGGCCGGGCTCGGCGACGGGCTCGCGGCCCATTGGCCCCTCCTCCTCGGCGGCCTCACCCTCGCCGCGGCGGGCATCGCCGGGGCCTGGGGCCGCCCCGGCTTCACGGCGGGGCGCTCGGCCCTGGCCCTGCGCCTGCCTGGCCTCCGCGAGATCGTGGTCGGCGCCGAGCTCGGACGGATCTGCCGCGTGCTCGGAACCCTCCTCGTCGCCGAAGTGCCGGTGCCCGACGCCCTCGCCGCGGTCCGGCCGCTCCCGCGCAACCACCTGTTCCGCGACGCCCTGCGCGAGGCCGGCCAGCGGCTGACCGAGGGAGGCTCCCTCGCCGCGGGCCTCTCGCGGCTGCAGCCCTACGCGCCCTCGACGCTGAGCCTGATCGCGAGCGGCGAGCAGGTGAACCGGCTCGGGCCCGTGCTGCTCCACGCCGCGGAGATGCACGAGGCGCAGACGCGCGAGCGCGTCGACCGGGCGCTCGCCCTGCTGACACCCCTCGTCACCATCGCGATCGGAGGGTTGATCGGGGGCCTGATCGTCTCCGTGATGGGCGCGATCCTCGGCGTCGCCGAACTGACGCAGTAGAGCCCGGCGGCACCGCACATTGCGTCGGAGCGCGAACGCCGGCGCGGCGACGCAATGGATGACGGAATATGCGCGTAACGGTTGTGCCTCACAGGGTTAACGCAACGCTTCGAGAGCGAAGCGAGCGGACAAGAACTCCAAGGGGCCATCCATGCGCTCGGAAGTCATCGCCTTCTCCATCGCCGCGACCTGCGCGATCCTCATCGCAACGGCGCCCTACGCCCGTGGCACCCTGACCGAGGCCCCGTCCCGGGACGCCGGGACGCTGACCTGCACCCGCAACGCGGATCTCGGCCTCGTCGTCGGCCTCACGCCGGTGGCCGATTGCCGCTTCGTGCCGGCCGGTGGCGGCGCGGTGCAGACCTACCGGGCGATGTTCGAGCGCGGCGCCGCGCTGCCGGCGGACACCGTGGCGTGGCGCGTGATGACGGAGACCGGGACGAGCCGACCCGGCCAGCTCAACGGCCTGTTCACGGCGGCAATCGGCCTTGCCGAGGGGGCTCGGCACCGCCCCGCGCAGGACGCGGCCGTGGTGATCGACCTCAGGGGCGAGGGCGCCGTGCTCCGGCGCGTGGATCGCGGCGCGGCCGAGGCCGCCACGTTGCTCCCGCCGCGCCTGCGCCTCGCGGCGGACACGATGCCCGACCGAGCGGGCAACTGACGCAGCCGAGGCCGCCGGTACGGGACCGCCCCATCTGTTGATGGCCCCGGCCCCCGAAACGGCTCGTCAACCGTGCTGAGCGAGCATCACGGCTTCTCGCGCACGAGAGGCGCGCCATGGCATGTCTCGGCACGGACCGGCGGCGGACGGAGCGGACACCGGTCGATCTCCCAGCCTCGGTGGGCCTCGCGAACGGGCGGCGGCTGCCCTGCGCCGTGACCGATCTCTCGTCGATCGGCGCCCGGCTCGCCTTCGCCGAGATCGGCCTGCTCCCCGTCCGCTTCGTGCTGCGTCTGGGCGCCCTCGCGGCTCGCCCGGCCCGCCTCGTCTGGCGGCGCGGCCCGGAAATCGGCGTCGCCTTCGAGGTGCCCGACGCGGACCGGATCCCGCCGGCATCCGGCTGCGTATGAATTCGCACCCTTCGTGGACGCTCCCGCACCCTCGCAGTACTGTCCAAGACCTGATCGGCCGCGTTCAGGATCTTGAGATGTCCCGTGCCGCGCTCCTCCTGGTCTCGTTGTTGGCGCTGCCGGTTCCGGCCTCCGCCGACATGATCATCGACCAAGCCATGATCACGGGCGGGGAATTGCGGGTGAGCGGGCGCATCAACCCGGCCCACACTGCGACCGTCCTCCTCGACGACCGCAACACGATCGTGGCGGACAGGGAGGGGCGCTTCCTGTTCCGCCTGGCCTACCATCCGCCGAGCTGCATGGTGACGATCAAGGCGGGGCAGGATGTGCGGCAGGCCGTAATCGGCTTCTGCGGCCAGCGCGGGCCGGAGGGGCCGGGCACCGCCGCGCCGGCCGGCCAGCGCGCCGCCGTGCCGATGGTCCTTCCCGCGGCCATGCCGGGCGCGGCCCAGATCGGCGCGACGGGCGGCCCGCAGATCGGCCCCCAGGTCGGACCGCGCGGGCCGCAGGGGATCGCCGGTCCGCAAGGCCCGGAAGGTCCGCAGGGCGCGCGGGGCGAGGTGGGGCCGGCCGGCCCCGCAGGCATCACCGGTCCGGCCGGTCCGGCGGGTCCCGCCGGGCCCGCGGGTCCGCCCGGTCCCCAGGGCGAGGCAGGCCCCGCCGGACCGCCCGGACCGGCAGGGCCCCCCGGCACCGACGGCCGTGCCGGCGCCACCGTCGCGGCCTTGCGGGTGCAGACGACGAACTGCGCCGACGGCGGACGCTGCGTCGCCAGCTGCGGCGGGGACGAGTTCGCGGTGAACGGCACCTGCAGTGCGGGCGATCGGCCCGGCATGGACGAGAGCAGCATCTACTGCCTCTCGATGGGCACGAAGCCCGGCCCGATCACGGCCCGCGCCATCTGCGCCAAGAAGCAGATCCTCAGCGAGGCCGAGGCGCAGCCGACGCCCTTCGCGCAGACGGCGCGGGATAAGACCCGCCGGCCCTGACCGCTCCCTGAACCGGAGCCCATCGTCGGGTCGATCGAGGCTGGGCTTTTCCTGTCGGACGGGTTCCGGGGCGCCCGACACCTTGCAGTAACACAGCGCAAGGACGGACCGTCGGCTTGCAACTAGGTGATGATGGATCGCCACGCGGGGCGTGATGCCGCCGCGTCCTGGCGGCGCGCTCCCATCACCTCGCAAGCCGGCGGGCAGGATTCATGGCCTCAGCTTCCAACGCCGAGTTGGCTCCGCTCATCCGCAAGCTGGAGAGCATCGCCACGCTCTCGGACGAGGCGCGGCAGGCCGTCCATGCGCTGCCGATGGCCGTCCGCGTGGTGGAGCCGCGCCAGGACCTCGCCCGCGACAAGGACAAGCCCGCCCATTGCTGCGTCCTCCTGACGGGCTGGGCCTATCGCTACAAGCTCCTCGACGAGGGGCGGCGGCAGATCCTGTCCTTCCACGTTCCGGGCGACATCCCGGATCTGCAGAGCCTGCACCTGCACGTGATGGATCACAGCCTCGCCACCGTGACCCAGTGCCGGGTCGGCCTCATCCCGCACGAGGGCCTGCGCGCGCTGTGCCTCCGCTTTCCGGACGCGGCTTTCGCGCTCTGGCGCGACACGCTGATCGATGCGGCCATCTTCCGCGAGTGGATGATCGGGATCGGCCGCCGCAACGCCCACAGCCGGATCGCGCACATCTTCTGCGAAATGTACGTCAAGCTCCAGGCCGTGGGCCTCGCCGAGAACCATCGCTGCGCGTGGCCAGTCACGCAGACCGATCTCGGGGACGCGCTAGGCCTGTCGAACGTCCACGTGAACCGCGTGCTGCAGGATCTGCGCGCCCAGGGCCTGATCGGCCCGCAGGACAGGGACCTCGTCATTCTGGATTGGGACGCGCTCAGCGCCCTGGGCGAGTTCGACGAGACCTACCTCCACCTGGAGCGAAGGGCCGCTGCGTGAGCCTGCACCTCGAACCGATCCGCGTCGCGACGGGCAGCGGAGACGAGGAGGGCCGGCTCGTCCTGATGCAGGATCGTCTCGTCGCGGTGCTGGTGCGCCTCTCGGAGCAGCACGGTCCGGATGCGGGCCGATGGTTCCTGGAAGCGGGTCTCGGGCCGCTGGCAGGCCCGGACCAGCCGAGCTTCGCCGGCCTGGACGAGGCGCAAGACTGGATCCTGCGCCGCCTCGACGGGCTCCGCACCTGACCCGCCGCGGCGTCACTCCCGCATCACGTAGGTGTGGAAGCGGATGCGCCCGTCCGGGTCGACCTCGCGGTAGACGCCCTGGATCTCGGCCTCGAAACCCGGGAACAGGTTCGCCGCGCGCTCGAACATCTTGAAATAGTCGAGCATGGGCTTGGCCCGCGCGTCGAGCCTCTCGCCGGGCAGCACGGTGCCGATGCCGGGCGGGTAGACGAGCAGCAATGTCGTGGCGATCCGCCCCTCGGCCTCGCCGATCGGCACGTAGTCGACCTGGTTGCGGGTCAGCATCTGGGCGGCGGCCTTCGGGGGCAGCACCATCTCGGGCAGGTGCTCGGGCGCGAATTGCTTGCGCTGGAGGGCCGAGGTGCCCGCATCCCGGTGGAAGGCGTGGAACTCCGCGCAGAGGTCGCGCAGGCGCACGCCGCGGTAGCGCTGCGGCCGGCGGCGCACGAATTCGGGCATCGCCTCCTCGAGGGCCACGTTGTCGTCGTGCAGGCGCTTGAAGGCGACGAGCCCCGAGATCAGCGTGCCCGCCTTCGAGGATTCGACGCCGGGCGTCAGCAGGAAGAGGAGCGAGTTGAGGTCGTTCTTCTCCGGCACGATCCGGTTCTCGCGCAGGTATTGCGCGACGATCGGGGCCGGCACGCCGTGCTCGGCATAGGCGCCGGTCCGGCGGTCGAAGCCGGGGGTCAGCACCGTGAGCTTGTTCGGGTCCGTCATCGCGTAGCCGGGGCTCACGTGGCCGAAGCCGTGCCAGGCGGCGCCGGGGGCGAGTTCCCAGTGGCGCGGGTCGGCCGCGAGCTCGTCTGTCGAGAGGCTCTCCCAGGCGACCTCGCCCCCGTCCTGCCCTCGCACCACGTCCGGCACGAAGGGGTCGAAGAACCAGCGCTCGCGCGGGTCGCCGTCCCGCTTCTCCTCGAATTCGCGGCGGATGGCGCGCACCTTCTTGCGCCACTCGATGCCGAGGCGGATCGTGTCGTCCCAGAGCACCACGCCCGAGCGGCCCTTCATCATCTGGGCGCCGACGTCGAGGGAGGCGAAGAGAGGGTAGAAGGGCGAGGTCGAGGCGTGGACGAGGAAGCTCTCGTTCATCCGCCGGTGCTCGACGCGGCGGGTCTGGCCGCGGATGTGGCTGTCCCGGGTGTGGATCTGCGAGGCCTGGCTGAAGCTCGCCAGCTGCTTGTGGGTCGATTGCGTGGCGATGATGCCGGGGGAATCCGGCCCGAGACCCTTGAGCCCCATTGCGAAGCGGCCCGCGAAGAGCGGGTGGAACTTCATGAAGCCCGCCCAGGCCTCGTCGAACAGGATGTAGTCGCAGAGGTGGCCGATCCGCTCCAGGATCGCCTGCGCGTCGTAGATCGTGCCGTCATAGGTGCATTGCTCGATCACGGCGACGCGGAAGGGCCGCTCGCGCCGCCACGCCTCGCGGTCGGTGACGAGCGGGTTGGTGCGGATCTTCTCGCGGATCGCCCGCTCGTCGAGGGCTTCCGCGTAGATCGGGCCGATCAGCCCGTAGGCGTTGCGGTCGGTCTCGAGGAAGATCGGGATGCCGCCGCCGAGGAAGAGCGCGCCGTGATGCGCCGCCTTGTGGTTGTTGCGGTCGAACAGGACGAGGTCGCCCTCGGCGACGAGGGCCGAGAGCACGATCTTGTTCGAGGCGGAGGTGCCGTTGAGGACGAAGTAGGTCTTCTCCGCCCCGAAGATCTGCGCCGCCTCCTTCTGCGCCTTGAGGGCCGGCCCCTCGTGGGTCAGGAGGTCGCCGAGGTCGAGGACGGAATTGTCGAGATCGTCCCGGAAGATCGCCTCGCCGAGATGCTCGACGAAGATCCGCCCGATCGGCGAGCGGTTGTAGAAGATGCCGCCGTTGTGGCCGGGGCAGGTCCAGAGCTGGTTGCCCTTCTCGGCATAGTCGACGAGCGCGCCGAAGAACGGCGTCTTCAGGGTCTCTGCATATTGCTTCACCCGGGAGACGAGGCCGCGGGCGATGAATTCGGGGGTCTCTTCCGCGAGGAAGATGTAGCCGTCGATGAAGTCGAGGAGCTCGACGGGGATGTCCTCGAGCCGCTTGCGGCGGACCATGATGACGATCGGCATCTCCAGGCCGCGCTTGCGCATCATGTTGATGAGCGCGGCGGCCTTGCCGTCGAGGCCGCGCTTGCCCCAATCGACCACCATGCAGCCGATGGCGGCATCCGTCTGCACGGCGATGGCCGCGTCCTCGACGCGGCGGGCGCGCACCACCTCGAAGCCGCGGCCCTCCACCGCCGCCACGATCTGCTGCACGCGCACGCCCTCGAGATCGTCCGGATCGAAGGCCGGCGCGCACATGAGCACGGTGAAGCGGCGGTGGAAGTCCATGCGGAGGCGGGTCCCTCAAACGAGGCGCGCAGCCTCAGTGGCGTCCATGACGGGCGGATGACGCCGCGGGCCGGGGCTCAGACCTTCTCGGCCTCCTGCGCGAGCCGCATCGCCCGCAGCCGCTGCGTCCGCTCCTCGATCGCGCGCTGCTCGGCCTCATGGTCCTGCCACGCGGCGGCGCCCGCGATCTCGCGCTCCCGCTGCTTGGCAGCACGGGTCTCGGCGCGGTCCCGGGAGCCACTGTCGTTCGCCATCACGATTCCTTTCGGTTCGGTTGCGGGAGAGGAGAGATAGGGCGGAAACCCGGAAAGGCTCGGCCGAAGCGTCACGGTTCATGGCCGCGCACCCTGTCGGAACCCTTGTCCGGCGTGACGCCTTCACTCAATCGATGGTTGCAACGGAGACAGTCATGCAGAGGCAGGACGACGGCAGGCCGGCCCCGGATCCGCGCGTGGAGCGCGCGAAGGCGCAGGTCGCGCGGGACGGCGAGGCCGGGCCGCATTCTCCGCCGCCGGCAGGCGGGAGCGGCCGCGAGAGCCGCCCGAGCGGCGGCTACGAGAGTGGCCAGCGCGACGACGCACCGGCCAACCGGAAGGGCGGCTACGGGGCAGGCTGAGCCCGACGACGCGGGGGCCGCGCGGGTCCCCGCTCCCGCATCGGGAGAGGGGGCGCGTCGCACTGCCCGCGCGACGACCCTACCGCGCCGACGCATCCTCCCAGGCGCTGCCGTTCCACAGGCGCACCGTGACGGTCGCGAGGCCGTTCTCGATCGCGATGCGGTTGTAGGCGTTCGGCTCGTTGCCGCGCAGGCGCGTCGAGGTGGCGGAGCCGGCCTGCACGGCGAGAAGCCGGCCGTTCCCGCCCCGCATCCGGGTCCGGTCGACTTCCTCGTGGCCGCCCTCGCTGCCGTCGGCCACAGCGAAGCGGGCGTAGTGCCGGTGCAGGTGGCCGGCGAGCGTCAGCCCGACGCCGCAGCGCCGGAAGGCATCGAGCGCCTTGTCGGCGCGCCCGACGAGTCGGGCCTCCTCGTCCCAGGGCGGCGGCATGAAGGGGTGGTGGCCGACGACGATCTTGAACAGGTGCGCGGGCATGCGCCGCAGCCGCGCCTCGGCGGCGAGGATCTGCCAGCGGCGGATCTTGCCCTGCGACCAGTCGCGCTCGGGCGCCCAGGTCCGCACCGTGTTGAGGCAGACGATGCCGATCTCGTCGTCCTGAAAGACCGGCTCCGTCTCCGGCGCGATGAAGCGCTTGTAGCGCGAGAAGGGCCGGACGAAGCGTTGCACGAGGTGGTAGGGCGAGATGTCGTGGTTGCCGGGCACCGCGACCCAGGGCTCGGGCAGCCGGGCGAGGAAGGCCTGTGCCTCGGCGTATTCGCGGCGGCGCCCCGCCATCGTGAAGTCGCCGGAGATGATGGTGAGGTCGGGCCGGTCCGCATTCAGCTCGGCGACGAGACCCTCGACCACGGCCGGGTCGGTGCGGCCGAAATGAAGGTCCGAGATCTGGCTGATGCGTCTCATGGATGCTCCCGCTCGCCGGCCTCCGCGCGATCCGGCGGGACCATAACGAGGGAGCGCGCCGGAGGATGCGAGCGCGAGGCGCCCCCGCCTCGAGGCGCCTCGCCGCCATTCGTCCCGCGCAGGGTCGCCCGGGCGTCGAGGGCGGCTCACCCGGTCGGGAAGCGGCGGCTGAACCAATCCCGCAGCAAGTCCCGCTCGTAAGCGAGCGGGCCGCCGGAGAAGCGGGCATTGCCGGTCAGCAGGAAGTTGATGTCGGTGAGGGTCTCCTCGCCCTGCGCCAGGGGGCGGCCGCCGCGCCGCAGGGTGTAGGCGAGGCGGATGCGGGGCGGCGAGGAATCGCGCACCACCCGCAGGGCCTGCGTGGTGCCGAAGCCCGGCTGCTCGATGCCGGCGAGGTCGATGTCGAGGATCGCGAGGTCGAGGGTCTCGCCCGGCCGGAGATGGCGCCGCCCGAGATCCTGCAGGATGCGGGTCATCTCCGCGAGGGCGAGCCGCAGCGGCAGGCCGGAGCCGATCCGGTTCTCCGCGTCGGTGAAGCGCTCGGGCGCCACGTAGCGGACGCTCACCTGCGCGGCGGCCGGCCCGGTCAGTCCCGCAAGGAGGGCGAGGACGAGGGCGGCACGCCTCACTGCTTGCTGCGGTTGATCACGGCGAGCAGCGCGTGGGCGACGGGCTCGGTGACGTTGCGGCGGTACTTGCGATGGACGAGCTGCCCGTTGTGGTAGACGTCGTGCTCCACGTAGAGCCGCTCACCGTCCCAGCGGACGATGTTGTCCGTCTCTGTCGTCTCCTGCACGCCGAGATCGTCGCGCAGGATCGTGCTGCCGGTCGGGGTGAACATGCGGGTGTCCTCGGCCTGTCGACGGGTGTGATCACGCCCGCCGCACCATAGGCATCCGCGACATCCCGCGCCAGAGCGCAGGCGGGCAGAACTACTGGACCGTCACCTGATCCTTGATCCGGTCGTAGGTCGCGCGGCTGAGCACCCGCTTCGAGAGGAGCTGGTCGACCGAGGCGTAGGGCCGCTTCTGGATGATGGCCCGGCCGATCGCGCCGCCGCCGCGCAGGTGGTTCAGCTCCGCCAGCGAGCCGGTGTTGAGGTCGACGAGGTTCACGGCGCGCGGGGCAGCCTCCTCCGGAGCCGGGTCGGCGGCCTGCGGCTCTTCCACGGGGGCCGGGACCGGGAGTGCGGGCGGCGCCTCGGGCGCGAGGGGGCTCCCTGGAGCGGGTGGGCTCGCCGGTGCGGGCAATTGCGGCGCCGGGTCGAGGCCGGCCATCGGGCGGGGGGCGGGCGCCGGTGCCGGGGGCGCCTCGGGCTGCGCCGCCGGAGGGGCAGCTTGGGAGGGCGCGGCCTGTTGGGGCGCCGCTTGGCTCGGCACAGGCGCGGGACGCGTCTCGACGCGCCGTGCCGGCTTCGCGGGTGCGGTGACGGAGGCCTGCGGCGCCTCGGCTGGCTCCGTCCCGCGATAGGGCCAGACGTGCTGCACGAAGGCCGCGAGGGCGCCGGCGACGATGAGAAGCAACGAGACCCGCAGGACTGCCGATCCGCTGAGCATCGCTCCTCCTTGGGCCGTGCGGAATTCTCTTTTTATTAACATAGACCTATTCCCAGCCTGGGCAAATTGCGCAGGGCGTTGGCTCGTTCGCCGTCCGGGGGCCCGGGATCGACGGGCGGCAGGGGCGGCCCCATATGGTCGGCGCCGATGGACCTCCCCCTCCGCTCCTGGCTCGACCGGCGCCTCGGCGCCCTGCGCTACCTCCCGGCCCTGTTCCGCCAGGTGCGCGCCGCGAGCCCGCGCCTGTTCGCCCTCGGCCTCGGCGTGCGCCTCGTCCGTGCCTGCCTGCCCGTCTGCCTCCTCTACGTCGCCAAGCTCATCCTCGACGCGATCGTGGCCGAGCACGCCCGGCCCCGGCCGGTCCCGCTCGCCCTCGATGCGTGGCTCGCCGACCCGCACCTCGCGCGGCTCGCCGGGCTCGTCGCGCTGGAACTCGCCCTCGCGGTCGCGTCCGACCTGCTTGGCCGCACGGCCACGCTGCTCGACGGGCTGATCGCAGACCTTTACGGCAACGCTGCGACCGTCCGCCTGATGCGCCACGCGGCCGAACTCGACCTCGCGCAATTCGAGGACAGCGCGCAGCAGGACCAACTGGAGCGCGCCCGGCGGCAGGTGACGGGCCGGGCGAGCCTGATCGGGCAGGTGCTCGGCCAGGGGCAGGATCTCATCACCCTGGCCGCCTTCGCCGCGGGGCTCGCGGCCTTCACGCCCTGGCTGATCCTGCTCCTGGCCGCCGCCCTCGTGCCCGCCTTCCTCAACGAGATGCACTTCAACCGGCAGGGCTACCGGCTCGCCTGGACGCGCACGCCCGAGCGGCGGCAGCTCGACTACCTGCGCTACCTCGGGGCGAGCGTCGAGACCGCCAAGGAGGTGAAGCTGTTCGGCCTGAGCGGCTACCTCGTGGAGCGCCTCGAAGCGGTCTCGCGTCGCTTGATCGCCGACAATCGCGCCCTTCTGGTCCGCCGGACACTCTGGGGCGGCGCCTTCGCGGCCATGAGCGCGATCATCTATTACGGGGTCTATTTCGTGATCGTTTGGCGCACCGTCGCGGGCACGTTCTCGATCGGCGACCTCGCCTTCCTGGCGGGCTCCTTCCAGCGCCTGCGCGGCCTGATCGAGGGCCTGCTCCTCGGCTTCTCGCAGATCGCCGCGCAGGCCCAGTACCTCGAGGACCTGTTCTCCTTCTTCGAGATCCGCCCGGCGATCCGCTCGCCCGAGCACCCTCGGCCGGTGCCCGTGCCCATCACCCAGGGCCTCGTCTTCGAGGAGGTGGGCTTCCGCTATCCGGGCAGCCCGACCTGGGCGGTGCGCCACCTCAGCTTCCGCCTCGGCGCCGGCGAGGTGATCGCCCTCGTCGGCGAGAACGGTGCCGGAAAGACCACGATCGTCAAGCTGATGACCCGCCTCTACGATCCGAGCGAGGGCCGCATCCTGCTCGACGGGCAGCCGCTCTCGGCCTACGCCCTCGACGACCTGCGCGCCCGGATCGGCGTCATCTTCCAGGATTTCGTCCGCTTCGATTTCACCGCCGGGGAGAACGTGGCGGTCGGGCGGGTCGTCGACCGAGCGGACGAGGCCCGGATCCGTCGCGCCGCCGGGCGGAGCCTCGCCGATACCGTCATCGCCCGGCTGCCGCTCGGCTACGCGCAGCCCCTCGGCAAGCGCTTTGCGGAGGGCGTCGACCTGTCCGGCGGCGAGTGGCAGAAGATCGCGATCGCCCGGGCCTACATGCGGGAAGCCGAGATCCTGATCCTCGACGAGCCGACGGCCGCCCTCGACGCCCGGGCCGAGTTCGCCGTGTTCGAGCGTTTCCGGGAACTGACGCGGGGGCGCACCGCGGTGCTGATCTCGCACCGTTTCTCGACCGTGCGGATGGCCGACCGCATCCTCGTGCTCGAGGCGGGGCAGGTCCTCGAATCCGGCACCCACGCCGCGCTCCTGAGGCTCGGGGGCCGGTACGCCGAATTGTTCGAGCTGCAGGCGGCCGGCTACCGCTGAGGGGCGCGGCCGGCCCGAAGTTTGCCCCGATCGGGGAACAACCTATCTGAGACGCGCACCCGATTCCGGCCCGCGCCAGTTCAGGAGTTCGCATGACGCCGCGCCTCGCCTCCGCCTGCCTCGTCCTTCTCTCGACCGGCACTGCCTGGGCCGCCCCGGCCGCGCCCGCCGCTCAGGAGCCGCCGGCCAAGGCCGCGCCCGTCACGCTCGCGAGCCACCGCGCCGTCTACGACCTCACGCTCGCCTCCAGCGGCGGCACCCGCGCCGTCGAGAGCGCCCGCGGCCGCATCGTGATCGACTTCAAGGGCGACGCCTGCCGCGGCTACACGATGCAGACAAGGCAGGTGACGATGCTGGAGAGCGGCGAATCCGGCAGCCGGACCTCGGACCTGCGCAACACCACCTTCGAGAGCGGCGACGGCCACGATTTCCGCTTCAAGACGACGACCGTCCTGAACGGAGCCCCCGGAGCCTCCGTCGACGGCACGGCCGACGTGAAGGACGGGCTCAAGGTGCGGCTGAAGGAGCCCAAGCGCGACCAGTTCCAAGATCGCGACACGGTGCTGTTCCCGAGCCTGCACATGCGCCGGCTGATCGAGGCGGCGCGCGCCGGCCAGACCACGCTGTCCACCAAGGTGTTCGACGGCTCGGACGACGGCCGCAAGGTCTACGACACGCTGGCCGTGATCGGGCGGCAGGTGACCGCGCCGACGACCGCATCGGGCACCGAGCGCGACAAGCCTCTGCGGGAGGGCCCGATCTCCGCGGTGGCCCACTGGCCCGTGACGTTGAGCTACTTCACGCAAGGGGAGGGCGAGCGCACGCCGATCTACACGCTCACCTTCGATCTCTACGAGAACGGCGTCAGCGGCGCGCTCAAGCTCGATTACGGCGATTTCGCCATCAACGGCGACCTGACCCGCCTCGACATCGACAAGGTGCAGCCCGCCCCTTGCACGCCCTGATCGCGGCCCGGCGGGAGCCGGCGCGGGATCAGCCCTAGCCGGCGCGGTCGCCGTGCCCGCCCGGCGGCTCCCCGGTGCGGCCAGCGGAGGCGGACGCGACTGGCTCGGGTCGCGGCGCTGCGGTGAAGGCGAGGCCGCGCTGAATGACAGCCGCCCCGAATTTCTCGCGCACCCGGTCGAGAGCCGCCTCGCGGCGTGCGGTCTCGCGGACCGTCGCGTCGACGAGATCCCCCCGGTCGGCGTGGGCCGCGTTGCAGAGGTCGCCCGCGCCGATGCCGATGAGGCGGAAGGGCGTGCCGTCGCAGGATTCCCGCAGCATCGCCTCGCCCGCAGCGAAGAGCCGCGCGGCGAGCTGGGTCGGCGCGAGGCCGCCCCGGGTTCGGGTGCGCAGGGCGAAGCTCCGGTCCTTCAGCTTCAGGGTCACGCTCGCTCCAGCGAGGCCCGAGCGCTTCAGGCGCCCCGACACCTTCTCGCAGAGACGCCACAGGATCGGGCGCAGCTCCGCGAAGGCGGCGATGTCGGCCGAGAAGGTCGTCTCCGCCGAGACGCTCTTCGCCTCCCGCTGACTGCGCACGGGCCGCGCATCCTCGCCGCAGGCAAGCGCCAGGAGGCGCTCCGCGTCCCGGCCGATCGCGCCGTAGAGGCGGCGCGGATCTGTTCGAGCGAGGTCCCCGACGCGCGTGACGCCGAGATCGGCGAGGCGCGCGGCGGCCGAGCGGCCGATGCCGGGCAGGATCGTCACCGGCTTCTCGGCGAGGAACGCCTTCGCCTCGGTCCGACCCAGGACCGAGAAGCCCCGCGGCTTGTCGAGGTCGGAGGCGATCTTGGCGAGGAACTTGGCGTCGGACAGGCCGATCGAGACCGTGATCCCGATCTCGCGCTCGACGCGTGCGGCGAACCGGGCGAGCGTCACGGCGGGGCTCGCCCCGTGCAGGCGCTCGGTGCCCGCGAGGTCGAGGAAGGCCTCGTCGATCGAGACCGGCTCCACGGCGGGCGTCAGCGCCAGCATCATCGCCCGCACCTCGCGGCCGACCCGGGCGTATTTCTCCATGTTCGGCCGCAGCACCACCGCGTCGGGACAGGCCTTCATGGCCTGGAACATGGGCATGGCCGAGCGCACCCCGGAGATGCGCGCGATGTAGCAGGCCGTCGACACCACGCCGCGCCGGCCGCCGCCGATGATGAGCGGCCGGTCGCGCAGGCTCGGGTCGTCCCGCTTTTCCACAGCGGCGTAGAAGGCGTCGCAATCGACGTGAGCGATGGTGAGCCGGTCCCGCTCCGGGTGCACCAGGAGCCGCGGCGAGCCGCAGGATCCGCAGCGGCGGGTTCCCGCCTCCTGCGTAGCCAGGCAGTCGCGGCAGATCGGCCGCATCAGAACGCGTCGGGGGCCTGCGGCGACAGGCGCTGCCAGGCGGCCGCGATCGTCTCGGGCTTCCGGTCGAGGTCGCGCGCGCAGGCGAGAAGGAGAGCCTCGTCGCCCATCACATGATCGAGAACGCCCGCGAGGAATCCCGGGTCGCGGGCGCTTGCCCGGAGGTTGTCCGCGCTCAGTCCGCTCGCGTTCAGGAAGGGATAGAGGCGCTCCTCGTCACCGGCGAGCCAGCCGAGAACCGCCACGGCCACCGCCTCGGCGGAATCATCCTCTTGAACGGATTTGCGTTTCATCAACATGTGTCACTTACAAAGCCATGAGACGGACGAAGAGTCCGTAAACTAATGAGCCGCCAGCGCACCGGGAACAATGGGCCATGACGAAGACGGTGCTCATCGTTGAGGACAACGAGCTCAACATGAAGCTCTTCAACGATCTCCTGGAGGCGCATGGCTACGCGACGCTCAAGACCGCCAACGGGATCGAGGCGATCGAGCTCGCGCGCAAGCACCACCCCGACCTGATCCTGATGGACATCCAGCTCCCCGAGGTCTCGGGCCTGGAGGTGACCAAGTGGCTCAAGGAGGACGACGACCTCAAGGATATCCCCGTCATCGCCATCACGGCCTTCGCCATGAAAGGAGACGAGGAGCGCATTCGCGAGGGCGGATGCGAGGCTTACCTGTCGAAGCCCATCTCCGTCGCGAAGTTTTTGGCAACGGTTCGGACGTATCTTGGTGAGGGCCGCTGAGTCTCGGCGGAACATCTGTACTCGCTAAGCGTGTCAGAAATCCAGTTGCACAACTTCAGCGAGAGGGTCGATGTCGGCTCGGGTCCTGATCGTCGATGACCTGTTCCCGAACGTGAAGCTTCTCGAAACGAAGCTCGCGCTGGAATATTTCGACGTGCTGGCCGCGATGAACGGTCCGGACGCGATCGCGATCTGCGAGCAGGGGCTGTGCGACATCGTCCTCCTCGACGTGATGATGCCGGGAATGGACGGCTTCGAGGTCTGCCGGCACCTGAAGAACAATCCGGTCACCGCCCACCTGCCGGTCGTCATGGTCACGGCTCTCGACCAGCCCTCCGACCGTCTGCGCGGCCTCGATGCGGGGGCCGACGATTTCCTGACGAAGCCGATCGACGACACCGCCCTGTTCACCCGTGTCCGCAGCCTCGTGCGCCTGAAGGCCGTGACGGACGAGTTGCGCAGCCGCGCCATGGCCTCGCGCGATTTCGGCATGGGCGATCCGCTCGCGCTCGCGACTGCCGAGACCGGACTGAACGCGAATGTCCTCCTCGTGGAGGATCGTCCGGGCGCGGCCGAACGCATGGCCTCAGCGATCGGCCAGCACCACGCCGTGATGGTCGAGGCGGACCCGCACCGCGCCCTGCTGCTGGCCACCGAGGGCGCCTACGATGCGATCCTCGTCAGCCTCGATCTCGACGGCTCGGACGGGCTGCGCCTGTGCAGCCAGTTGCGCTCCCTCGACCGCACCCGCAACGTGCCGCTGATCATGATGGCCGAGCCGCACGAGCGGGCGCGCATCGTGCGCGGGCTCGATTTCGGCGTGCACGATTACCTGCTGCGGCCGATCGACCGGAACGAGCTGCTCGCGCGGGTGCGCACGCAGGTCCGCCGCAAGCGCTTCTCCGAGGTCCTGCGGGGCGCGGTCCACGCCTCGATGGAGCTCGCGATCACCGATGGGCTGACGGGCCTGCACAATCGCCGATACCTCGACAGCCATCTGGGCGCCCTGTTCGGCGACGCGGCGTTCCGCCAGCGGCCGATGGCGGCCCTGATCCTCGACATCGACCGCTTCAAGGCGATCAACGACACCTACGGCCACGAAGCGGGCGACGAGGTCCTGCGCACCTTCGCGGAGCGCCTGCGGACGCACACGCGCAACATCGATATCGTCGCCCGCTACGGCGGCGAGGAGGTGGTGATCGTGCTGCCGGATGCGGGTCTCGCCGAGGCGCAGGCCATTGCGGAGCGCATCCGGGAGCGGGTGGAGGCGCTGCCTTTCGCGATCCAGCGCGCCACCCGCAGCGTCTCCGTGACGGTCTCGATCGGCGTCGCCGTGCGCGAGCCCGCGGACGCGACGCCGGGCGACATGCTGAAGCGGGCCGATCTCGCCCTCTACCGCGCCAAGGCGGCCGGGCGGAACCGCGTCGAGGCGCAGGCGGCCTGAGGCCGCCAGCGCCCCGTCCTCGGCGGGACGGCGGCCTCAGGTATATTCGTAGGCCCGCTCGCCGTGGCTCGCGATGTCGAGCCCTTCGTATTCCGCCTCCGCGTCGACTCGCAGCGGCGTCACCGCGCCGAGCAGCCGGGTCAGTCCGAAGGTGACGACGAGGGACCACAGGGCCGTCACCCCGATCGCCAGAGCCTGCACCCCGAGCTGGCGCAGGACCGTGCCGCCCTCGCCGAGGCCGGCCCCGCCCAGTTCGGGCAGGGCGAAGACCGCGAGCAGCAGCGAGCCCAGCATGCCGCCGACCCCGTGCACGGCAAAGACGTCGAGGGAATCGTCGATGGCGAGCCGCTGCTTCACGAACAGCGTCGCGTAGAAGCAGACGAGGCCACCCGCGGTCCCGATGACCATCGCCGCGCCGGGCGAGACGAAGCCCGCCGCCGGCGTGATCGTGGCGAGGCCCGCGATGCAGCCGGTGACGATGCCGATCGAGGTCGGCTTGCGGATCTTCACCCACTCCGCCGCCGTCCAGGCCAGAGCCCCGGCTGCCGCCGAGAGGTGCGTGGCCAGGATCGCGTTCGCCGCGCTGCCGTCCGCGGAGAGGGCGCTGCCGCCGTTGAAGCCGAACCAGCCGACCCAGAGCATGCCCGCTCCCGTCATGGTCATGCCGGGGCTGTGCGGCGGCAGCAGCGTCGCGGGGAAGCCCCGGCGTTTGCCCACCATCACCGCGAGCAGAAGCGCCGAGACGCCCGCCGTCGTGTGGACGACGATGCCGCCGGCGAAATCCAGGGTGCCGAGGCCCGCGAGCCAGCCGCCGCCCCAGATCCAGTGGGCGACGGGCACGTAGACGAGCATCAGCCAGAGCGCCGAGAACAGCGCCACGAACGGAAAGGCGACCCGCTCGGGGAAAGCGCCGATGATGAGCGCCGGCGTGATCACCGCGAAGGTCATCTGGTAGAGCGCGAACACGCTCTCCGGCAGGAGGGTAGGCGCCCGCACCGCGTCGAGATGGGCGAGGAAGGCCTTGTTGAGGGTGCCGATCAGCGGTCCCCCGCCGTCGAAGGCGAGGCTGTAGCCGCAGATCGCCCACAGCAGCGAGGCGATGCAGCAGATCGCGAAGCACTGCATCAGCACGGAGAGGACGTTCCGTGCCTGGACGAGGCCTCCGTAGAACAGGGCGAGGCCGGGCAGGGTCATGAACAGGACGAGGGCGGAGGCGGTGAGGATCCAGGCGACCTGACCGCTGTCGATCGAGCCTGCGGCGGCGAAGCTCGGGCTCGTGAATAAAAGGGGCAGCGCGAGGCCGGGAAGCCCGCGTCGGACGAGGAAGTGCATGAAGGGCCTCTCGGTCGGCAACCCTGCCGCTCGATGCGGCGTGGTGCCTTTCTGGTGTGCAATCAGTGCCGGTTGGACAGGCAGGATTCGTTGGTGTTCAGGTGATGCAGCGATCGGAGGGAGGGCCGGGTGTCACAGAGCCGTCTGACCGAGTCTGTGAGCGCGACGGCATCTGCACAGGAAGCAATCATCTTGCCGAATCCTGTGGCAGTATTGCATCGCAGGATGCCAATCTGCCCGGATCGCCGGCATCTACCTGCCCGGCCATGATTTCTCGCCGGCACCTTCGCGGGCCGGGGCAGGCGTGTGTGGCAGATTGTCGATCCGCATCGAACCCTGGTCCGGCGGCGCTACCTCGTGCTCGTTCTTCTTGCGAGCACCAGCCCCTTGCCGAAGCCCATCAGCGACTACGCCATCGTCGGCGACACCCACGCGAACGCTTTGATCGCGCGCGACGGCTCCGTCGACTGGCTATGCTGGCCACGCCACGACTCACCGGCCTTGTTCCTGCGCCTGCTCGACGACGTGAAGGGAGGTGCCTGCACCCTGGACCTCGACGGCCGCTCCGAAATCGGGCGCCGCTACCTGCCGGGCACCAACGTCCTGGAGACGAGCTTCGCGACAGTGACCGGTAGCGCCCGCCTGACCGATCTGATGCCGGTGAACCCGCCTGCGGCCGAGCCCGACGAGGGTCCCGACGGCGAGGGACAGAGTCGGCTGATCCGCCTGCTGACCTGTGACGAGGGCAGGGTCAGTGGCCGCTTCACCGTGCGCCCGACCTTCGACTACGCTCGCCGCTCCTGCACGCCGCGGCCGGAGGCCGGCACCGTCCTGTTCGAGGCCGGTGACCAGCGCCTGCGGGCGAGCGCGTCGCACCCGATCGCCGTGCGCGGCGAGGCGGCGGATTGCACCTTCACGCTCTCGGCCGGCGAGACGCTCTACCTCATCCTCACGCACGGCGAGGACGGGCAGGCAGCCGCGATCGAGGATCTCGAGGGCGCGCGCGGCTGCCTCGACCGGACGGTCGATTACTGGACCCGGTGGAGCGACCGCTGCACCTACCGCGGCCCCTATCGGGAGGCGGTGCTGCGCTCGGCGCTGTGCCTCAAGCTCCTCACCTACGCGCCGAGCGGGGCCATCGTCGCCGCCGCGACCGCAGGCCTGCCGGAAGCGGTGCCGGGCAACCGCAATTACGATTACCGCTTCACCTGGATGCGGGACGCGAGCTTCACCGTCACCGCCTTCGTAATGCTCGGCTACGTGCGCGAGGCCGCCGAGTTCCTGCGCTTCCTGCGCGAGGCCGACGGGAGCTTCGGGCGCCACACCCGCCTCCTCTACGGCATCGCCGGCAAGCCGCCGCCGGAGGAGCCGTTGCACCATCTCTCGGGCTGGCGGAACGTCGGTCCGGTGCTGATCGGCAACGCCGCGATCCTTCAGCAACAGCACGACATCTACGGCGAGCTGATGCGTGCCCTGTGCGGATTCCTGGAGGCCGTGAACTACGATCCGCCCGAGAAGGTGAACGACCGCCTGCCCGAGGTGCTCGACAACCTCACGGCCCGGGCGCTCGCCTGTCGCGACGAACCGGACCACGGCATCTGGGAGTTGCGGACGGAGCAGCGCCACCAGACACACACCAAGGCAATGATCTGGGTGGCGCTCGACAACGCGGCACGGATCGGGCGCAACATCGAGGGCGTCCCGGCGGAGAAGATCGCCGCCTGGGAGGCGGCTGCCGCGGAGATCCGGGCGGATTACCTCGACCGTGCCTGGAACGAGGAGAAGCAGGCCTTCGTCGGTACCTACGAGACGGGCGACCTCGACGCGGCCGTGATGCGGGTCGTCCTGTTCGGAGCGATCGACGCCGACGATCCGCGCATGCTCTCGACGCTCGCCGCGATCGAGCGCGAACTCGGAGAGGGGGACCTGATCTACCGCTACCGGATGCCCGACGGGTTGGAGGGGCGCGAGGCGACCTTCACGCCCTGCGCCTTCTGGCGCGTCAGCTGCCTCGCGCTCGCGGGCCGCACCGACAGGGCGAAGGCGATCTTCGAGCGCCTGATCGCTCGCGGCAACGATGTCGGGCTGTTCGCGGAGGAGATTGACGCGGCGAGCGGCGAGCAGCGCGGGAACACGCCTCAGGGCTTCACGCACATGGCGCTGATCAACGCCGCGATCCGCCTCGAGACCTGCATCGCGCGCTTCGGCCTGCGCGAGACGCCGGACGGCGTGTAGCCTCGCCGTCAGGCCAGCCCTGCGCCCGCCGGGCGGTCGTGCATCAGCCCGACGATGTCGTCCCAGCGGGACAGGAACGCGTCGACGCAGGCCGGATCGAAATGGCTGCCCCGATGCTCCACGAGGTAGGCCCGCGCCTTCTCCAACGGCCAGGCCGCCTTGTAGACCCGCTCGGAGATGAGCGCGTCGAACACGTCCGCCACGGCGATGATGCGTCCGCAGAGCGGGATATCGGCGCCGGACAGCCCTCTCGGATAGCCGGTGCCGTCCCAGCGCTCGTGGTGGGTCAGGGCGATCTCCGAAGCGAGCTGGAGCAGGCGCGAGGGAGAATCGTGCAGCATGCGGTATCCGCGCTCGGCATGCCGCTTCATCTCCTCCCGCTCCCCGTCGGTCAGCGGTCCTGCCTTGAGCAGGATGCTGTCGGGAATGCCGATCTTGCCGATGTCGTGCATCGTGGAGGCGAGGGCGATGTCGTTCGCGGCCGCCTCCGACAGACCGAGGCCTTCCGCGATGGCGATGGCGCAGCCTGCGACGCGCGTCAGGTGATCGCCCGCCTGATCGTCGCGGAACTCGGCCGCGAGCATCAACCGCTGGATGATCTCCCTCTCGCGAGACTCGGATTCGGCGCGGATTCCCGCGACGTGCCGGTCCATCAGGCTGGCCGTCTTGTCCGCCGCGAGGCGCGCGCGGGTGAGATCGATCAGCGTCCGGGCCCGGATCTGGAGGTCGAGGGGATCGACGGGCCGCACCAAGACGTCGGTCGCGCCGGCCTCGACGGCGACGCGGCGAAGCGCGCGCGCCTCGCCCGAGGCGACGAGCAGGACCGGGATGTGCCCATGGGCCGGATGGGCGCGGATCGCGCGCAGAAGAGCGGCCCCGTCGAGGCCGTCACCATCCACGATCAGGAGATCGGCCGCGCGGGCCGGCAGGTCGGGCCATTGCGCGGCCGGGAGGACCGGCGTGTCGCAGCCGAGGGGGCGCAGGGCCAGCACGAGCTGCAGCGGCATCCCCGAGGCCAGAATCGGGACGAAGGGCGGTCCCGCCTCCGGGACGCCGCGGCCGGCCGCCTCCGCGCTGCCTGGCGCATGCCGGAATCTGTGAAACTCAGCGCCCATGCTGTCATCCGCTCGATCGGCAGGATGATGCCAGTCTGCACGTTAAGCGAGCTTGAAGACGGGATCGTCTCAACCAGTACGGGCAACACCGTCAGCAGGCAAAAACTGCCATCGATACCGTGCTCCGCACGCAGCCTTGATCGGGAGCCCGTCAGAGCTGAGGCTGCGAAACGCGCTACAGGTTCGGTGTCGCGCCGCGACGGCCGACCGCGATGATCTCGGCGACAGGCTTGCCGGCCTCGTCCGGCGCCACGAACGCCGTCACCGCCGCGCCGCCGGTGAGGAGAGCCTTCTCGCCCCGTGTGATCTGCGTGGCCGTCGCGTCGGGGGGGAGCGCCAGGGTCGTCGTGCCGCCCTCGTAGCTCAGCACGACCCGGCGCGGATCCGCGTCCGAGAGATCCGCGATCCAGCCGCCGGTCAGAACCGCGCTCGCCATCGTGTCCCAGGGGCGGCTGCCGGCGAACCAGCCGCGCAGATCCGGCGCGTAGATGGTCACGGTCTCGGCCCTGCGTGCGGAGCCGCATTCAGGGGTCGAGATCGCGCTCAGGTAGCTCTCCGGCTTGATGTCGCGGATGTTGGCCGGCGTCGCGGTGAGGAGGCGCGTCGTATCGTTCATGCGGAGGGTCAGGGACTCGCCCGAGTGCAGCCGCAGGGTGAGGAGGTCGCCGTCCCGCTTCTCGACGGTGCCGCGATAGCGCGTGCCGACATTCTCTGTCGCGTCGGCCAGAGCGGCGGCGGTGAGGCCGAGGAGGAATACGGCGGAGAGAATCGTGCGCATCGGGTTCGGGCCAAGCTTGCAGCGCGGCCAGGTTAGCTTGGCCAGGGTCACCGGCAACGGGGGCGGCGGGCCTCGGTTCCGCACCGTACGTTCACGGATTCGCGCACAGACCGCTCAATGGGCCAGCAGCACCGGCAGCTCGGCATGGGCGAGGACGTGACTCGTCGGGCCGCCGAAGATCATCTGCCTCAAGCGGCTCTGCGTGTAGGCGCCCTTGATGAGGAGGTCCGCGCCGAACTCCTTCGCTTCGGTGAGGAAGGTCTCGCCCGGCGTCCGGCGCCCGGCCGGCAGAGCCCGATGGCTGGCGGCGATGCCTTCGCAGGCCAGCGACTGTGCGAGGTCTTCCGCGCTCGGCCCCGGCACGGTGCCGCCCTCGACGCTGAGGACGAGGATGCGTTTGGCTTGGAGAAGGAACGGCATCGCGAAGGCGACCGCTCGGGCCGTCTCGGTCGACCCGTTCCACGCGATCAGCACGGCCTCGCCGAGGCTTGCGGGTGCCAAAGGCGGGGCCAGCAGGATCGGCCGCCCGCCCTCGAACAAGGCGGTCTCGAAGGTCGCCATGCGGGGCGAGGAATCCTCCGATCCCGGGCGTCCGACGACGGTGGCCGAGAACAGCCGGGCATACTGGCCGAGGAAGGCGTCGCCTGCCGGCACGTCCTGCCGCCAGCGGTAGCGCGGGCCGCAGCCTGCGACGTTCTCGGGGACGCAGAGGCCATCGCGCGGGTGGCGCGGGATCGCGGCCGCCTCCATCGCCGCGATGAAGTGCTCACCCGCCTCTTCGGCCTCGGCGCGGTCGGCCTCCTCATCGCGCAGCCACGTCATGCCGCCGACCATGTCGACGGGCACGTACTCTGCCAGCGCGGGGCGCAGGGACACCCCCTCGATCAGGCTGCCGAAACGGCGCGCGACAAGCGTCGCGGTGGCGAACACGGAGGGTAGGGTGTCGTGCAGGGCGACGGGTACGAGAAGCGTCTTCATCACCGTGAACTCCATACCGGCGCGGGCGGCGGGGCGCAGCCGCCCGGGAGTTCGGCCGCATCGTGCGCTCGCGCGCCGATGCTAGAGCGCTTCCTCCCGTCGTGGAACTCGTGGACCAAGAGCACGCACACGGATTTTCACAAGGGTGAGGGCGCTCCATGAGCAAGTGCTCAGGCAATCGCCAAGCTCAGCACCGAGGCGGGATGACAACGGCCAAGTCTTGCCCACGATTCTGTGAAAATCGACCCACCGTGTCCAGGAACAAAGCTGAGAAGTCCTCGTTGACGGCGTGAAGTGCAGGCGACAGCCTCGATTGGTCACCGACCATCGAGGCTGAACGCTCACGTCGAATATCTGAGATCGAGGTCGCTTATGTTGAAGAAGTACGTTGCCATGTCCGCCCTGATGACAGCTCTCGCCACTCCGGCGATGGCCCAGGGTGTCGGCGACTTCCGCCTCCAGGCCATGCAGGCCAATGCCTTCGAGATCCAGTCGAGCCAGATCGCGCTGTCCAAGTCGCGCAACCCGGCTGTCCGCACCTTCGCGCAGCACGCGATCAGCGATCACCGCGCCGCCAACGTTGCGTTGGCGGGTGGCGAGCGGAACTACGTCGCGGGCGGCGGCCCGGTTGGCGGTCTGATCGAGGCGCCCCTGGCGGTGGCCGGCGGTGCGGTCGGTGCGGCCACGGGCGCTGCAGCCGGCGCGGTCGGCGGCACCCTTGCGGGTGGTCCGGTCGGCGGTGTCGAGGGCATCGGCGCCGGTGCGGCACGCGGCGCGGCGGTCGGCAGCCGCGTGGCGACGGGCGACGTCGACGCCACGGCCGGCACCACGATCGTGCCGCCGAACCCGGAGCAGCAGGCGATGCTCGCCGAACTCTCCTCGACCCCGCCCGGCCCGCGCTTCGACCGCCTCTACGGCCGTCAGCAGGTGATGGCTCACCAGCAGACGATCGCCGTGACTCAGGCTTACGCAGCCTCAGGTCCGAACCCGGCGCTCCGCAACTATGCCCAGCAGGCCCTGCCGGTGCTCGAGCAACACTACGCGATGGCGCAGCGCCTTCCCGGCGCCCGCTGATCCGCGAATGATCGATAGGCCGGTGGCGGATCTCCGCTGCTCAATCGGGGAGAACGGCGGGCGAGAGCCCGCCGTTCTCGTATGTGGCGCCTGGCTCAGGTGCAGTTGATCAGGGCCGACGGGCGCAGGCTCTGGCCGTCCCGGTCGGTGATCGGCGCGAAATCGCCCGTGCCTGGGTCGCGCACGAGGAGCTCGCCGGTCGCAACGCCGAAATGTGCACCGTGCAACTGCAAGGTCCCGGCCTCGACGCGCTCGCGCACGAAGGGGAAGGTCATGAGGTTCTCGATGCTCTGGCTCACCATCGCGTGCTCCATGCGGGTGAGGTAGTCGGGCGCGGATGAATCGCCCGCCTTCTTCTCGGCCGGCTCGACCAGGGAGACCCATTTGCCGATGAAGTTGCCGGGCGAGAGGGGCTTGGCCTTGTTGGCGAATGCCTTGATGCCGCCGCAGGTGGCGTGGCCGAGCACGACGATGTGCTTCACCTCCAGCGCCTGCACGGCGAACTCGATCGCCGCCGAGGTGCCGTGATACTCGCCGCCCGTCTCGCAGGGCGGCACGATGTTGGCGACGTTGCGGATCACGAACAGCTCGCCCGGACCCACATCGAAGATCACCTCCGGCGACACGCGGCTGTCGCAGCAGCCGATGACCAGCACGTCGGGCTCCTGCGTCTTGGCGAGCTGGGCATAGCGCCGGCTCTCGTTCGGGAAGCGGTTCTCGAGGAAGGAGCGGTAGCCCGTGGTCAAGGATTCGGGGAACATCATGCGTCTCTCCGGCCGTTGCGACGTGTCAGAATGGCGGCGATGTAACTGCCATGTCTCGACGGCGTTGCCGACTCAAGCATCCCGCCACGACAACGTGACCGGAACGGCGGGGATATCCCCGGCGAGAATGCGCCGGACGAGGGCCGCCAGTCCCGCCGGCTCGATGCGTTCCTCGGTCGCCTCCAGGTCGGAGAGGCTCCACCAGCGGGTGCCGAGGACCGGATTGTCCTCCGTTTCCGCGAGCCGGGCCGTGTCGATGCGGTCCGAGGGCAGGCGCACGAGGAAGTAGCGCTCGCGCGCATCGCGTGGCTTCCGGAACAGGTGGAAGAGCCCGTCGCAGGTGGCGACCAGCGGGCCGATCGGCGCTCCGGCGACGCCAATCTCCTCCTCGAGCTCCCGCCGGCAGGCCTGCTCGTGCGTCTCGCCGGTTTCGAGGCCTCCGCCCGGCATGAACCAGAAGGACCGATCCTCCGGCCTCGTCGGATCGATCGGCCGCACCGACTCGTAGGCGATGAGGAGCAGGCGGTCGGCCGGGTCGAAGACCAGGGCGCGGGCAATATGGCGCAGCGGCGGCGCGTCGTCGGTCGGTTCGCTCATGCCTCCCGCATAGCAGCTTCGCGCGCGGCCTGTCGCGGCGACAAGCCCCGCGGCGCCCAGATCACGACCGGCAGCCCGTAGGCGTCGCGCCCCGGCGGGTCGGGCAGCGGGACCGCGCGGCCCTCGAGGATGTCGCGGGCGACGACGAGGCCCGCCATCGCGTCGAGGTGGTCGTCGGCGCCGACCCCGCGTGGCCGCGGCGAGTGGACCAGGGCCGCAGGCAGGCCCGCCGCCAGCAGGAGCTCGCGCCGCTCTTCGAGCCCCCTTTGCCGCGCCGGCCCCTTCTTGGCGCCGGCGAGAGGCTGCCCTGCGTTGAGACAGCGGAAGGCCACTTCAGGGTGGACCTCGCGCAGGCGGGCGGCGACGCCCGGCCGCGACCGCAGCAGCCCGTCCGCCTCCCGCACGTAGCGGAGGATGTTCCAGCACTGGATCGAGGGTGCGAAGGGCGGCTCGCTCGCGGCGCGCGAGAGCGCCTTCGCCTCCTCGTAGGTCTCCGCATAGACGGCCGCACGCGGCGGCACCGGAAAGACGCTGGACCGTCCGCCGGGACCGAGCAGGGCTCGCGCCGCGCGGTCGGCGACGCGCCCGCCCCCTTCGACCCGGTCCGGAAGGCCGATCGGCACGTCGATGCCGACGATGCGGGGCGCCTCCGCCCCGTCGAGGAGCGCGGCGATGCTCGGAAAGAGCGCGACGCGCCAAGCCCCCGGATCGTCGAGGTCGAGGAGCGCGCCCGCCCAGGCGCCGCGGCAGCCGTCGAGACCCGCGATCCAGCGCGCCATGCTCTCCCCCGCAACCCCGGCCGATCCTTGAATCGGGTTGCGCGGGACGGTATCGGCGAAGCGGCCGGCGGGCTACCCGGCGAGGAGGAGGCGCCCCCCATGACCGAGATCCGCCCCCGTCGCAGCGTCCTGTCCCTGCCGGGGTCGAGCGCGCGCATGCTGGAGAAGGCTGCAGGGCTTCCCGCCGACGTCGTTATGCTCGACCTCGAGGACGCCGTGGCGCCCGAGGCGAAGGATCAGGCGCGCGGTCTCGTGGCCGAGGCCGTCGCCGGCCGCCGCTTCGGGCGGCGCGAGGTGGTGGTACGGGTGAACGCCCTCGAGACACCCTGGGGCGAGGCGGATCTCGCCGCGGTCGCACCTGCCGCTCCGGACGCGATCGTGGTGCCGAAGGTCAATCGTCCTGACGACCTCGTCGCGGTGGGCTCCCGCCTGCGCCGGCTCGGGGCCCCCGGCCCCCTGCGGGTCTGGGCGATGATCGAGAGTCCGCTCGCCATCCTGGAGATCGGCGCGATCGCCAGCGCCGCCCGCGATGTCGATACGCGGCTCGCGTGCCTCGTTCTCGGGCCTAACGACCTCGCCCGGGCGAGCCGGGTCCGCCTCGGGGTGCCGGGACGGCCGGCGCTGATGCCCTGGCTGATGAGCGCTGTCGCGGCGGCGCGCGCCTACGAGATCGACATCATCGACGGCATCTACAACGCCTTTCGGGACGAGGCCGGTCTCCGCGCCGAGTGCGAGCAGGGCCGGGATTGCGGCTTCGACGGCAAGATGCTGATTCATCCGAGCCAGATCGAGACGGCGAACACCGTGTTCGGGCCGGACGAGGCCGCCATCGGCGAAGCCCGCGCGATCCTCGGCGCGTTCGCCGAGCCGGAGAACCGGGGGCGCGGCGCGATCCCCTTCCAGGGTCGGATGATCGAGCGCCTGCACGCCGACGAGGCGCGCCGCACCCTTGCGATGGCCGAGGCCATCGACGCGCGCCGGGCATGAGCAGCCCGGCTCTGGAGGTCGCGATCCGCCTCCTCGACCCGCGGCTCGCGGGATGGGGTTTCCCGCGCTGGGGCTCGCCCGCGGCTGCGGGCCTCGATCTCCACGCGTGCCTCGAGGCGCCCATGATCCTCGAGCCGCAGGCCGCGCCGACCCTGATCCCGGCGGGAATCGTCGTCGCGATCCGCGATCCCGACTGGTGCGGGCTGGTGCTGCCCCGCTCCGGATTCGGCCACCGCGAGGGTCTGGTCCTGGGCAACGGCACCGGCGTCATCGACGCGGATTACGAAGGCCCGCTCCTCGTTTCCGCCTGGAACCGCAACCCGGCTCCCGGCCCCGGCATCCGGATCGAGCCGGGCGACCGCATCGCGCAGCTCGTGTTCACCCGGGTGACGCGCCCACGCCTCCTCGTTTCGGAGAGTGGCGGCGAGCCGCCCCAGGGTTCCGCCCGTGGCAGCGGCGGCTTCGGGTCGAGCGGACGGCGTTGAGGGCCGAGGGCGCATTCTCCGGCGGAGGAGGGGACACCTGAGCACCATGCGCTCCGATCCGCCCCCCGCGCCGGCCGGCCAAACAGCCGTTCGGCTCCGTCTCGCCACGGCGGCCGTGATCGACATCGCGCTCCACGCGCGGCCGCAGCCCGTCAACGCCCGGGTTCTGGCCGCTCGCCACGGCTTGCCGCCGCGCCACCTCGAGACCGTGCTCCAGGCCCTCGTCCGGCACGGCCTCCTGAAGGGCGTGCGCGGCCCGCGCGGCGGCTACGAACTCGCCAGGGAGCGGCGGCGGATCAGCGTCGGCGACATCGCGCGCGCCGCGGGTTGCGTCGAGGAGGACGAGGCGCCGTCCGCTCCCATGGCTGCCCTCATCGAGCCGACGATCCGGGCGGCGCAGGTGGCCTTCCTGTCGGCTCTCGACGCCGTGACGGTCGAAGATCTCTGCCGGCAGGCCGAAGTGCTCGACGCAGGCCGTCGCGAGCGGCCGATTCCGCATTTCGACATTTGATCTCGCGCCTGCGCGGGGTAGCGCTTGGGCTCGCACCTTCGGGCCCGCTGCCCTAGATGCCGGCGCGATGAACGCCGAATTCGATCTCGATCCGCGCCTCGCCGCCGACACCGTCGCGGTCGGGGACCTCGCCCTGTCGACCGTCCTGCTGATGGACGACGCGCGCTTCCCCTGGTTCATCCTCGTGCCGCGCCGTACGGGCGCCAGCGAGATCACCGATCTCGGGGAGGCCGACTCGGCGCTTCTGTGGGACGAGATCCGTCTCGCGACGGGTGTGATGCAGGCGTTGTCGCGGCCCGACAAGGTCAACGTCGCCGCCCTGGGCAACGTGGTGGCGCAGCTCCACGTCCACGTCGTCGGCCGCTTCCGCTCCGATCCGGCCTGGCCCGGCCCGGTCTGGGGCCAGGGTGAGCGCAAGCCCTATCCGCCGCATGCGCGTGCTCAGCTCGTCGAGCGCGCCGGCGCGCTCTTCGCCGCGGCGTGAGCTCCATGCTGGAAGGCTCGCTCGCCCGGCTCGGCTATGCGCAGAGCCGACTCCGCCGCCACTCGGCCGAGGCCGGGGAGGGCGCCGTGCCGCCCCTCGACACGCCGGACGCTGCGTGGGTGCTCTTCGCCGGCGACCGAGTGGTCCTGCGGCGCGAGCCCGCCACGGCCCTGCTGACGCCGGAGATGGTGGCGCGCGCGCCTGCCCTCGCCGCGCCCCTCTTCCTCGGCCGCTTCGACGGGCGGCCGGTCTTCGCTGCGGCGATCGAGCCGGCGTCCGACGACCTTGCGGACGGGGAAAGCCACCGCAGCCTCGACTTGCGCAGCCTTGCCGCCGAGGGCGCCGTGGAGGCGGATGAGCTGGGCCTCCTTGCAACGGCCAAATCCCTGCTCGTCTGGCACGCCCGCAACGGCTTCTGCGCAAATTGCGGCACGCCGAGCCAGCCCGCGGCGGGCGGCTTCCGGCGTGATTGCCAAGCTTGCGGCACGCATCATTTCCCGCGCACCGACCCGGTGGTCATCATGCTGGTGCGGCGGGGCGAGACCTGCCTGCTCGGCCGCGCGCCCCGTTTCAAGGAGGGGATGTACTCGTGCCTCGCCGGCTTCCTGGAGCCCGGCGAGACGGTCGAGGACGCGGTGCGGCGAGAGACGCGGGAGGAGGCCGGCATTCGGGTCGGCGGCGTGCGCTACCTCGCTTCCCAGCCCTGGCCCTTCCCGGCCTCACTGATGCTCGGCTGTGTCGCCGAAGGGCTCGACGAGACGATCACGATCGATCCCGCCGAACTGGCCGACGCCCGCTGGTTCCACCGAGCGGAGGTCGCCCGGTTGATCGCGGGCACGCATCCGGAGGGCCTGAGCGTGCCCCCGCCGATGGCGATCGCGCACCTCCTGATGCGCGCCTTCGTCGACGGAGCGGCGTGATCGCGATCAGATCTCGAGCGTGCGCCGCCCGATGCCGACGCCGGCTGGATCGAGGGCCACGCTCTTCACGATGGCGTAGACGGCGAGGCCCGGCACGAGGCCGAGATCCTGCGCCGATGCGCGGGTGAGGCGCGCGGCGATCGCGGTGGTGCCGCACGCGATCTCGACCATCACGGCGTCTCCCATCGGCGTCAGCGCGGCGATGCGCCCGGCCAGCATGTTGCGGGCGCTCAGCCCCACCGGCCTCTGCGTCGCCACGAGCACGTCTCGGGCGGGCAGGCGGACGCGTACTGGGGTTCCGACCGGCCGGCCGAAATGCGGCACGGCGAGTTGGCCGGCCGCGCCCGAGAGGCGCGTGACGCCACCCGCCAGATCGTGCGCCTCCACCACCATGTCGAGGAGGGCGCCGGCCTCCGCCTCGTGGGCGGGCAGGAGCTCGGCCCGGCGCAGGATCGTGTCGGCCGGCCCGGTGGCGGCGACGCGCCCGCCCTCCAGGACGACCACGGTGTTGGCGAGCCGCGCCACCTCGGCCACCGCGTGGCTCACGTAAACGATGGGGATGCCGGCCTCGTCCCGCAGCCGCTCGATATAGGGCAGGATTTCGGCCTTGCGGGCCTCGTCGAGGGCCGCGAGCGGCTCGTCCATCAGGAGGAGGCGGGGCTTCGCCAGGAGCGCACGGCCGATCGCGACCCGCTGCGTCTCGCCGCCCGACAGGCCTGCCGGGCGCCGGTCGAGCAGATGGCCGATGCCGAGCATCTCGATCACCGAGGCGAGATCCGCGCCCAAGCCCGCGCGCCGGCCGGCGAAGAAGCGCCCGTAGCCGAGATTGCCGCGCACGCTCAGGTGCGGCAGCAGCCGCGCCTCTTGGAACACGCACGCGATCCGGCGGCGGTGCACCGGCACGCTGAGCCGCCTGTCCGTGTCGAGGAGGGTCTCCCCGCCGACCACGATGCGCCCCCGGTCCGGACGGGCGAGCCCAGCGATCAGGTGGATCAGGGTGCTCTTGCCCGAACCCGAGCGGCCGAACAGGGCGGTGAGCCCCGGCCCGCTCGTGAAGGCGGCCGCGAGAGAGAAGGTGCCGCGCCGGAGTGCCACGTCGACCGCGAGGGTCATGGGCTCAGGCCGCTCCGAGCCGACGGCTGACGCGCCGGGCCAGCATGTCGGAGGCGAGGAGCGCGCCCATCGAGACGAGGATCGAGACGAGGGTCAGCCGCATCGCGCCGCCCTCGCCGCCGGGGACCTGGGTCAGGGTGTAGATCGCGGAGGGAAGGGTCTGGGTCTCGCCGGGAATGTTCGAGACGAAGGTGATGGTGGCGCCGAACTCGCCCATCGCCTTGGCGAAGGCGAGCACCGCCCCGGCCAGGATGCCGGGCAGGCTGAGCGGCAGCGTCACCGTGAGGAAGACGGCGAGGGGGTTGGCGCCGAGCGTCGAGGCCGCCTGTTCCAGGCGCCGGTCGACCGCTTCCAGGGACAGGCGCATCGCCCGTACCATCAAGGGGAACCCCATCACCGCGCAGGCCAGCGCCGCCCCCGTCCAGCGGAAGGCGAAGACGAGGCCGAACTCGGCGAGGAAGGCGCCCGCCGGACCCTTCCGCCCGAAGGCCAGGAGCAGCAGGTAGCCCGTTACCACGGGCGGCAGGATCAGGGGCAGGTGGACGAGCCCGTCGAGGAGGGTGCGTCCGTAGAAGTCGCGGCGGGCGAGGAGCCAGGCGACCGCGAGCCCGGGGACGAGGCTCGCCAGCGTCGCCACGCTCGCCACCTTGAGGCTGAGGGAGAGCGCGACCCATTCCTCGGGCGTCAGGCCGAGCATGGCGGGTTCCCGGCCGGGTCAGTAGCGCTCGCCCGCCTGCCCCAGCACCGTGAAGCCCTGGCGCTCGAAGAAGGGGTGGGCGGTAGGGCTCTTGAGGTAGGCGAGGAAGGAGGCCGCATCCGGATTGGCGGACTCCTTCACGATGGCGAGGGGGTAGACGATCGGCGGGTGGCTGTCCGCCGGGAAGGTCGCCACGACGCGCACGGACGGGTCGGAGGCTGCGTCGGTGGCGTAGACGATCCCGAGCGGCGCCTCGCCGCGGGAGACGAGAAGGAGGGCCGCGCGCACGTTCTCGGCCTGGGCAAGCCGGTCCTTCACCCCGTCCCAGGCGCCGAGCGCCTGCAGGGCCGCCCGGCCGTACTTGCCGGCCGGCACCGACTCGACGTTGCCCACAGCGAGCCTGTCGTCACCGAGAACCTTAGCCAGGTCGAGGCCGGGCTTCAGGTCGAGGGCGATGGGCGAGTCCTTCGGCGCCACCAGCACGATGCTGTTGCGCAGGAAGTTCGCGCGGGTGCCGGGCCGGATCGAGCCCGCCTTCTCGGCGTAGTCCATCCAGGCGAGGTCGGCGGAGATGAAGAGGTCGGCCGGCGCCCCGGCCTCGATCTGCTTGGCCAGCGCGTTAGAGGCGGCGTAGGAGGCCTTCGCGGACTTGCCGCTCTCCGTCCGCCAGGCCGAGATCGCGTCGTCGACGGCGTTCTTCAGGCTCGCCGCGGCAAAGACGAGGACCGGCTGCTCCGCCCGCGCGGGGAAGGTGCCCAGGGCGAGGGCGAGCGCGCCCGCGAGCCAGATCCGCCGCGTCGATGTCATGGGTGCCCCTTCATCCCTGCGTTTCCGCGACCGGACGGCGGCGGATCGGCGAGGATGATAGGGGCGGGGACGGAGCGCACAAGCGCCGTCGCGCTCGCCCACGCCATGTCCGCGGCGAGGATCAGCCCAGTGCTTCGTCGTCCCCCTGCATGCGGGCCGATTCCGAGCGGTGGAGCCGGCTCAGGAGGACGAGCAACTGGCCCGGCATCGGCGCGTCGAGACCGTCGCTCCCGGGCGGGCCGCTGCGGCGTCGCCCACGACGGGGCGGGGGTTCCGTGGTGAGGATAACCGGCTCACGGTGGCCGGACCGTTTCTTCTTCATACGCGAACGCAGCCTCAGAAGCCTCCGCGGCTCGGCGGAAAGCCAGCGAGAACGCCCGTCCGCGCTCTCCGTTCCGGCCGAGCTTACGCCCACAGGATGAACAAACTGCCGCATCCTTGGGCGGTTCCCGGCCGGCCGCGAGGCGAACCACCGAGGTTCGCGACTCACCCCTCGGGGATGTGGCGGACCGCCCCCTTCGCCGCGCTCGTCGCCAGCATCGCGTAGGCGCGAAGCGCCGTGCTGACCTTGCGCTTGCGGGGAGCGGCCGGGCGCCAGCCCGCCGCGTCGCGCTCGGCTCGACGGCGGCCGAGTTCGGGCTCGTCCACGGCGAGGTGGATGCGCCGGTTCGGGATGTCGATCTCGATCCGGTCGCCCTGCTCCACGATGCCGATCAGCCCGCCCTCGGCCGCCTCCGGCGAGACGTGGCCGATGGAGAGGCCCGAGGAGCCGCCCGAGAAGCGCCCGTCCGTCACGAGGGCGCAGGCTTTGCCGAGGCCCTTCGATTTCAGGTAGCTCGTCGGGTAGAGCATCTCCTGCATGCCAGGGCCGCCGCGCGGACCCTCGTAGCGGATCAGCACCACTTCGCCGGCCTTGACCCGGCCGTTGAGGATGCCGTCCACCGCCGCGTCCTGGCTCTCGAAGACGTGAGCGGTGCCCGCGAAGGTGAGGATCGAGGCATCGACGCCGGCCGTCTTCACGATGCAGCCGTCCGCGGCGAGGTTGCCGTAGAGAACTGCGAGGCCTCCGTCCTGCGAGTAGGCGTGATCCGCGTCCCGGATGACGCCCGCCTCCCGGTCGAGGTCGAGGTCGTCGAAGCGCGAATCCTGGCTGAAGGCGACCTGGGTCGGCACCCCGCCCGGCGCCGCCCGGTAGAAGGTCTGGACCGAGGCGCTGCCCGAGCGGCGCACGTCCCAGCGGTCGAGGGCGGCGCTCAAGGTCCCGGCGCTGACGTTGCCGACGCTCGTGTCGAGGAGGCCCGCGCGGTCGAGTTCGCCGAGGATGCCCATGATGCCGCCGGCCCGGTGTACGTCCTCCATGTGGATGTCGGCGACCGCAGGGGCGACCTTGCAGAGCACCGGCACGCGCCGGGACAGTCGGTCGATGTCGGCCATGGTGAAGGGCACCTGGCCCTCATGCGCGGCGGCGAGGAGATGCAGCACCGTGTTCGTCGAGCCGCCCATGGCGATGTCGAGCGTCATCGCGTTCTCGAAGGCCGAGAAGCTCGCGACCGCGCGCGGCAGCACGCTGGCGTCGTCCTGCTCGTAGTGGCGGCGGGCGAGGTCGACGATCAGGTGGCCGGCCTCCACGAACAGGCGGCGCCGGTCGGCATGGGTGGCGAGCACGGAGCCGTTGCCGGGCAGCGCCAGCCCCAGCGCCTCGGTGAGGCAGTTCATCGAGTTGGCCGTGAACATGCCCGAGCACGAGCCGCAGGTCGGGCAGGCCGAGCGCTCGATCACCGCGACGTCCTCGTCCGAGACCCGATCGTCGGCCGCCGCGACCATCGCGTCGACGAGGTCGAATTTGCGGGTCACGCCCTTCATCACGACCTTGCCGGCCTCCATCGGCCCACCGGAGACGAACACGACCGGGATGTTGAGGCGCAGCGCCGCCATCAGCATGCCGGGTGTGATCTTGTCGCAATTGGAGATGCAGACCATGGCGTCGGCGCAATGCGCGTTGACCATGTACTCGACGGAATCGGCGATGAGCTCCCGCGATGGCAGGGAGTAAAGCATCCCGTCGTGGCCCATCGCGATCCCGTCATCGACCGCGATCGTGTTGAACTCCTTGGCGACGCCGCCGGCCTGCTCGATCTCGCGGGCGACGAGCTGGCCGAGGTCCTTCAGGTGGACGTGGCCGGGCACGAATTGCGTGAAGGAGTTCACCACCGCGATGATCGGCTTTCCGAAATCGGAATCCTTCATGCCGGTGGCGCGCCAGAGGCCGCGGGCGCCGGCCATGTTGCGGCCGTGGGTGGTGGTGCGGGAGCGATAGGCGGGCATGTTGGTGCGCGGGATCCGGTGCCGTTCGAGCCTTGCGGCCGTCTTCCGCACCCTCTCTCACGAATGGGTCCGAAAATTCAACGCAGGCGCGTCCGGCCCCGCTTCCGGGCAGCCCTGCTCCTTCGGCGTGAGCGCATCGGCGAGCCGGATCAGGTGGGCGGCGAGCCATATCTCGGTGCGAAATCCATGTGACAGGCGAGCCTTTGGCGCTTAGAGCCGGGCCCATGCTCGAAGGCCTGCCGCCCCACCGCCCGACCCACGTCCTGCGCCTCCTCACGGACGAAAGGTCGGCCCGCGCCATGACCGACATCCTCGGCGAGATGTTCGACCCGACGGAGACGGCGGTGGCCGCCTTCGAGGCGGAGGACGGAGTGACGTGGCGGCTCGAAGCCTACTTCGCCGAGGCGCCGGACGAGGAGATGGTGCGCGAGCTGATCCGCCCCATCGTCGGCGATCAGGCGGACGTCGCGGATTTCCAGACCATCGACCAGCAGGATTGGGTCCGCGCCTCGCTGGAGGGCCTGAAGCCGGTGCGCGCCGGCCGCATCCTCGTGCACGGCGCCCACGACCGGGCGCATGTGCGCGCCAACGATCTGCCGATCGAGATCGAGGCGGCACTCGCCTTCGGCACGGGGCATCACGGGACCACGCTCGGCTGCCTGCTCGCCCTCGTCGCCGCGATGAAGCGCGGCCGCCCGGCCCGCGTGCTCGATGTCGGCACCGGCACCGGCATCCTCGCCTTCGCGGCAGCGCGGGTGCTGCGATCCACCGTGGTGGCGGGTGACCTCGACCCGGAAGCGGTTCTCACGGCGCGCGCCAACGCGCGGCTCAACGGGCTGACGCCCTGGCTCCGCCTCTACCAGGGCCCCGGCGTGCAGCACGCGCTGGCGAACCGCCCGCGCCGGTTCGACGTGGTGTTCGCCAACATCCTGGCCCGGCCGCTGAAGCGCCTCGCCCCCTCCCTGACCTCCGTCGTGGCGGATGGCGGCGTGCTGATCCTGTCGGGGCTGATCGAGCGCGACGTGCCGGGGGTGCTCTCGACCTACGGGCACCAGGGCTTCCACCTCGCGCAGAAGGGCGTGATCGAGGGCTGGGCGACGCTCGTCCTCCGCCGCGGCGGGGCGGCCGCGCGCCCGCTCTGAACCCGGTTGCCGGGCGCAGGCCGCCGACGTAACCCTTCGCGCATGAATCCTTCGCGCATGACCACCGCCCAGCCGCGACACCGCTTCCAGACCTTCGATGACCCGAGCCATCGCAAGGGGCCGGAACGGATCGCTGCCCTGCGGGCGGCGATGCGCGAGGCGCGGGTCGACGGGTTCGTGGTGCCGCGCGCCGACGAGCACCAGTCCGAGTACGTGCCGGCCCATGCCGAGCGCCTCGCCTGGCTCACCGGTTTCACGGGCTCGGCCGGCACCGCCGTGGTCCTTGCCGATGCGGCGGCGCTCTTCGTCGACGGCCGCTACACGCTGCAGGCGCCGGAGCAGGTCGATACGGGCGTGATCACCCCGGTGCCGCTCGCCGAGAAGACGGCCGAGGCGTGGCTCGCCGAGACCCTGAAGCAGGGGGCGATCCTCGGCTACGATCCCTGGCTGCACACGCCGGACGGTGTCGCCCGGCTGGAGCGGGCCGTGGCCCAGGCCGGCGCCTCCTTGCGCCCGGTCGCGGAAAACCTCGTCGACGCCGTCTGGGCGGGCCGCCCGCGCCCGCCCGCCGGCGCGGTCGTTCTCCAGCCCGAGGCGCTGGCGGGGGAGGGGGCGTCGGACAAGCTCGCGCGGATCCGGGAGGGACTTTCCGGTTCGGGCTGCGACGCCCTCGTGATCTCCGATCCGCACAACCTCGCCTGGGCCTTCAACCTGCGCGGCAGCGACGTGACGCATACGCCGCTGGCCCTGGGCTACGCGCTGGTGCCGCGCCAGGGGCGGGCACGCATCTTCCTCGTCTCCTCCGAGATCGCGCCGGAGGTGAGGAGCGCCCTCGAAGGGCTCGCCGACATCGCACCCCGTGGCGCCTTCGCCGACGCGCTCGCGGGCCTCGGGAACGGGCGCATCCGCCTCGACGCGGCGACGGGGGCGGCCGCCCTCAAAAATCTGGTGGAGGCAGCCGGCGGCGTCGCCGATGTCGGGCCGGATCCGATCACCGCCCTGAAGGCGGTGAAGAACGAGGCCGAGATCGCGGGCGCGCGCGCCGCCCACATCCGTGACGGGCTCGCGGTGACCCACTTCCTCGCCTGGCTCGACGCCCGCGCGGCCGCAGGCGCGCTCAATGAGATCGAGGCCGTCGAGGCATTGGAGGATTTTCGCGCGGCCGGCGGCGAGTTGCGCGACGTCTCCTTCCCGACGATCTCGGGCTCCGGCCCGAACGGGGCCATCGTCCACTACCGGGTGACTCGCGCCACCGACCGGCGCGTCCAGCCCGGCGAACTCTTCCTCGTCGATTCCGGCGCGCAGTACCGGGACGGCACCACCGACGTTACCCGAACCGTGGCCGTGGGCGAGCCGAGCGCCGAGATGCGGGACCGCTTCACCCGCGTCCTCAAGGGCCATGTCGCGATCTCGCGCGCGGTTTTCCCGAAGGGAACGACGGGGGCGCAGATCGACGCGCTCGCCCGCCTGAGCCTCTGGGAGGCGGGCCTCGACTTCGACCACGGCACCGGCCACGGCGTCGGCAGCTTCCTCTCGGTGCACGAGGGGCCGCAGCGCATCGCCAAAACCGGGACCGTTGTGCTCCAGCCCGGCATGATCCTCTCGAACGAGCCGGGCTATTACCGGGCCGGCGCCTACGGCATCCGCACGGAGAACCTCGTCCTCGTGCGGGACATCGAGATCGCGGGGGCCGAGCGCCCGATGCTCGGCTTCGAGACCCTGACGCTCGCACCCTACGACCGGCGCCTGATCGAGATCGCGCTCCTGTCGCCGGCCGAGATCGCCTGGATCGACGCCTATCACGGCCGGGTCCGCGAGGCCCTGTCGGCCGATCTCGCCTCGGAAACCGCCCTCTGGCTGGAGCGCGCGACGGCGCCTCTCGTCGCAGGCGTCTGAGCCGCCTGCGACGGCGTCCCGCGCGCACCCTCGGTTCCGGCCCGCCCGGAAAGGCCGTATGCTCGGCCGGTCAGACACCGTGCCCGCGGCGGCACGCAAGGGCGCGATGATCCGGCTTCTCTCCCTCCTCGTCCTGCTCGTCGGCCTGAACGGCGCCGCGGCGCAGGGCCTCAAGGCGCCCGTCGACCTCGTTCGGGCGAGCCTCGTCGCGGAGACGGCTTCCGTGCGCGCAGGCGAGCCGTTCACCGTCGCCCTGCGCCTGGTGATGAAGCCCGGCTGGCACGTCTACTGGCGCAACCCGGGTGATTCCGGCCTGCCGCCGGAGATGGTGTGGACGCTGCCCGCGGGTGTTTCGGCTGGCCCGATCCAGTGGCCGGCGCCCGAGCGCATCCCCGTCGCGCACCTGATGAATTACGGCTACGAGGGGGATATCGCTCTCCTCGTCACGATCACGCCCCCGGCGAGCCTCGATCCGGCGGTCGCGGTGAAGGTCGCGGGCAAGCTCAGCTACCTCGTCTGCGAGGTCGAGTGCGTGCCGGGCTCCGCGAACCTGAGCTTGACGCTGCCCGTTTCCTCCGCGCCGCCCGCGGCCGACCCCGGAAGCGCGGCTCTCTTCCGCCGCGCCCGCGCCGCGCTGCCCGAGCCGACCCCGGCGCCCGCACACCTTTCTGTCGAGGGAGAGCGCCTCGTCCTCGCCCTGGGGGGGCTCGGCCTCGACCCGGCCAGCCTGCGGTCGGCCGCTTTCTTCCCCTATTCCGAGACGGCGATCGACAACGCCGCCGCGCAGGAGTTCAAGGCCGACGCGGCGGGGATCCGGCTCACCCTGGCGCGCGCCACGCCTTCCGAGCCGCCGCCTGCGACGTTGCCGGGCGTGCTCGTCGTCGAGACGGCGGCCGGCGATCCCGGGCGCCGGGCCTTCGCGATCGGCGAGGAGCCGGCCATCGCCCCTGCGGCGGGGCAGATCCCGGACGTCGCCGTTCCTGCGCCGAAGGCGGCTTCCGGCCCGGCGCCCGACGAGGCGCTCACTCTTCTCGGGGCGGCCGGCCTCGCCTTCCTCGGTGGCCTCATCCTCAACCTGATGCCGTGCGTTTTCCCGGTGCTCTCGATCAAGGTGCTGAGCCTCGTGCGCCATTCTGGCGAGTCTCAGTCCCGGGTGCGGCTGCACGGCCTCGCCTACACCCTGGGCGTGCTCGCGTCCTTCCTCGCGCTTGCCGGTCTGCTGATCGCGTTGAAGAGCGGGGGCGCGACGATCGGCTGGGGCTTCCAGCTGCAATCGCCGCTCGTCGTGGCAGGTCTCGCCTATCTCCTCTTCGCCATGGGCTTGAGCCTGTCCGGCGTGATGCATCTCGGCGGCGCGCTCGCCGGTCTCGGCGATGGGCTGTCACGGCGCGGCGGGCTGGAGGGCTCCTTCCTCACCGGCATCCTCGCCACCGTCGTGGCGACGCCCTGCACGGCCCCCTTCATGGGCGCCGCGATCGGCTTTGCGCTCACCCAGTCGGCGATCACCGGCCTCGCGGTCTTCGCGAGCCTCGGCCTGGGCCTCGCGCTGCCGTTCCTGCTGCTGACGGCGTGGCCCGGCGCGCTGGCGCGGCTTCCGCGGCCCGGCGCCTGGATGGAGACCCTGAAGGGAGCTCTCGCCTTTCCCGTCTACGCGACCGCCGCTTGGCTCGTCTGGGTCCTGGCGCAGCAGGTCGGGCCGGAGGGGCTGCTCGCGGCGCTGGTCGGCCTCGTGCTCGTCGCCTTCTCGGCATGGACCTGGGAGCGGGCCCGCACCGCCAGCAGTTTGCCCGGGCGCCTCGCCCGTGTGCTCTCCCTCGCGGCCCTCCTCGGGGCGGGCGCTCTCGCCCTCGGACTCGAGCGCGGCGGGGGTGCCGTGAGTCTCGCCGGGGAGGGGGTGGAGCCTTTCACCCAGGCGCGGCTCGACGGGCTTCTGCGGGAGGGGCGCCCCGTCCTCGTCAACATGACCGCCGCGTGGTGCATCACCTGTCAGGTCAACGAGCGCACCGCTCTCTCGACCGAGGCCGTACGGACCGCCCTCCGGGAGCGCGGCATTGCCTATCTCAAGGGGGATTGGACGAACCAGAACCCGGAGATCACGAAACTGCTGGAGCTGCACGGGCGCAGCGGCGTGCCGCTCTACCTGCTCTACACGGGGCCGGGCGAGCCGATGGTCCTGCCGCAGATTCTCACGAAGGGGACGGTGCTCGCGGCTCTGGAGAGCGTGAAGCCGGTCGGTGGCGGTCAGAGCGCGGCGTTGGGCGGCACCCGCCCCTGAACGCACGATCGTCCCCACACTTCGGCCCCCGCGTCGCATTTCGTATTCCGATCCGGCTCCCCTTCCGCGAGAATTGGTCTAAACAGCCCTCGACCGCAGGCATCCGCACGGCGGACCAGCATCGAGAACAGGCGATGACCGGCTTCGACACCCTGCCCCTGACACGGCCCACCTCGCAGCTCGTGACCATCTTCGGCGGGTCCGGCTTTCTCGGCCGGCACGTGGTGCGCGCGCTGGCCAAGCGCGGCTACCGGATCCGCGTCGCGGTGCGCCGGCCCGACCTCGCCCTGTTCCTGCAACCTCTCGGCAAGGTCGGGCAGATCGTGGCCGTGCAGGCGAACCTGCGCTACCCGGACTCGGTCGCCCGCGCCGTCGAGGGTTCGAACGTGGTGATCAACCTCGTCGGCATCCTGCAGGAGGCCGGTCCTCAGAGCTTCTCCCGCCTTCAGGCGGAGGGTGCGGGTGAGATCGCGCGGCAGGCCGCCAAGGTGGGCGCGGCGATGATTCAGGTCTCGGCGATCGGCGCCGATCCGAACTCCGCCTCCGCCTATGCCCGCACCAAGGCCGAGGGCGAGGCGCGGGTCTTTGCCGCCTGCCCGGACGCGATCGTGATCCGCCCGTCCCTGGTGTTCGGCCCCGGCGACAGCTTCTTCAATCGCTTCGCGAGCCTCGCCCGGGCGCTCCCGGTGCTGCCGCTCGCGGGAGCGGATACGCGCTTTCAGCCCGTCTTCGTCGGCGACGTCGCCGAGGCGATCGCCCGGGCGGTCGAGGGACGCGCGCCGGCGGGCAAGGTCTACGAGCTCGGTGGTCCCGAAGTCGCGACGCTGGAACATCTCGTTCGCTACATGCTGGAGACGACTCAGCGCCGCCGCCCGATCGTCGCCCTGCCGCTGCCGGTCGCACGGATCCAGGCCCGCGCCCTGGAGATCGCCAACACGCTGACCCTCGGCCTGCTGCCGGACGAGCTGAAGCTCACCCGCGACCAAGTGATCCTGCTGCAGACGGACAACGTCGTCTCCGATGCCGCGAAGGCGGAAGGGCGGACGCTGGAGGCGTTGGGCATCATCCCGACCGCAGCCGAGGCCGTCGTGCCGGGCTATCTCTGGCGCTTCCGCAAGGCGGGGCAATTCGCCACCGGCCGCGGCTCGGAATCCGAGGCCGAAGTCCCGGACACGCTGAGCCCGGAGCCGATGGACGAGGGCTCGCAGCACCGCCCCAAGCGGGCGAGCGGCCCAGCGATCGGTCCGAACGCCGCCAATCCCAGCCGCATGGGAACCCGCTGGGGCTCGCGCCGGTAGGAAGGCGGCCTCAGCGGAGCCGCTCGGCCTGGGCGGGCGCCGTGAGGGCTGGTCCGCGCCGGCTCAGCGCCTTGTGCACATGGACCATGAGCGCGATGCCGAAGAGGGGCGTCAGCAGGTTCACCACCGGCACCACCATCATCCCCGCCAGGAGGCAGCCCGCCGCCAGGGTCGTTCCGCCGTAGTGCCGGCGCATGGCCGCCGCCTCGTCGAGGGGCCGGAACCGGGCAGCGGCGGTCTCGAAGTACTCGCGGCTGAGAAGGTAGGCATTCGCGGCGAAGAAGGCCACGAGCCCGACCACGGGCACGAAGAACAGGATGAGAGCCGCGAGATTCACGAGGAGCGCGAGTCCGGCGAAGCGCAGGGCGTAGAGCAGCGCGCTGCCGGCCGGCAGCGCTTGGCCCGGTGGTTCGCCTGGAAAATCCGTTCGCTCGACGATCTCGGCCGCGTCGTCGAGGAAGAATCCCGCCACGAGGATCGACACGGCCGGCATGATGTACGCGAGGGCCACGAAGAGCCCGGCGCCGGCGAGGAAGTAGGCGAGCGTGTCGAGAAAGGGATAGTCGGCGGAGATGTGATGGCTCGCCTGGAACCACTGGATCAGCCGCGTCAGCCCGAACCAGATCAGGAGCAGGAGCCCGACGGTCATCGCCAGCGATTTCCAGAGGATCGCGCGCAGCGGCGGCGAGAAGACCTGCCGCAGGGCGGCGAAGGCGGCTTGGACGAGCATGCCGGGGATCCTCTCCAATGTCGGCCGAGCGCTTAAAGAGGAGCCGGGGCCCGGAGCGCAAGCCCGCACTTTTGCGATCCTGCCGCGTTCACGTGCCGTCCGCTCCTCACCGAAGGATCGCCCCATGCGCCTGTCGGCTCCGCTCGCCCTTCTCATCGCCCTCGCCGTGCCCTCATCCGCCCACGAAGTCGGTGCCTGGGCCGGCGGCCATGCGGCACCCGCCGAACGCTCGGAGGTCGCCGTCGCCGCGATCGACGGCAAGGCCTACGTCATCGGCGATTACAACGGGGCCACGGAACTCCTGATCTTCGACCTTGCCGGCGGCACATGGAGCAAGGGCGCGCCCTTCCCCTATCCCGTGCACCACACGATGGCGGCCGGCTTCGAGGGCAAGATCTACGTCTTCGGCGGCTACACGAACGGCTGGAACGCGGTCGGCAACAGCTTCGCCTACGACCCGAAGACCGATGCATGGTCCCCCCGGGCCGGTCTGCCGACACCGCGTGCCGCGGGCGGTGCCACCCTCGTTGGCGGGAGGATCCACGTCGTCGGCGGTAGCGTCACGGGCCGGGGCAACACGCCGGCCCACGAGGTCTATGATCCGGCGACCGACAGCTGGACGGCGGCCCCGCCCTTGCCGACGCCCCGCGACCACCTCGCGGTGCAGGCGATCGAGGGCAAGATCGTCGCGGCCGGCGGGCGCGTCGATGGCGATCCGGGCCGGAACCTCGACGCCACGCAGGTCTACGACCCGACCACCGGCGCCTGGAGCGAGGCCGCACCTCTCCCCACGGCCCGCAGCGGCTCGGCCTCCGCCGTGCTGGGGCGCGAGGTCTACGTGATCGGCGGCGAATCACGCGAGAAGACCTTCGGCGCGGTCGAGGCCTTCGACCTGCCGCGCAACCTGTGGCGAGCCCTCGCCTCGCTGCCCACGCCACGACACGGCTTCGGCGCCGTGAGCTACAACGGCCGCATCTACACCCTGGTCGGCAGCCCGCGCCCCGGCGGCGACAAGTCCGGCACGGTCGAGGTGTTCAAGCCGTGAGCGCGCGTCGGGTGCCCTGACCCGCTCCGACAGGATCGAAGGATCACAGGATGAGAGGACGAGAGGTCGCACACGCGCACTTCCGGCCGAGCGTTGCGCCTCGGCTCGCGAGGCTTCCCCAGGCGCCGGACGTCATCGTGATCGGCTCGGGGGCGGCGGGGATCGCGGCGGCGCGGCGCCTGTCGGAGCGGAGCCTCTCCGTGGCCGTCCTGGAGGCCCGCGACCGTGTCGGCGGGCGGGCCATCACCACGATGCTGCGCGGCCACGCGATCGATCTCGGCGCGCACTGGCTGCATGCGGGCCCGATCAACCCGTTGGTCAGGCTGGGGCACGCGCGGGGCGAACCGCTGCGGCGAGCTCCGCAGGAGAGCCACCTCTGGGTCGGGCGCCGTCCCGGTCGGCCCGGGGAGGCGGCGGCCTCCGCCCGGGCCTTTGCCCTCGCCGACCGCGCCATGACGGCAGGATCCTCCGAGAGCAACCCCGACCGACCCGCGTCCACGGCCCTGCCGCCCGGTCTCGGCCCCTGGGGTGAGCGGGTGGCGCGCGTCCACGGCCTCGTCTCGGGCCGTCCGCTGTCCGAGGTCTCGCTCCACGATTTCCCGAGCCTGGAATACGGCGACAATTATTTCCTCGCCGGCGGCTATGGCGCCTACCTTGCGCGGCTCGCGCATGGGTTGCCGATCGCGCTTCGGAGCCCCGTCACCCGCATCGAGTGGGGCGGACCCGGCATCCGGGTCGCGACGGCGGACGGGCGCAGCCTCTCGGCGCGGGCCGTCGTCATCACGGTGCCCGTGATGGTGCTGCGCGACAGCATCACCTTCGTGCCGGCACTGCCGGCGGCCCCGCGCGGAGCGATCGACGGCTTTCTGTCCGGTCTCTACGAGCATGCGGTGCTGCACTGGCCATCGAGTCCCTTCCGCGGGGCGGACCGGCTCGCGAGCATCGTCGGCGGTCGCCACAAGCCGCCCGGCCTGCTCGCGCGCATCGACGGCACGCCCTTCCACTACTTCGAACTCGATGCCCCCGCGGCGGAGGCGATCGACGCGCGGCGCGGGGGGGCGGACGGCGTGCGGCATCTCGTGCGCGCGGTGCTGGCAGAGCATTTCGGGCATGCCCGCCTGCGCGATCTCACGATCCCGGCGGTCAGCGCGTGGCGGCACGATCCGTGGTCGCGCGGTTCCTGGGCCGTGGTGCCGCCGGGCCATGCCGGAGCGCGGGCGCTCCTCCGCGAGTCGGTCGGCGGCCGTCTCTGGTTCGCGGGCGAGGCCCTGTCTCGCCTGCAATGGGGAACGGTGGGCGGCGCCTACGAGGAAGGGTTGCGAGCAGCCGATGCCATCGCGGACGGAATCCGGGCTGAGGCGGCGTGAGGCGCGCGAATTCGGCGGCGCGCGCATTGCCATGCGCGGCCGGGACGGAGACAAACCCAACTCCGTCGCCGCGAGGGAGAGCGCCGCATGAACTGGGTCGACGCGATCGGCTATCTCGGCACGATCCTCACGATCGCGGCGTCGGCGATGAGCACGATGATCCCGCTGCGCATCGTGGCGCTGCTGGCGAGCTGCGCCGTCATCACCTACGGGTTTCTGATCGGCAGCATGCCCGTGGTGCTGACCGAGTTGATCCAGATTCCGTTCAACGCTTTCCGCCTCTACCAGATGGTCCGCCTCGTCCGCGACGTGGAGCGTGCTGCCGAGGGCGATCTCTCCTTCGACTGGCTGAAGCCGTTCGGCCAGGCGCGGCGGTTCCCCGCGGGCGCGGTCGTGTTCCGCAAGGGCGAGCCGGCGACCGAGATGCTCTACGTGGAGAGCGGCCTTTTCCGGATCCCGGAACAGGCGATCGACGTCCGGCCCGGCGCCATCGTCGGCGAGCTTGGCATGCTTTCGCCGGGCAACCGGCGCACCGGCTCCCTCGTCTGCGTCGAAGCGGGTCAAGCCCGCTGCATCGCCTATTCCGAGGTGAAGCAGCTCTACTACCAGAACCCGGAATTCGGCTTCTATCTCCTGAAGCTCACGAGCGAGCGGCTGTTCCAGGCAACGCGCGACGCGGATCGGCGCGAATCGGTGCCGGCCGGATCCGAGGTGATGTGACGAGGGTCAGTCCGTCTGCCGCATGAAGGTGTCCGGCGTGCCCGTCCCCGCCGTCACGAAGCGGATGTCGCGCGGCTCGCGGCGGGGCGTGTCGACGGAGAGGAAGACCATAGGTTCCTCCAGGATCTCCGGCACCGAATGCACGACGCCGCGCTTGAACACGACGAGCTTGCCCGGGCCGACTTCGACGGGCGCCTCGTCGCCGAACTTCATCCGGCAGCGGCCGGTGAGCACGTAGAGGTACTCGTCGCAACTCGCGTGGGTGTGCGGCGGGGTCGGCTTGTAGACGCGGAAGACCCGGACGCTCGCCGCCGCGTCCTCGGTGAAGCGATGATCCGCGACCATGGTGGCGGAGGTCTCGGGCAGGGCCGCGGCGGCGGCGGCCACGTCGAAGACCGCGTGCGAGAGCCTGTCGCCTGGGGAGGGTTCTGTCGCGCTCACGGGTCTGCTCTCCTCTGCCGAAGCCGCGCCGACGCGTCTCAGAGCATGCTCGGCAGGATGCGGTCCGGCGGCCGGTGCCCGTCCATGAAGGTCTTGATGTTGATGATGACCTTCTCGCCCATGTCGACGCGGCTCTCGAAGGTCGCCGAGCCCATGTGCGGCAGCAGCACCACCTTGCCGGCCCGCGCGAGCTTGACGAGGCGAGGGCTCACGGCGGGCTCCTGCTCGAACACGTCGAGACCGGCCCCGGAAATCTCGCCGGCCTCGATCAGGCGCGCCAGCGCGTTCTCGTCGATCACCTCGCCGCGGGCGGTGTTCACGACGATCGCCTCGGGCTTCAGGAGCTTCAGGCGCCGGGCCGACAGCAGGTGGTAGGTGGCCGGGGTGTGCGGGCAGTTGATCGAGACGATGTCGACCCGCGCCAGCATCTGATCGAGGGATTCCCAGTAGGTCGCGTCGAGGTTCGTCTCGATCGGCGAGGGCACCCTGCGGCGGTTGTGATAGTGGATCTGCAGGCCGAAGGCGCGGGCGCGACGGGCTAGCGCCTGGCCGATTCGGCCCATGCCGACGATGCCGAGCCGCTTGCCGGTGATGCGGCGGCCCAGCATCCAGGTCGGGGACCAGCCCGCGTCCCAGGAATCGTCCGGGATGATGCGCGCGCCCTCGGTGACGCGGCGCGCCACGGCGAGGATCAGGCCCATCGTCATGTCCGCCGTGTCCTCGGTCAGCACGCCCGGCGTGTTCGTGACCGTGATGCCGCGCTCCAGCGCCACGCCGACGTCGATGTGGTCGACGCCGTTGCCGAAATTCGCGATGAGCCGCAGGTTCGGTCCCGCCTGGGCGAGGAGGCCGGAATCGATCTCGTCGGTGACGGTCGGAACGAGCACGTCCGCCTCACGCATCGCCGCGGCCAGCGCCTCCTGCGAGAGCGGCTTGTCCTCGTGGTTGAGGCGGGTGTCGAACAACTCGCGCATGCGCGTCTCGACCACGTCCGGCAGGCGCCGCGTCACCACGACGAGCGGCTTGCGCTTCAACGACGACATGTCTCCTCCCCAGCCGATGGGCGTCCCGGCTCCCGCATCGACGCGTCTCGGGCTTGGCCGGTTCCGCCGACCGTCCCGGCGGGCGGCGATGCGGCTTCAAGCTCCGTTAACCAGTTTCCCGCCAGACAGGACCCGACGGCGCCCGGGGCCGCCCTGGACCGACCCTCCGGCCTCTCTACCAGAGAGGGTGCGGAACACAATGCGGGACGGTGGCCCGGCGCGGCCCGGGCACGGATTTCGGAAGTCTTCCGAGCGCCGAACGGCCCGGAACAGGAGACGGACGATGCGCTCCCTTGCCCTTCTCGCCGCCGGCCTCGCGCTGCTCGCATGCCCGGCCCTGGCGGCGCCTTCGGGCGCCCCCGAGCCCGGCATCGGCCCCGTGACGAAGCTGCCGCTTCCGCGCTACGCCAGCCTCAAGACGGACCGGGTGAACCTGCGCGAAGGGCCATCGAAGGACCACCGCACCCTCTGGGTGTTCCAGCGCGCGGGTCTGCCCGTCGAGATCGTGGCCGAGTTCGAGACGTGGCGCCGGATCCGCGATTCGGAAGGCACCGAGGGCTGGGTCCTGCACTCCCTCCTGTCGGGGCGCCGCACCGCCATCGTCACCGCGCCGAAGGGCGGCGACCGCAGCGCGCCGGTACCCCTGCGCGCCCGGGCCGACGAGGGGGCCGCGGACGAGGCCCGGCTCCAGGCCGGCGTGATCGGGAGCGTGAAGACCTGCACGGGCACGTGGTGCCGCCTGATCGTGGCGCTCCCCGAGAAGCGCGGCGATGTCGACGGCTACATCCGGCAGGACAGGCTCTGGGGCGTCTACCCCAACGAGAAGGTGGAATGAGAAAGGCCCGGTCGCTTGGCGACCGGGCCTTCTCGAAGAACCGTAACGGTTGAGACCGGCGTCTCAGCCCTGGCGGCTGCCGGTGCGGCGGCGCAGCCGCACGATCACCTCGACGCCGGCGATCTCCATGCCTTCCGGCGCGTCGGGCAGCGAATCGACGGTGATGCCGCAATCGGGCATGTCCAGCACCTGTCCCTCGTCCTCGAGGTAGAAGTGATGGTGCTCGCTCGGGTTCGTGTCGAAATAGGCCTTCGACCCGTCCAGCGCGAGTTGCCGCAGCAGGCCCGCTTCCGTGAACTGATGCAGGGTGTTGTAGACCGTGGCGAGCGAGACCGGCACCTTGGCGCGCATGGCCTCGTCGTACAGCATCTCCGCCGTGAGGTGACGGTCGCCGCGGCCGAAGAGCAGCCAGCCGAGGGAGAGACGCTGCCGGGTCGGGCGCAGACCCGCGCGGCGCAGCCGGTCCCGCAGGTCCGAGAGTGGGCAACCACGACGGCCCGCACCGGCGGCCTCGCCCGGGAAGGAGGAGGTCCGGGCGTTGAGCACGGCCTGAAGGGGCACCAGATCGGACATCGGCGGGACTGATCGCTCGCGAACGGATGGAATTTTGCCGCAGAGTATACGGGAGGGGCCTCGCCCCCGCAACCCGAGCGGTTCGCGGGGAGGGCCCGCGCCGAGCGGAATACGGCGCGGTCCCCCATCCAGTGAGACCCGCACCGGTTCGACCGAAGCGGTGCCGTCAGCCCCGGCCGACCACCGGGATGAGGATGGCGATCACCAGGATCGGCAGAGCGAGGCAGGCGAAGGAGAGATGCGCGACGCCGAAGGCGCCCGCGATCGCCCCGATCGCGAAGGCGAGGATCGCGGGCAGCATCCGGCCGATCCGCCCGCGCGCCGCGCCAGCCCCCGTCGTGCCGAGCCGCAGGAGATCGACCGCGTCGATCACGGCCTGGGTCACGTTCACCGTCATCACCGTGGTGGCGGCAAGATGCGCCAGCGCCAGCCGCGCGATGGCGTTCTGGACGCCCATGGCGGCGACGCCCAGCATGCCGACGAGGATGGCGTCGAGACCGTCGGCCGCGCGCAACGGGGAGAGGGCGAGGCCTGCCGCGCCGAACAGGGCGAGCATCACGGCTTCCAGAAGGAGGAGCCAGCGCAGGGTCGCCGCGCCTCGCCGCTCCAGCGCCAGCGTGAGGAGCCGCGTTCCCGCGACGGCGAGGACGAAGGCGGGGAGCGCGAGGAGCTTGGCGATGACGCCGCTCGAGGTGGCGACGAGTTCGGCTCCGATCAGCACGAAATTTCCTGTGACGTGCGAGGTGAACAGGCCGAACAGGGCGACGAAGCCCGCCGCATCGACGAAGCCCGCGACGAAGCCGAGGCCCGCCCCCGTCAGGAGGTCCCTTCGCGCGCGCCGGTCGGGTGCGGCTGCGGTGGGGGCGGCGAGAGCTGGCTGAGCGGAGGCCTGTGAACTCAAGGCTCGATGTCTCCGGGGCGTGCCGGGAACGGGGCACCCGACCGGATGTCTAGCGCAAGCGCGTGCTCTGGAACAATGAATGCCACAAGACGGTAGCTCACGAAGGCCGCTTTGATGGCGCTTATCCCCTGTGCTAACGAGGCCGCGATTTCCGCCGCGCCGGGACCGGGCCCCGCGTGGACGACCGAGAGAACACCCGCGAGCCGAGGACCGTACCGCCTTCATGTCTTCCGACCAGACCGCCCCGTCCGCCCCCGCACGGGCGTCGAGCTACAGCTACGAGGATCTGCTCGCCTGCGGCCGCGGCGAGCTGTTCGGCTCCGGCAACGCGCAGCTTCCGCTGCCGCCGATGCTGATGTTCGACCGCATCACCTCGATCGGGACGGAGGGCGGCGCCTACGGCAAGGGCCATGTCCGGGCCGAGTTCGACATCCGGCCGGATCTCTGGTTCTTCGGCTGTCACTTCCAGGGCGATCCCGTCATGCCGGGATGCCTCGGCCTCGACGCCCTCTGGCAACTCGTCGGCTTCCATCTCGGCTGGCTCGGTTCCCCAGGCCGCGGCCGCGCCCTCGGTGTCGGCGAGGTCAAGTTCACCGATCAGGTGCTGCCCAGCGTCTCCCGCGTGGTCTACAATGTCGACCTGAAGCGCGTCCGGCAGGGCAAGCTCGTCCTCGGCATCGCCGACGGCAACGTCGAGGCCGATGGCAAGCGGATCTATGAGGCCCAGGATCTGCGGGTGGCCCTGTTCCAGTCCTGAGGCGGCACGCGCGCCGCACTCGGTGCGCGACGCACCGGTTGAGATCGGGGCGTCGTCGTCCTAGGTGACCCGAATGAGCGCGGCGCGCAGGCAAGCGCCGTTGCGGAGAAGAACGACTTTCATGCGCCGTGTCGTGATCACCGGGATGGGCATCGTCTCATCCATCGGCAACAACACTCAGGAAGTGCTGGCGTCGCTGCGCGAGGCGCGGTCCGGCATCGTCCGCGCCGAGGCTTACGCGGAGCACGGGTTCCGCAGCCAGGTGGAGGGGGCGCCGAACCTCGACCCCGAGGGCGTGGTGGACCGGCGCGCCATGCGCTTCCACGGCGGCGGCACCGCCTGGAACCACGTCGCGATGGATCAGGCGATCCGGGATGCGGGCCTTGAGGAAGGCGACGTCTCGAACGATCGCACCGGCATCATCATGGGCTCGGGCGGCCCCTCGACGCGGACCATCGTGGAATCGGCCGCGATCGCTCGCGACAAGGGTCCGAAGCGCGTCGGCCCCTTCGCCGTTCCGAAGGCGATGTCCTCGACGGCCTCGGCGACCCTGGCCACGTGGTTCAAGATCAAGGGCGTGAACTACTCGATCTCCTCGGCCTGCGCGACGTCGAACCACTGCATCGGCAACGCCGCCGAAATCATCCAGGGCGGGCGCCAGGACATCATCTTCGCAGGCGGCTGCGAGGATCTCGATTGGACGCTCTCCGTGCTCTTCGACGCGATGGGCGCGATGTCCTCGAAGTACAACGACACGCCGGCCCGGGCCTCCCGCGCCTACGACGCGAACCGCGACGGCTTCGTCATTGCGGGCGGTGCGGGCGTGCTGGTGCTCGAGGAGTACGAGCACGCCAAGGCCCGCGGCGCGCGCATCTACGGCGAGGTCGCCGGCTACGGCGCGACCTCGGACGGGCACGACATGGTGGCCCCGTCGGGCGAGGGCGCCGTGCGCTGCATGCGGCAGGCGCTCTCCGGCCTCAAGGGCGCGCGCATCGATTACATCAACCCGCACGCCACCTCGACCCCGGTCGGCGACGAGAAGGAGATCGAGGCGATCCGTGAGGTGTTCGGCACGGGTGACGCCTGCCCTCCGATCTCGGCGACGAAGTCGCTGACCGGCCACTCCCTCGGTGCGACGGGCGTGCAGGAAGCCATCTACTCGCTTCTGATGATGAACAACGGCTTCATCTGCGAGAGCGCCCATATCGACGATCTCGACCCGGCCTTCGCCGACATGCCGATCCTGCGCGAGCGCCGTGACGGTGCCAAACTCTCGCACGTCCTGTCGAACTCGTTCGGCTTCGGGGGGACCAACGCGACCCTGGTGCTGAAGCACGTCGACGCCTGAAGCGCCGGGCGGTTAACGGAACGGAAATCGGGCGACTGCGTTTTTCCTGCAACACGCAAGGACATTCGCAGATGCTCTGGATCGCCCTCGTGGCTATCGTCGGCGCCACTCTCGTCGGCGCCATATACGCCAAGCAGACGTTGATCGACGACGCCCGGGCCCAGACGCGCGGCTATTTCTGACGCCCGCATCCTCGCTCTCCGACCCGAGCCCTGCCGCGAGGCAGGGCTTTTTGCTGCGCAGGGTCTTCCCCACCGCACCGATGCGCCGGCGGGATTGGACAGGCGCGCGAGCCGCGCGCTAAGCCTCATCCCGGCCAGCCCCGCGGCGGGCGGCGGGCGTAGCAGCGAGGCGGACAGGCGCATGACGGGATTGATGGCGGGCAAGCGCGGCCTGATCTTGGGCGTGGCAAACGATCATTCGATTGCGTGGGGCATCGCCAAGACCCTGCACGAACACGGCGCGCAGCTCGCCTTCACCTATCAGGGCGAGGCTCTCGGTCGTCGCGTCGGGCCGCTCGCAGCCAGGCTCGGCTCCGACATCGTGCTCCCCTGCGACGTCGAGGACCTCGCCTCCGTCGACGCCGTCTTCGCCGGGCTCGACGAGCGCTTCGGGGGCGAGCTCGATTTCGTGGTCCACGCGGTCGGCTTCTCCGACAAGGCGCAGCTGAAGGGCCGCTACGTCGATGTCACGACGCGCGAGAATTTCTCCCGCACCCTGACGATCTCATGCTTCTCCTTCACCGAGATCGCGCAGCGTGCGGCCAAGCGCATGCGCCAGGGCGGCTCGCTCCTCACTCTGACCTACGGCGGCTCAACCCGGGTCATGCCGAACTACAACGTGATGGGCGTCGCCAAGGCGGCGCTCGAGGCCTCCGTGCGCTACCTCGCCGCGGATCTCGGCCCGAACGGCATCCGGGTCAACGCCCTCTCGGCCGGCCCGATGCGGACGCTCGCGGGTGCCGGCATCGCGGATGCCCGGCTGATGTTCAACCACCAGAAGGCGCACGCTCCCCTTCGTCGCACCGTGACGCTGGAGGATGTCGGCGGCTCGGCCCTCTACCTGCTCTCGGATCTCTCCGGCGGCGTGACCGGCGAGGTCCATTTCGTCGATTCCGGCTACAACATCATCTCGATGCCGCGGCCCGACGTGCTGCAGGCGCAGGACGCGGCGGGCGTCGTCGGCGACGAGTGACCGACGACGCGCCTCCGGCCGGCGTGCCTGCAGACCAAGGCCCCGCGCTGCGGCGACCCGCCGGCATCTGTGCCGCTGACAGCGGTCAGGCCGGGCTCTCGCCCCGGCCGCCTCGACGGACCGCACGGCCGACCTCAGGGACTGCCCGGACCCTTGGCGAGGCCCGCCAGGGTGAAAAGGTCGACCGAGAGCTTCGCTCCGACCACGAACGCGTCCGGGATGTTGCGGGTGCGGAACGGGAAGCGGGTCTGGTCCGGGTTGACGATGTACTGCAGATTCGGCGTCAGCCGGATCGCGGGCGTGACCTGGATGCCGTAGTTCAGCTCCATCATGATCTGCTGCCTCGGGATCGACCGCGTGATCCCGAGCGCGTTCTGGGCGAGGTTGATGTTGGCCAGCCCCAGCGGGCTGAACTTCTGCGTGTTGATGACGAAGCCCACCGTGTCGAAGGGCCGGCCCGGGAACGTGCCGGTCTGCAGCGCGCCGATTTCCAGGAAGTAATCCTCGATCAGCCGCCCCGATGTGCCCGCCATCGCCACGCCGAACAGGGTCAGGCCCTGCGGCGCGGTCGGGTCGGGCCGCCAGACCATCTGGTCGAACCGGGCGTAGACGCCGGAGCGCCCGAAGCGGGTGGCCGAGGGCAGGCCGGTCAGGATGGACGCGCCGCCCCGCACGTCGCGGACAGGATCGGGATAGTCCGATGCGTCGTACCAGCCGCCGATGCCGTAATTGCGGGGCAGGACGTCGTTGGCGAAGGTCGTCGAGTAGCCGAGCTCGAACGGCACGATCGCGCCGGTGGCGCCCTTCGTCGAGAAGTCGAGGCCGTTGTCGCCGGGCTGCTGATGCAGCGGATTCACCTCATAGGCGCCGGCATGGAAGAACACCGTGTCGGTGAGCCATGCCTTGGCATGCGCACCCCAACTCGCCACCGGCCAGAACGTGAAATTCGAGGTCTTGAAGACGAAGGTCGGATTGCCGCAGGCCGAATTCGTTTGGAAGTTGCAGTAGATCGGCGAGTTGAGGAAGGCGATGTTCGCGACCAGACGGCCCACTTCGATGTCGAGCCGGTTGTCGAGCAGCTTCTGCTGGTAGCTGAAGAGGGTCAGGCGGGTGGTCTGGCCGCCGCCGAAGATCTCCTGCACGCTGGTGTTGTTGCCGATGAAGTCGTTCGCGAGGCTCCGCCCGTGCCGGTTCGTGACCGCGATGTGGAGCGAGCCGCCGTCGATGCCCGCGAGCCGGTTCAGGTCGGCGTCGAGGCCGAAAAAGAGCTGTCCTGCCCAGGCCGAGCCCTGGCGGATGCCGCCGACGGGGTTGATGGCCCCCTGGCCCGTATAGTTCAGCAGGAGGCTGAGGCCGTTCCCGAGGTCGTAGGTCCCGGGCGCCAGGGTCGGCGGTGTCGCCGTCTGTCCGAGCGTGTCGGCCGCCCCCGCAGCCGTGTCCGCCCCGCCGAAGCCCTGGCCGTCCGGCCGGGGTGGCGGTGCCGCGCGAAGGCGGTTCGCCGGGCGTTGCACGGTCGCGGGGACCGCGATGCCGGTTGTGCCGTCCTGCGGCCCCGTCTGCGCCTGAGCCTCGATCCCACCGGCCGCGCAGAGGCCCAGCGCGGCAAGCCAAGTCCGATGTCCTTTCATGATCGTTCCCCCAGGTGACCCTTGACGGGTTTTGGCCCCGATCTTCGTCGGGCTGACGCATATATTGTATTATGATCTATTTATGCTCACGTGCGGCGAGGCGGATCTGTGTTGGTCAAGACTATATCAGTCTCGCGCGGTGGATCCGTGTCCTGCCGGCCTCATGCCGAACGCTTCTTGAGAAGTCCCACCATGAGCGCGGTCACGACCGTGCCGGCGATGATCGCGATCACGGCACCCGTCAGGTTGGTGACCGCGTTGGGGATCGGCAGGACGAAGAGGCCGCCATGGGGAACCTTCAGTTCGACGCCAAGGCTCAGCGCGAGGGCGCCGGCGACGGCGGAGCCCGCCACCATCGAGGGAATCACCCGCAAGGGGTCGGCTGCAGCGAAGGGGATGGCGCCCTCGGTGATGAAGGCCGCGCCGAGCACGGCTGCCGCACCCCCGGCCTCGCGCTCCGGCGCCGTGAAGCGGCCGGGGAAGAGGCGTGTGGCGAGCGCGATGCCGAGTGGCGGGGTCATGCCGCCGATCATCACCGCCGCCATCGGGGCGTAGATCCCTGACGAGATGAGCGCGGCCGAGGAGGCATACGCCGCCTTGTTGATCGGGCCGCCCATGTCGACGGCCATCATGCCGCCGAGCACGAGGCCGAGGACGAGGGCTCCGGTGCCCTGCATCCCCTTGAGCCAGCTTGTCAGCGCCGCGAGGATCGCGGCCACCGGTACACCGACGACGTAGACCATCAGAAGGCCGGTCACGAGGGTCGCCAGCAGCGGCAGGATCAGAACCGGCTTCAGACCCTCGAGATTCTTGTGCAGGCGGATGTGCCGGTTGAGGAAGCGGGCCGTGTAGCCGGCGATGAATCCCGCCGCGATGCCGCCCAGGAAGCCCGCCTGGAGATTCGCAGCGAGCATCCCGCCGATCATGCCCGGAGCGATGCCGGGCCGGTCGGCGATCGAGTAGGCGATATAGCCGGCGAGGGCTGGGACGATCAGGGCGAAGGCGCCCTTGGCGCCGATCTCGCCGAGCGCGTATCCGAGGGTCCCGGCACGGCCCGGGCTCATCGCATCGATGCCGCCAAAAGCGAAGGCGAGGGCGATCAGGAGGCCGCCCGCCACGACGAAGGGCAGCATGAAGGACACGCCGGTCATCAGGTGCTTGTAGGCGCCGGCCTTCTCCTCGGCGGCTGCCGGCCGGGCCGGACCCTCCGCCTTCGCTCCGGTCTCGCCCGACGCCTGGAGTTGCGCCTCCGACAGCGCGGTCGCGATCAGCCCCTTGCCGTCGCGGATCGCTGCCTTGGTGTTCGTCGCGTAGACCCGTTTGCCGGCAAACCGCGCCCGGTCGACGCCCGTGTCGGCGGCGATCAGCACGATGTCGGCGGCCGCGATCTCGGCCGCCGTCAGCGCGTCGCGCGCGCCGACGGAGCCCTGCGTCTCGACGCGGACGTCGTGGCCGAGGGTCCTGCCGGCGCTCTGGATGCCCTCGGCCGCCATGAAGGTGTGGGCGATGCCCGTGGGGCACGAGGTGATGGCGACGATCCGCTTCGGGCCGGCATCCGCCGCGGCTCTCGAATCGGTACCTGCCGGCGCGTCGCCTGCTCCGCCCAGTACACGGTCGATCACGGCGTTGACGTCGGTCAGCACGTCCTCGATCGCGACCTTGGCCCGGCGCAGCGCCCCGAAACGACCCTCGCCGAGATCGCCGGAGCCGACGAGGAGCACGGCCTCGGCCCGGGCGATGGCAGCTTCCGGCAGCGGGTTTCCGCTCGTGCCGGGCCCGCGCAGTTCGAGCGCGATCGGCTGGTTGCGGCGGCCCGCGGCCTTGCGCAGGGCCTCGACGGCGAGGACGGCGTGGGTCGAGAGGTCGCCGCCTCCCACCACCGCCAAGAGCTGTGCCATGGTTTCCTCCGGGTGATCTGCTCTGGTTCGAAGAGGGAGACGTTCCCTCAGCCTGTCACCGGCTGGACGGAGATGGTCCGCGCGATCGCCTCGATTTCGGCGCGAGCCGGCAGGTTGGCACCGGGCTTGGTGAGCTTGCCGGCGGCGAAGGCCAGGGCGAGCCGGGCGGTGCCTGCGAGGTCGAAGCCGATGTGAAGGGCGGCCACGAGCCCGGCCACGAGCGCGTCCCCGGCCCCGACCGTGCTCGCGACCCGCATCGCGGGCGGGCGCGCATGCAGGGTCTCGTCCTGCGTCGCGAGCAGGGCGCCGTCGGCACCCAGAGACACCACCACGAGGGGGATGCCGCGGGCGACGAGGCTGCGCGCCGCCTCCGCAATCTCGGCGTGCGAGGCGAGGGGCCGGCCGGCCCATTCCTCCAACTCGTGCCGGTTCGGCTTCACGAGGTGCGGCAGAGCCGCCGGATCGGCTGCGAGGGCCGCTGTGAGCGCGGCGCCCGACGCGTCGAGGACGACCCGGGCGCCGCGCGCCTTCAGGTCCCGGGTCAGGCGGGCGTAGGTCTCGGGCGGCAGGGTGCCTGGCAGGCTGCCGGCGAGCACCACGAGCGTATCCCGCGCCACCATGTCGACGAGCACGGCGCGCACCGCGTCGAGGGTGCCGGGCGTCACCGCCAGTCCCGGCAGATTCACGTCCGTGGTCTCGCCCGTGGCGAGGTCCAGAAGCTTCAGGTTCGTCCGGGTCTCCCCGGGGATCCAGCAGAAGCGGTCGTCGATGCCCTTCTCCGCGAGGCACTGCTCGAAGGGCGCGGCGTTGTCCTGGCCGAGGATGCCGGTGGCTGCGACCGGGATGCCCCAATCGGCGAGGCAGCGGGCGACGTTGACGCCCTTGCCGCCCGCATCCGTGCGCACCGCCTTCGCCCGATGCACGGCGCCCGGCACGAGACGCTCCAGAGTGACGCTCTCGTCGATCGCCGGGTTGAGGGTGAGGGTGACGACGGCACTCACGCGACACCCCCGATCTCGGGCTTGTCGAGGGCGCGGACCGCGGCGGCGTCCTCCTGCTCGCAGGCCCGGGCGGCGAGCGCCCGCAATTCGCCCATCTCGACGGAGCGCAGCCGCGCCTTCACGCCGGGCAGGTCGCGGGGCGTCATCGAGAGCTCGTGGACGCCGAGGCCGGCCAGCAGGCAGGCCCCGAACGGATCGCCCGCGATTCCGCCGCAGACGCCGACGAAGCGCTTGTGCCGGGCGGCGCCCTCGCAGGTCATGTGGATGAGGCGCAGTACCGCCGGGTGCAGCGAGTCGGCCTCAGGTGCGAGGTCGGTGTTCTGCCGGTCGATCGCGAGCGCGTATTGCGTCAGGTCGTTGGTGCCGATCGAGAAGAAGTCGCAATGCCGGGCGAGTGCGTCCGCCTGGATCGCGGCGGCCGGCACCTCGATCATGATGCCGAGGGGCACCTCCGGCGCGCCGATCTCGCTGCGGATGCGCTCGCAGATCGCGCGCAGGCGCAGCACCTCGGGCACCGAGGTGATCATCGGCATCATGATGGAGAGCGGTGCGTCCTTGCCCGTGGGGGCGCTCGGCGCCACACACTCCCTGGCCGCCCGGTAGAGGGCGCGCAATTGCGGCTCCATCAGGTCCGGCCGGCGCAGCAGCAGGCGGGCGCCGCGCACGCCGAGAAAGGGATTCTCCTCCCGCGGCAGGTGGAGATGGGCGACCTGCTTGTCGCCGCCGATGTCCAGGGTGCGCACGATGAGCGGGCGCCCGTCGAGCGCCTTCAGCATGGCGCGGTAGGTCTCGAACTGGTCGTCCTCGCCGGGCGTGTCTCCGCGCTCCAGGAACAGGAACTCGGTGCGCATCAGGCCGACGCCCTCGGCGCCCTGGTCGAGGGCGAAGGGGACCTGTTCCGGATTGTTGACGTTGGCGCCGATGGCGACGGCATGCCCGTCGCGGGTGCGGGCGGGCAGCGCCCGCTCGCGGGCCTCTTCCTCCGCCTTCTCGCGCTGGCGCTCGCGCCATGCGGCGGCCGAGGCGACGTCGCCCGCGCTGGGGCTGAGATAGAGGCGGCCGGTGGTGCCGTCGAGGATGGCCTCGGTGCCGTTCGCGAGCCCGAGGAGAGCGGCGCCCCCCGCCACCATGGCGGGGATGCCGAGGGTGCGCGCCAGGATCGCGGTGTGGGAGGTCGGACCGCCCTGCGCGGTGGCGAGCCCGATGACGCGGGCGGGGTCGAGGCCGGCCGTATCGGACGGCGCGAGGTCGGGCGCGATCAGGATGCAGGGCTCGTCCGGCAGGTCGTGCCCGCTTTTCAACGCCGGATCGATCTGGGCGAGCACCCGGCGGCCGACATCGCGGAGATCCGCGGCGCGGCCCGCGAGGACCGGGTTGCCGAGCGCCGAGAGCTGGCCGGCGAGCCGGTCGACCGCCCGGTCCCAGGCATAGGCGACGCCGTGACCCTCGACCATGAGCTGGCAGGCGAGCGTGATGAGGTCGGTGTCGGCGATGAGGTCGGCCTGCGCCTTGAAAATGCCCGCATCCGCCTTGCCAAGGCGGCGCTCGGTGTCGTCGGCGAGCGCCTTGAGTTGATCGGTGGTCGCGGCCAGCGCGGCGTGAAGGCGGTCACCCCCGCTCGTCAGGGGCTCCGGCTCGTCCGGCACGGCGATCTCGGTCGCAGCGAGAACGTGGACCGGGCCGATCGCGATGCCGGGGCTCGCGCCGATGCCGGGCTGGATGCGGGGCTTGTCCGCAGGGTTCCAGCCGGCGACCGGGCCGGCAGCCTTGGCGGCGGCCTCGGCCGCCCGCTGGGCTGCCGCCTTCTCGCCGGCGCTGAGGCCCGTGACGGCGGCGCACATCTTCGCGAGTGCACCGGCCTCGTCGTCCCCCTCGGCGGAGATCACGACCTCGTCGCCGCAGCGCAGACCCAATTGCAGAAGCGCGATCAGGTTCTTGGCATCGGCCACTTGCGCCGCGTGGCGGACCTGGATCCGCGCGGCGCAGGCGCGCGCCGTCTCGACCCAGTGCGAGGCGGGGCGCGCGTGCAGGCCGGTCGGATAGTCGACCGTCCAATCGAAGCGCTGGCTCAGGTCGGTGGCGGGACGGGAAGCGGACGGCGCCGCCGAATCCTCGGTGAGCGCCTCGGCGATGTCCTCCTGGCACGTCGTTGCGCGCAGGTGCTCCAGCCGGGCTTCGTCCTGGATCAGGCGTGTCAGGCGGCGCAGGATCGTGATGTGGGTGTCGGACTGGGCCGCGATGGCGACGATCAGGTGGGCCGTCTGCCCATCGTGCCATTCAAGGCCGCCGGGGACCTGCAGCACGGCGAGCCCACTCTGCCGGACGAGGTGCCGGTCATCGACCATGCCGTGCGGGATGACGACACCGTGACCGAGGTAGGTGTTGGCGACCTCTTCCCGCCGCAGCATGCTCTCGCCGTAGACCGGATCGATGCAGCCGGCCGCGCTGAGAAGCTGGGCCGCCTCGCGAATGGCGGCCTCCTTGTCCTTCGGCGCGGTGCCCATGCGGATGAGCAGACGGGGCGCCAAACTGGGCGTCGGTGCGAGCATGGCGTGCTCCTCCCGGATCGTTGTCCGAATTCGGTGTTGAGCTGACTGAAAACGTTTTCAGTGATCATGTCAACACTCACGCACGTTCACGCATTCGCGAGGTCTTGCCGCAGATCGCCGCCCATGGCAGAAGCGGTTGTATGGCGCTGCAAACGTTTCCTGTTCCATGAGTGTCGGCATCCGGGATGTGGCCCGCGCGGCGGGCGTGTCGACGGCGACGGTGTCGCGTGCGCTCGGGCGCGGGCCGGTCAGCGACGCGCTGCGCGAGCAGGTCGAGGCAGCGGTGCGCGCCACCGGTTACAGGCCCAATCTCTCGGCACGGCGGCTGCGCTCGCAGGCGACGCAGACGATCGGCCTGATCGTCGCCGACATCCGCAACCCGTTCTTCACTGCGGTGAGCCGGGCAGTGGAGGACGCGGCCTATCAGGCGGGCATGCGCGTCATCCTCTGCAACACCGACGAGGATGCCGAGCGCGAGGCCCTGTACCTGCGCCTGATGCAGGAGGAGCGGGTCACCGGCGTGATCTTCGCGCCGACGCGGGCCACGGCTCAGGCGATGCGGGCGGGCAGTCTCGACTTTCCCGTCGTTCTCATCGACCGCTCGGGGCCGCCTGGTGCCCATGACAGCGTCGTCCTCGACAATGCGGCAGCCTCCGCCGCCCTCGTCGACCATCTCGTCGCGCAGGGCTACGCGCGGATCGGCGGCGTGTTCGGCTCCACGAGCTCGACCGCGCAGGAGAGGCGTGCCGGCTACGAGGCGGCCATGGGCCGCCACGGCCTCGAGCCCGCGGCCCGCGCCTGCGCGCCGAACGCCCTCGCCGCGGAGGCGGAAGCCGGCCGCTGGCTCGCGGAGGACGATCGGCCGGAGGCGCTGATCCTCTCGAACGGGCTGATGCTGATGGGCGCGGTGCGGGCAGCCCGCACGCTCGCCCTGCCGATCCCCGGCGCGCTGGCGCTGGCGGGCTTCGACAACGAGCCCTGGACGGAACTCCTCGACCCCGGCCTCACCGTGATCGAGCAGCCGGTGGCCGAGATCGGCGCGCAGGCGATGAGCCTGCTCTTCGACCGGCTGAAGAGCCCGGACCAGCCCGTGCGCAAGGTGGTGCTGAGCGGACGGACGGTGCTGCGCGGCTCGACGCGGAAGCCCTGATCAGCGCAGCTGCGGGCTGCGGCTCCCCAGACGCAGAAGAATCGCGACCGGGATCAGCCCGACCAGCACGATGAGGAGGGCGGCGACCGCCCCGTCCTCGTAGGTGCCGCGGGCGGCCTCGCCGTAGAGGTGGGTCGCGAGCGTCTCGACGTTGAGCGGACGCAGGAGGAGGGTTGCCGGCAACTCCTTCACGCAATCCACGAAGACGAGGAGGGCGCCACTCACGAGCGCCGGCCAAGTGAGCGGCAGTTGCACCCGGGCGAGCGTCGCGACAGGCCCGCGCCCCAGCATGCGCGCCGCATCGGGCAGGGACCCCGGCACCCGCGACAGGCCCGCCTCGCAGGTGCCGATCGCCACGGCCAGAAAGCGCAAGAGGTAGGCGGTGACGAGCGCCCCGCCGGTGCCGAGGCCGATCAGCGCGGGGGCCGCGCCGAAGACCGCGGTCGAGGCGGCGGCGAGTGCCGAATCGGCCGTGGCGAGAGGGCCGAGCAGGCCGATGGCGAGGATCGTTCCCGGCAGGGCGTAGCCGAGGCTCGCGACCCGGATCAGGGCCGTCCCCGCCCGCCGGGCGATCAGCCGCGGGCTCGCCGCCACGACGAAGCCGACCGCGCCCGCGATCAGCGTCGCCGCACCGGCGTAGAGCACGGTGCTGAAGATCTCGGCCGGCAGCGTCTCGGGCAGGCCGGCGCGCGCGATCCGTCCCGCGGCGGAAGCGGCGAGATATCCCGCCGGGATCAAGAAGCCGAGGGCGACGGGAGCGAGGCCGAGGAGGAAGGCCGCAGCGGCGTGAGGCCCCCTCAAGCGTGTGCGCGTGAGGCTCCGAGGGCGTTGGGCCGTACCGGCGAAGCCGCGCCCGCGCCGGGCCCAGCGCTCGGCGACGACGAGGCCGATCACGACGAGGAGCATCACGAGGGCGATCTGCGCGGCGCCCGGCAGGTCCGAGCGGTTGATCCAGGTGGCGTAGACCTGGACCGTGAGGGTGCGCACGCCCAGGAACTCGGCCGCGCCGATGTCGTTCAGCGCCTCCATCAGGGCGAGGCTCGTGCCGAGCGCCACCGCCGGCCGGGCCATCGGCAGCGCGACGCGGGCGAAGACGGCGCGCGGGCTGTGACCGAGGGTGCGTGCGGCCTCCAGGAGATTGGCCGCCTGCATCAGGAAGAGCGCCCGCGTCGGCAGATAGACGTAGGGGTAGAGCACGAAGCCGAGGAGCAGGATGCAGCCGGGCAGCGACCGCAGCTCGGGCAATCGCAAATCGCGCGGACTGGCGATTCCGAGGAGGTCGCGCAGACCGGACTGGACCGGTCCGAGCGGGTGCAGAAGGTCGAGATAGGCGAAGGCGACGATGTAGGTCGGGACCGCGAGCGGCAGCAGCAATCCGATCTCCAAGAGGCGCCGCCCGGGAAAGTCGTAGGCCGCGACGAGCCACGCCGCCCCGGTGCCGATCAGCGTGACCGCGAGCCCCACGCCGGCGAGAAGCCCCGCCGTCTGCAGGACCGCCTGCGGCAGCACGTATTCGAGGAGGTGCGGCCAGAGTTCCCCCGAGCCCTGCAGCGCGGCGTGCCCCAGCGAGACGAGCGGGCTCAGCACGAGCCCCGTCAAGGCCAGGGCGGCGAGCGCCCAGGCGAGGGGAGGGGACCGCAGGGGCTGGGTGAGCGGCAGGCTCATGGAACGGGCCGGATGTCCGGATTCATCTTCGCGTCACCGGCCGAGGACAGGGACACCGGACGGACGCTTCCTGCCCATACGGGGTGGAGAAGCCCGTCAATTGTCGAAGCCGACCTTGTCGACGAGGAGGCTCGCGGCCTTGCGGTTGCGGGCGATCTCGGCGATCGGCGTATCGTCGATCTTGAGCGTCCCGAGCTCGACGAGGAGCGGGTCGACCGGCGCGCCCGGCTTCACCGGATACTCGTAATCGGTCTTGGCGTAGATGCCCTGCGCCTCGTCGGACACGAGATACTCGAGGAGCTTCACCGCCTCGTCGCGGTTCGGCGCATTCTTCGCCACCGCGGCGCCGGAGACGTTCACGTGCGTGCCGCCGTTCTCGAAGGTCGGCAGCACGACGCGGATCGCCTCGCCCCACTTCTTCTGCTCGGGGCCGCCGCGGCCCGAACGCATCAGCCCGACGTAGTAGGAATTGCCGAGGCCGATCTCGCAGGTCTCGGCCAGGATGTCGCGCGCCACGTCCCGGTCGCCGCCGGCGGGCTTCTTGGCGAGGTTCGCCTTGATGCCGCGCAGCCAAGCCTCCGTGTTCTCCGGGCCGTGCTTGACGAGATAGTGCGCGATCAGCGCCGTGTTGTAGGGGTGCTGGCCCGACCGCAGGCAGATCTTGCCCTTCCATTTCGGGTCGGCGAGGTCCTCGTAGGCAAGTGCCTTGAGGTCGGCGAAGTCCTTGGCGTCGGTGTAGGCGACGCGGGCGCGCGTGGAGAGCGCGAACCAGCGCCCCTCGGAATCGCGCAGCGAGGCCGGCACGGCCGCTTCCAGGGTCGAGGACTTCACCGGCTGTGCGAGGCCGCGATCCACGATCTCGATCAGGTTGCCGATATCGACCGTCATCAGGATGTCGGCGTTGGCGCGCTCGCCCTCCGCCGCCACGCGCTCGGCAAGGCCCTTCTCGACGAAGACGGTGTTCACCTTCACGCCCGATTTCGTCGTGTAGGCGTCGAGCAAGGGGCGGATCAGGCCGGGCTCGCGGGTGGTGTAGAGGTTGACCTCCGCCGCCTGCACCATCCCGGCAGACAGCAGACCCCCGCATGCCACGGCAATTCTCGCGACCGAGCCCAACATGATGCGTTCCCCAGCTTCGTTGCAGGAGCAAGGGAGGCATCGCGCAAGAAAAAGCAAGCACGAAGTCTTTGAATTAAAACGATTAAAAACTATTCCGCCGAGATGAGCACAGACTTCATGCGACTCGATCGAGCGGGCGGTTTAATCCCGCGCGAGGTCGAAAATCAGCGGCGACCCGCGCAGCACGAGACCGACCGGATCTCCCGGGCGCATCGGGTCGTCGGGGTGTGCTGCGAGGCTGAAGGGAGCCGCGATGCCATCGACCGCGATCTCGAGCGCCACGGTCGCGCCGAGGAAGCTGCGCCTGACGACGCGGCCCGGCGTTCCGTGGCCCGGCTCGGCAAGCCTGATCGTCTCCGGGCGCAGGCAGGCGAGGCGATTCGCGCCTTCGGGGGCACCTCCCGCGTCGAGGAGGCCGAAGGGGGTCTCGAGGTTTCCGCTGCGGCAGCGGGCGGGCATCTCGACGAGATCGCCGAAGAAGCGCGCCGCGAAGCGGGAGTTCGGCCGCTCGTAGAGATCCTCGCCCGTGCCGACCTGCACGATGCGACCGGACCGCATCAACGCGATCCGGTCACAGAAGGCGAGCGCCTCCTCGGGGTCGTGCGTGACGAGGAGCGTCGTCGTGCCAGTCTCGCGAAGGAGCCCGAACGTGTCGGCCCGAACCCGGTCGCGGGTGCGTCGATCGAGGTTGGAGAAGGGCTCGTCGAGGAGGAGGATGCGCGGACCCGGCGCCAGTGCCCGGGCGAGCGCTACGCGCTGGCCCTCGCCGCCCGACAGGGTTGCCGGGTAGCTCTCGGTCCGCTTCGCGAGCCCGACCTGCTCCAGCCGGCCCGCGGCGATCGCCCGGGCCTCGGTCCGCGATCGGCCACTGAGGCCGAAACGCACGTTCTCGCCGACCGTGAGGTGCGGGAACAGGGCGTAGTCCTGGAACATCAAGCCGATGCCGCGGGCTTCCGGCGGCACGCTCGCATCGACCGGCCGGCCGTCGAGGCGCACGGTGCCCGCGTCCGCGAATTCGAGGCCCGCCACCACGCGCAGCAACGTGCTCTTGCCGCAGCCGGAATCGCCGAGAAGCGCCACGATCTCGCCCGCGCGCACCACGAGCGAGACGCCTTCCAGGGCCTGGACGGTACCGAAGCGACGGTCGACGCCGACAAGTTCCAGTCGAGGCGGCTCGGGCCCGGCATCGGCGGCTTGAAAATTCATCGGTGGGTCCGGCGGATCGATCCCGGCTCCTTAAACCATGAGCGGGCGCAAGCAACGCGCGCGAAGCGCCCCTGCATGCTAGCGTGGCTCGGGGAGCGTCGAATGGGGCAGGGGGGCGATCGGTCGGGAACGGGCGTAGGCGGCGCGCTCCCGCGCTTTCTGCTCCTCTACGGGCTCCTCTACGCGGCCTATGGCTGCCTCTCGCCGATCCTGCCGAACTTCCTCGCGGCGCGCGGCCTCTCGGCCCGTGACATCTCGCTGGTGCTCGCGGGCGCGCTTCTCGTGCGCCTCGCCGCCGGCCCGCTGGCGGGGCGCTTCGCCGACCGGCGCGGCACGGGGCGCGGCATCCTGGCGGCTGCGGCGGCGATCGCGGGATTGGCCGCCCTCGCGCATCTGCCCGGGCAGGGCTTCCTCGTCCTTCTCACGGTCGGGCTCGTCTACGCGCTTGCGACCGCGCCGCTGGCGCCGCTCGCCGACGCCCTCGCCCTCGGTGCCGCCGAGGGCGGGCGCGCCTTCCAGTACGGCTGGGTCCGGGGCGCGGGAGCCGCCGCCTTCATCGGCGCGGCGAGCCTCGGCGGATGGCTCATCGCCGGCCACGGCCTCGCGGCCGCGGTCGCCGCGGGCGGCATCCTGTTCTGCGCCACGGCGCTCGCCGCCCGGCTCGTGCCCGCGGGCACACCCGCCGCGACGGAGCCGGGCGCCACGGTGGGGCTCTGGCAGGGTTTCTTCACGCTGCTCCGCAGCGGCGCCTACCGGCGCATCCTCCTCGTCGCGGCCCTCGTCGTCGGTGCGCACGCCATGCACGACACCTTCACGATGATCCTCTGGCGCGAGGCGGGGATCGGCGCGGGGCTCGCGGGCCTGCTCTGGTCGGAGGCGGTCGCGGCGGAAGTTCTGGTGTTCCTGCTCGCCGGACCGTGGCTGATCGGACGGCTCGGGCCGGGCCTCTGCCTCGCGCTTGCCGCCGGGGCCGGTGCCCTGCGCTGGGCCGTGACCGCCGAGACCGTCGCGCTGCCTGCGGTTGCCGCGATCCAAGTGCTGCACGGTCTCACATTCGCGCTCCTGCACCTCGCCTGCCTCAACCTGATCGCGGCCAACATCGCGCCCGGTCTTCGCGCGACGGCGCTGACCCTCTACGGGAGTCTCGGCGTCGGCCTCGCGACGGCGCTGCTGACGCTCGCTGCCGGCAGCCTCTACGCGACGTTCGGGGCTCGCGCCTTCTGGGCGATGGCGGCCCTCAGCCTCGCTGCAGTGCCGGTCGGGCTGAGCTTGCGCGCAACGAAGAGCCCGCCGTTCTCTGGAACGGGAACTGTACATATATAGAACAAACGGCAGACACGTCCCGGACCCGATGCCCCAGACCGCCGAGATCCTGATCCCGCTCGCCCTCGACACGGCCTACAGCTACGCCGTGCCCGCGGGCTTGAGCCTCGCCGAGGGCGACGTGGTGCAAGTGCCGCTCGGGCCCCGCGAGACGATCGGCGTGGTTTGGGGCGTCGCTGATAGCGCCTCCGGCTCGAACCTGCGGCCCGTGACGGGGCGGCTCGACGTGCCACCGCTGTCCGAGCCCCTGCGCCGCCTCGTCGACTGGCTCGCCCGCTACACACTCGCGCCGAAGGGCTCGGCGCTGGCGATGGCCTTGCGCCTGCCCGACGAGGCCGCGGCCCGCGAGAGCCTGCGCGTCGGCGTGCGGGCCTCCGGGCGGCCACCCGCCCGCGCCACGGCCGCCCGTACCAAGGTGATGGCGGTGGCCGCCGACAACGCGTTGCGGGGCAAGACCGCGCTGGCGAAGGAGGCCGGCGTCTCGATGAGCGTCGTCGACGGGCTGATCGATGACGGCGCCCTGGAGACGGTCGCACTGGAGCCCGAGCCCGTCGCGCGTCCGCCGGATCTCGACCACCCGCGGGTGCCTCTCTCGGAGGCGCAGGCGGCCGCCGCCCTGGACTTGCTGCCGCCCGAGGGCGATCCCGGCGCGACGCTCCTCGAAGGCGTGACGGGCTCGGGCAAGACCGAGGTCTATTTCGAGGGCGTCGCCTCGTGCGTGCGCGCCGGGCGGCAGGCGCTGATCCTGATGCCCGAGATCGCGCTCACGGCCCAATTCCTCGACCGGTTCGCGGCCCGGTTCGGGGTGCGCCCGGCGGCTTGGCATTCCGGCATCGGCGGCAAGCGGCGCGAGCGCATCCGCGCCGGCGTCGCCGCGGGCGAGATCGCGGTCGTGGTCGGAGCCCGCTCGGCTCTGTTCCTGCCGTTTTCCAGGCTCGGCCTCATCGTCGTCGATGAGGAGCACGAATCCGCCTACAAGCAGGAGGACGGCGTCCATTACCACGCCCGCGACATGGCGGTGGTGCGGGGCAAGCTTGAGGGCTGCCCCGTCGTGCTCGCCTCCGCGACGCCCTCCATCGAGACGCGGGTCAACGCGGAGAAGGGCCGCTACCGCCATGTCGTCCTGCCGGAGCGCTTCGGCGGCCGGCGCCTGCCCGATATCCGGGCGGTCGACATGCGCCTCGACAAACCCGAGCGCGGCCGCTTCCTGGCACCTCCCATGATCGATGCGGTGAGGCACAACCTCGCGGCCGGCGAGCAGACCCTCCTGTTCCTCAACCGCCGAGGGTATGCGCCGCTCACCCTCTGCCGCGCCTGCGGCCATCGCTACCAGTGCCGCAACTGCTCGACTTGGCTCGTGGAGCATCGGTTCCGCCGGGCGCTCGTCTGCCACCAGTGCGGCTACGCCGAGCGCAAGCCCGAGGCCTGCGTGGAATGCGGCGCCTTCGACCATCTGACCCCCTGCGGGCCGGGCGTCGAGCGCATCGCCGAGGAGGTGGCGGAGCTGTTCCCGCAGCAGCGGATCGTCGTCCTGTCGAGCGACTTCCCCGGCGGTGCCGAGCGCCTGCGGGCCGAATTGCAGACCGTCGCGGAGGGGGGCTGCGACATTGTCATCGGCACGCAGCTCGTGGCCAAGGGCCACAATTTCCCGCACCTGACCCTCGTCGGCGTGCTCGACGCCGATATCGGCCTGACCAGCGGCGACCCCCGGGCGGCCGAGCGCACCTTCCAATTGCTGCAGCAGGTCACGGGGCGCGCGGGACGCGGCGAGAAGCCCGGCCGGGCCCTCGTCCAGACCTGCCAGCCGGACCATCCGGTGATCGCGGCCCTCCTCTCGGGCGATGCCGCGCGCTTCTACGCCGAGGAGATCGCCGCCCGCGAGGCGGCGGGCCTTCCGCCCTTCGGGCGTCTCGCGGCGCTGATCGTCTCGGCGAACGAGCGGGAGGCGGCGGAGGCCCACGGGCAGGCGCTCGCCCGCGTCGCCGATCCGCCCGCCGGGATCACGGTGCTCGGGCCGGCCGAGGCTCCGCTCGCGCTCATCCGAGGCCGCTGGCGCTTCCGGCTGCTCGTCAAGACGGAGCGCGCCATCGACCTTCAGGCCTATCTGCGGGACTGGCTCGCGCGGGGGCCGAAGGTGCGCGGCAACGTCAAGGTCGCGATCGACGTCGACCCGCAGAGCTTTTTGTAGGAACCTAAAGCCCCTGTTCGTCGTCGTTCGACGGTCCAGAAGGAGCGTGCACGTGCTGAGCTACGAGAAGAAGGCGGATTCGAACGTCGCCGAGATCGTCGTCGACGGGAAGATCAGCGACGAGGAGATGAACGCCGTGATGACGGCGATGAAGGCCGATCTCGACGGGGGCGGCAAGATCAAGCTCCTGGAGGATATCCGCAGCTTCCAGGGCATGGAGCCGGCGGCCTTCTTCAAGGATCCGCGCTTCGGCCTGTCGATGATGAAAGGGGTGAGCCACGTCGCCCTGGTCACGGACGCGACATGGCTGAAGGCGCTCGCCGAGACCTTCAGCTTCGTGTCTCCGGCGCAGATCAAGGTGTTCGAGCGGGCCCGCCTCGACGAGGCGCGCAGCTGGCTCGCCGGAGCGGCCTGAGGCGCTCGCGCTTCACTCGGCCTGGGCGACCTGCGAGCTGTTGCGGCGGGCCGTCCAGCGACCCGAGCAGAGAGCCGAGACCTTCCAGGTGCCGCCGCCCGAGCGGGCCTGGAGGCGGCCCGAGACGTTGCCGCTCGCGGTGCCGTTCGAGACGCTGAGGCCGACCGTGCCGTCCGGGCCGACATGCCCGCTCATCCGCGCGCCGCCGCCGGAGACGAGGCGCACCTGCCCCTCCTGCACCGCGACCGCGTAGCTGTAGCGGCTGTCGCAGAGGCCGCTCTCGGTCACCAGTTCCACCGACCAGGTTCCGTTGAAGTTGCCACCGTCCGCAGCCTGGGATGTGGACAGAGCCGGCGCGAGAAGGCCGGCGCTGAGCGCGAGAATGGTGGCAAGCTTCGTCATGGAACCCCCTCGGACGATAATGGAGACACGGCCGAGCCCGCCGGGGCGGTCAGCCTTATCGGTTTTGGGCCTGTTGCCCGACGCGATGTGAATGAAACCCGAATATTGGTGGGAAGCGGCGAGAATATGACGCGCCGTGCGGCCCGGCACACGAAGATCTGATCGAGCTTCAGCGTGGCTGTTCGCCCTCCGTGCAGCCCTCGATCGTGGCCTGACGGGGGTGTGACCACGGCCGCCGGCGCGCGAGCCTTGGAACTGCTACGCTCGTCGCATCGTTGCTTTGACCGAGACGAGCCCCAGCGTCGACCTCACGGCGCTCAGCGTCGGCCGGACGGTCGGGCGTCGGGGCTGCCCTTCATGCCATCAGGAGAATGCCATGCGCCCGTTCCTCGCCGTCATGACGCTCGCAGCCTGCCTCCCGGCCGGTGCCGCTGCGGCCCAGACCACCATCATCGAGCGGGAGGCGCCCCCGCGCGCCGTGGTGATCGAGCGCGATCCCGTGGTGGTCGAACGCCGTGTCGTGCCCGTCGAGCGGGAGCCCGGCTGCGAGACGCGAACGGTCACGCGGACCGAGGAGGACGGTTCCACCACGACGGTCCGTCGCGAGCGCTGCGACTGAGCCGGCGCGAGGTCCCTCAGACCAGGGCCTCGATACGGCAGACGACGCCGTCCGGCTCGAAGGCGAGGTCGACGGTGCCGTGCAGTTCCGCAGCGAGGCCGCGCTGAAGAAGGCGCGATCCGAAGCCGCGGCGGAGCGGCGCGGCGACCGGCGGGCCGTCGCGCTCCGTCCAGGACAGGCGCAGGCCTCGCTCGACGGTCGCGGCGTCAATGGGCGGATCGATCGCCCAGGATATTTCGACGCGCCCCGCCTCCACCGAGAGGGCTCCGTACTTGATGGCGTTGGTGGCGAGTTCGTGCAGCGCCAGGGCCAGCGAAAGGGCGGCGTTCGGGCTGAGGCGGAGGGAGGGGCCCGAGGTCACCACCTGCCGGCCCTGCACCCCCAGCCCGCTCTCGAGCGTCGCGCGCACCACCTCGGCGAGGTCGGCCCCTTCCCAGCTCTCGCTGGTGAGGAGGTCGTGGGCGCGCGCCAGCGCCACGAGGCGCGCGGTCAGGTCGCTTCTCGCCTGGTCGAGGTCGCGGGCGGCCCGCAGGGTCTGGCTGGCGATGCCCTGGACGACGGCGAGGGAATTCTTCACGCGGTGATTCAGCTCGTTCACCATCAGCTGCCGCCGCTCCTCGTTGCGGTGGCGCTCGGTGATGTCGCGGAAGAACACGGACAGGCCGGTCGGGCCCGGATAGATGCTGCTCTCGACCCAGCCGCCGAGCGCCTCCGAGAAGTATTCGAGGCGCTGCGCGCTGCCGAGCACCGAAGCGCGCAGGTGCGCCCGCCGGATCTCGCTGTCGGGCGCCCGGTCGAACACGTCCCAGATGACCTGCCCGATCAGCCCGTCCCGCGGGCGGCCCCACAATTCCTCGGCCTTGCGGTTGACGTAGGTGAAGCGGTCCTGCGGGTCGATCGCATAGAAGGCCTCCGAGATCGTCTCGAGGATCTCGCGCATCTGGCTGTGGGATGCGGCGAGCGCCTCCTCCGCCCGCAGCCGCTCGGTGACGTCGTGCCCCTGCACGAAGATGCCCGTCATCGTGCCCGAGGCGTCGATGATGGGCTGGTAGATGAAGTCGAGGTGGAACAGCGTCCGCTCGGCCGCGCTACCGCGGTGGAGTGTGATGGGCTGCGCCCGCCCGATGAAGGGCCGTCCGGTCCGGTAGACCTCGTCGAGGAGCAGGAAGAACGCCTGATCCTCCAGTTCCGGCAGCGCCTCGCGAACGCTCAGGCCGATCAGGTCGCGCGCGCCGACGATGTCGAGATAGGCCGCGTTGGCGAGTTCGAAGACGTGGCTCGGTCCCGTGAGCACGGCCATGAAGCCGGGGGCCTGATCGAACAGGCTGCGCAGTCGCAGGCGCTCGGCATCGAGCAGCCGGTTGGTGTGGGAGACGGCCTCTGCCCGGTGAAACACGTCCGTCTCGATCCGCGCGACGACGTCCGGCGCGTTCTCGGGCCCGCGGCTGCGCAACCGGTGCAGTTCGGTCACGTCCACCGTGTGCTGCAGGATGAGGGCGACGGCGCCCGAGGCATCGAGAAGCGGCGTGTGCGTGGCGCTCCAGTAGCGCTCCTCGAAACCGCCCTCCGGGCGCGCGATGTCGTAGCGGATCAGGGGCAGGTGATCGACCTGTCCCGTCTCGAGGACGCGTTCGAGCGAGGCGCGCAGGACGTCGGCGCCGCCGTCGCTCGGGAAGGCCTCGAACATGCTCCTGCCGACGAGTTCGGCGCGCTCGCGCATCGTCACCCGCAGGTAGGCGTCGTTCATGTCGACGAGGGCGAAGCGGGTGTCGAGCAGGACGTAAGGATTCGGCGAATGCGAGAAAATCAGCGAGAAATCGATCGGCGGCACCTTCAACGCGCTCGAAAGCATTTCCATACCGCGCACAGACGAGGGTGCGATAATTAATCTGCATCAATTCAGGGCCGCAGCCGGCCTGTGCCGCCACCCTCGTCACGGTTAGCGGAAGACCTCGGTGTTTAGCATGCGGGAACACCTGGGCAAGCGGGCTCGCTCGACGTGGTGAAGGGGCGCCGAGCCCCCGCGCGCCATCCTCAAGCCGGGATGCGAACGGTCGCGCGCAATCCGCCGAGCGGGCTCTCCTGAAGGGTCACGTCGCCGCCATGGGCGCGGGCGATATCGCGGGCGATGGCGAGGCCGAGGCCGGATCCGCCCGCGTCCTGGCGGGCGTCGTCGAGGCGCACGAAGGGCTTGAACACCTCCTCGCGGCTCTCTGGGGGGATGCCAGGCCCGTCGTCGTCGATCGAGACCAGGAAGGCGCGGTCCTCCTCGCGGGCGGAGATCGCCACCGTCTCTCCGTAGCGTGCGGCGTTGGCCGCGAGGTTGAACAGGCAGCGCCGCAGGGAATCCGGCCGCACGGTGACGAGGGGCGACCCGGACAGCTCGACCGCGGCGACGTGTGCGCCCAGGCGCTCGACGTCCGTGCGCAGATCCTCCAGGAGCGCCCGCATGTCGGTGGGGGCGGCGGGCTCGGCGGAGTCGCCCCGGGCGAAGGCGAGGTAGCCCTCCAGCATCCGGCTCATCTCGTCGACGTCGCGGGAAAGGTCCTCGACCTCCGGCGTCTGATCAACGAGGGCGAGCGAGAGCTTGAAGCGGGTGATGATGGTGCGCAGGTCGTGGCTGACCCCGTTCAGCATCGTCGTGCGCTGCTCCATCGCCCGCTCGATGCGCCGCTTCATCTCGATGAAGGCGTGACCCGCGGCCCGCACCTCGCGGGCGCCCCGGGGCCGAAACTCGATGTCGCGGCCCTTGCCGAATCCCTCGGCCACCGCGGCGAGCCGCAGGATCGGCTTGATCTGGTTGCGCAGGAACAGGATCGCGACGCCGAGGAGCACCATCGACGAGCCGATCATCCAGACGAGGAAGATGTGGGAGTTCGAGGCGTAGGCCTGGCTCCGCCGCGCCGTGATCCGCATCACTCCGTCGGGGATCGCGACGCGGATCTCGATGAGGTTCGAGCGTCCCACCGTATCGATCCAGAAGGGGCGCCCGATCTGGCGCTTGATCTCGTCGGAGAGCGCCTCGTCGAGGATCGAGAAGAAGGGCCTCGGCCCCGGCACCGGGAGCTTGGCGCCCTTCAGGATGTCGAGGTCGAGGCTGAGGCGCTCGCTCGCGATCCGGGTCAGTGTCTCGGCGTCCCTGGTCTGCGGGTAGCTCTCGTAGATGTCGATCAGGGCGGCGATGTCGGCCGTCACCGCCGATGACAGACGCTTCGTCACGAGCTGCCAGTGCCGCTCCATGAAGGTGTAGGCGATCACCGACTGGAGCAGGACGACGGGCGCGATGATGATGATCAGCGAGCGGGCGTAGAGGCCCTTCGGCAGGGCGTCGCCGATGGCCCGGGAGAAGCGCTTCCACAGGGTCCTCGGTCGCCGCACGCCCGGCGGCCGGGCCTCGCGCCCGGCATCCTGCTGCCGGGCGAGATCCGCCTGTCGCGCGAGGTCGGGATCCTGCGCGTTCATCGCGCCCGTCAGTCGACGGCCAGGCGGTAGCCGACGCCGCGGACCGTCTGCAGGAAGGTGGGGTTGGCCGGGTCGACCTCCGTCTTGCGGCGGAGCCGGTTGATCTGGACGTCGATGGTGCGCTCGGCCGCGGCACCCCCGTTGCCCGCGAGCGCCTCGCGCTCGACATTGGCGCCCCCCGCCGCCGCGAGGATCGTCAGGATCTCGCGCTCGCGCTCGGTGATGCGGATCATCTCGTCCTCCCGGCGCAACTCGCCCCGGTCGAGCCGGTAGGAGAAGGGCCCGAAGGTCACGGTCTCGCCCCCTGCGTCCCGGCGCGGGCCGGCGGCGCGGTTGATGATGTTGTTCAGCCGCAGGATCAACTCGCGGGGCTCGAAGGGCTTCGGCAGGTAATCGTCGGCGCCGATCTCCAGGCCCGTCACCCGGTCGTTGGTGTTGGAGCGGGCCGTCAGCATCAGGATCGGAACCCGCGAGGTCTCGCGGACCTTGCGGGCGTAGTCGAAGCCGCTCTCGCCCGGCATCATCACGTCGAGGACCATCGCGTCGAAGACGAGGCTCTGGGCCTTGGCCCGGGCCTCGGCGGCGTTCGCCGCGGCGGTGACGCGGAAGCCCTGCTCGAACAGGTAGCGGGAGAGGAGTTCGCGCACGCGACGGTCGTCGTCGACCACGAGGACGTGGGGCGCTTGGTCCGAGAGCTCGCAGCGCGATCCGGAAGCCGTGGCGCTCATCAGGCGGCCCCTTTCGTGCGCCGGGCCATCAGGCGGCGCACCGCGGCGCGCTCGTCGGGCTCGATCATGGAGAGGAGGAAGCTGTGGGCCGAGGTCGAGGCACCCGACGGCAGCGTCTCGCCCGCCTCGACCGGGTCGGCGAGGGCGCGCGCCAAGCGCCGGGCCTGAACGCGGGTGAGGTCGGCCGCGAGGTCGGCACCGGCGCGGCTGCAGAACAGGAGCCGCTGGCGCCGGTCGCTCGTGCCGGTCTTCTGCTCGATGTAGCCCTGCTCGATCAAATCCTTGAGCACCCGGTTGAGGCTCTGCTTGGTGATCCGCAGGATATCGAGGAGTTCGGCGATCGTGAGACCGGGATAGCGGTCGACGAAATGCAGCACCCGGTGATGCGCCCGTCCGAAGCCGTACTCGGCGAGGATCCGGTCCGGATCGCCGACGAAATCCCGGTAGGCGAAGAACAGCAGCTCGATCAGGTCGTCGCTGGCGGTCCCGGCCCGGTCCGCCTGCGCGCCCATCGGAGCCTCGGCAGCTCCCGCCCGATCCGCCTCTTGCCTCGTCATGGGGCGTGTCACGTCGGCATCGATCCCGATATAAGTCAGTGTTGTTGACATATCTCAGCCCGGTTGATACCCGTCAAGCCTTCCGGCAAGACAGGCTCGCCCCCGGGCGCCCGCCTGCCGGCCATCAAGCCTGATCCGATCGATCCCGCGGCACGAAGCGGATTCGGCCGCGCGAGAAGGAAGTACCCGCCATGTCCGTGATCCCGTTCGACGAGCGCGAGGGCACCATCTGGTTCGATGGCGCCATGGTGCCGTGGCGGGAGGCCAAGATCCACGTACTCACCCACGGTCTCCACTACGGATCGGCCGTGTTCGAGGGGGAGCGGGCCTATGGCGGGCGCATCTTCAAGAGCCTGGAGCATTCGGAGCGCCTGCGCCGCTCGGCCCAGCTCCTCGATTTCGAGATGCCCTACAGCGTCGCCGAGATCGAGGCGGCGAAGGAGCTCGTGCTCAAGACGAGCGGCCTGAGCGACGCCTACCTGCGGCCGGTCGCCTGGCGCGGCTCCGAGATGATGGGCGTGGCCGCCCAGCAGAACACGATCCACCTCGCCATCGCGGCCTGGGAATGGCCGAGCTACTTCGACCCGGCCACCAAGATGAAGGGCATCCGCCTCGACATCGCGGATTACCGCCGGCCGGACCCGCGCACGGCGCCGTCGACCTCGAAGGCGGCGGGTTTGTACATGATCTGCACGATCTCGAAGCACCGGGCCGAGAACAAGGGCTATGCCGACGCCCTTATGCTCGACTGGGAGGACAACGTCGCCGAGTGCACCGGTGCGAACGTCTTCTTCATCCGTGACGGGGTGATCCACACGCCGAAGGCGGACCGCTTCCTGAACGGGCTCACCCGCCAGACCGTGATCGATCTCGCTCGCCGCCGCGGCTTCGAGGTGGTGGAGCGTCGCATCCGGCCCGAGGAGATGGAGGGCTTCTCCGAGTGCTTCATCACGGGCTCGGCCGCCGAGGTCACGCCGGTCGCGGAGGTCGGCCCCTACCGGTTCACGCCGGGTGCGATGACGAAGACTCTGATGGACGACTACCTCGCCGAGGTGCAGCCGAAGGCGCACGCGGCCTGAGGCCGCAGGGTTCCGGCGAGGGATGCTCGCCGGAACCCGTCCAGCATCCTCGCGTTGAGCAGAACATTTCAAGAACGAAAGGTTCTGTCATGACCAAGGCGCAGGCGAAGGCCGGTCCGACCAACCCGAAGACCGACCCGAAGGACGTTTCCAATCAGATCAAGGATCCGGACCAGTGGACCACCGGCGGCGAGCCGATGACCGGCGCGCAGGCCTCTTACCTCAAGACCCTCTCCGAGGAGGCGAAGGAGCCGGAGGCATTCGATCCGGATCTCGACAAGGCCGAGGCCTCGAAGCGGATCGACGCGCTCCGGAAGGACGCCGGGCGGGACGGGTGACGCAGCGCCGGCCGGGAGGCGCCTTGCCCCCCTCACGGCCGCGGATCGCCGCTGTCTCCGGAAGCGCGGCTTGTCCGTCGGTCGGCGGGGCTGGACTTTCCTTCGGGCGGGAGAGGATTGTCGTTTCCTCGACGCGCACAGTTTTCTCTCGACGATCCGCTTAAAGTATCTGCAAGAGACGGCCGCTACACTCCCTTGCGCCGCGGGTTGCGGCCGGGGGCAGGGTCGATGGCGAAGCCGGTCGTACAGGAGGAGGCCACGGCCTCCGGCCGCGCGCGTCGCCTCACTGCTCTCCTCTTCGCGCTCGGGTGCGACCGAAGCGGGGCCACGGCTATCGAGTACGCGATGATCGGCGCCTTGATCTTCGCCGTCGCGGCGGGGGCGATCAGGCTGTACGGATCGAAGTTGAACGGCGTCTACGACCGGATCGGAACGACGATCGGGTCGAACCTGAACTGAGGGTCCTCGGCCTCAGCGCGGCGTCGGCTTGCCGGGTTTGCGGGCCGTCTTCGTCGCCTCCTTGGCCGCGGCCGGCCGGCTCGGCGATGTTCTGCCCGCAGAGCCGCCCGAGCCGGATCTCGGCGCCCGGGACGGCGGCTTCGCCGCCGGTATGGGAGGCTGCCCCGCCTCCTCCTTCGCGCCGCCCTTCGGATCGGACCAGAAGGCGTCGAAGATGTCCTGCATCGCCTTGACGTTCTGCTCCTGCACCTCGGCGCCGGTCTGGAGCATCTTGTTGAACATGTCCAAGGGCTGAGCCTCCGGCGAAGCCTTCTCCACCGGCGGCGGGCTCGGGGGCTGGGGCGCGACCGGCGCGGCCTGCGGGTTCTGCGGCGGGGCGAAGGCCCGCAGCATGTCCCCCCAGAAGCTATTGGCCATGAGGTAGGGATTGCTGCCCTCCGCCTCGGGCTTGGCGGCCGGCTGCGGGGCCGGCGGAGTTTGATTGAGCATCATGTGCACGATGCTCGCCACCACCATGCCCGCCATCAGCGGCAGCATCTGGCGTACCACCTGCGAGCCCACGCCGCTCGCGGCGGACGCCTGCTGCACCACCGCCTGGGCGAGCATCGGAGAGCCGAAGAGCTGCCCGAGCATCAGCTCGGGCGCCTGCGTGGCCGGCGGCTTCGCCCCCTGCAGGGGGAATCCGAAGAGCTGCCCGAAGCCCGTCGGGTCGCTCGAGGCATTGCGTTGAAGGCCGATGGTGAAGGCCGGAAGCAGGGCCTCCATGGCGCGGCGGGTCTGGTCCGTCGTCAGGCCGAACTGCTGGGCGAGGCCCTGCATCCCGGCGCTCTGGCCCTGGAGCATGTCGATCGGATTGAACATGGCCTGTGGCCTCATGAACGGGCGTCGCGGCCGAGCCCGGCCAGCATACGCGTACCAGCGTGGAAGTGTGTCCCATCCGCTGCCGGCTGACCAGCGTCCGCGGCCTTTTGCCGGTCCGGTCCCGGATTCGGCCGTGGATGGGCCAGCCTGCTCAGACCGGCGCGCTCCCGTGCGCAGGGCCGGCGGCGAGCGTGGCCTCGGCCGTGAGCAGGGCCTCAGCCGGCGGCGGGATCGCGGAGCGAAGCGACCGGGCGCGGCGCTCCAGCCGCGTGACGGTGCGGAAAGCGAGCACGATGCCGAGGCCGCCGAACAGGAGCGAGCCGAGCCCCACCCCTGCGATGACGCCCGGCGGTCCGTAGAGCGCCGCGCCCGCGAGAGCGGGCGGCATCGTACCGAGCGTCGCCCGACCCCAGTTGAGGCCCGTCGAGAGGAAGGGGAAGCCGAGATTGTTGAAGGAGGCGTTCGACAGGAACAGGAGGCCGTTGAAGAACCAGACGGCGCCGCTCACGCGGCAGAAGAAGGCGAAGAGGTCGCCCGCGCCGCCGTGCAGCTCGAACAGCGCGGAGAGCGGCCCGCAGGCGGCCACGAGCGCCGCCCAGACCACGAGGACGTAGACGGCCGTGACGCAGGCGCCGGTGCGCAGCACGCCGCGCATGCGGTCGAACCGGCCGGCGCCCCAGTTCTGGCCGAGGATCGGGCCGATCGAGCCCGACATCGCGAAGAGGCCGCCGAAGGCGACGGGCGTGAGCCGGTCGATCACCGCGTTGCCGGCGATCGCCTCCGGCCCGAAGCCGGCGAGCGCGTGGGCGACGAAGGCGCTGGCGACGGAGGGCGCGAGGTTGGTGAGCACGGCGGGGATCGCGATCTTCAGCATGAGGGTCGCGTCGGAGATCACATCGGAGAGGCGCGGCCGGGTCAGCAGACGGTGATCCCGCACGCCCCACCAGCCGATCAGCGCGAAGGTGGCGCGCGCCGCGCAGGTCGCGAGCGCCGCCCCGTCGACGCCGAGCCCGGCCCCGAAGATGAGGAGCGGGTCGAGCCCCGCCGTGACGAGGCCGCCGCCGAGGGTGACGTACATGGCCTGGCGCGCGGCGCCGACCGCGCGCAGGAGCCCTGAGAACATCAGGCCGGGCGCCATCAGCACGTTCGAGGGCAGGGCGATCCAGAGGAAGCGCTCGGCGATCGGCAGGGTCTCGGCGTCGGCTCCGATGACGCGCAGCAGCGGCCCCAGCAGTGGCAGCATCACCAGAACGAGGGCGACCGACACGACGAGCCCGTGCAGGGTCGCCGAGGTGGCGAGCCGTCGGGCGAGCCCGTCGTCGCCCGCCCCGATCGCCCGCGAGACGAGGGCGCCGGCCGCGATCATCAGGCCGATATTGATCGAGACCGCGAAGAACTGGACAATGGTGGCGAAGCCCACCGCCGCGGTGAGTCGCGGGTCGCCGAGCTTCGAGACGTAGAGGAGCGAGAGCAGGTCGACGACGAAGATCGCCATCAGGCCGATCGAGCCGGTGCCGCTCATCACGATCACGTGGCGCAGGATCGAGCCCTCGACGAAGCGCGCGCCCTCGCGCGGCGCCGTTTCCTCGCCGCGCCGGACCGGTTCCTCACGCATCCGGGCGGCCGTCCTGGGTCTCGAGCGCCCGGTTGGCCGCCTCGCGGCGTTCGTGGCCGATGATGTCGCGGGTCTCGGCGTTGAGCGCGCGGGCGGGCCGCTGCGGTGCGGTGAGCGGCTCGGGCTTCAACTCGCCCGTGAGGCTGCGCATCCAGCCGGACCCGTCCGGCAGGGCGCCCGCCTGCTGCAGGACGAGGCGGGCGACGTCGCGCTTGCGGACGTCGTCGGTGCGCCGCGCCGCCGCCTCCGCCGAGAGGCCGAGCGCTTCAAGCGTCGCGCGGCCGAAGGCGAGGGCGGATTCCGAGGTCTCGCGCAGCTGGAAGTCGACGTCGCGGTTCATCAGTTCGACGGCGTGCGTCCGGTCGTAGGCCCGCACGTAGGTGCGCACGCTCTCGAACTCCTCGTGCACGATGTCGACGATCTTCAGCGCGGCGTCCTGATCGTCGATGCAGATGCAGACGATCTCGGCCCGTCCGATGCCGGCCGCCCGCAGCACGTCGAGGCGCGTGCCGTCGCCGTAGTAGATCCGGAAGCCGAAGCGCGAGGCGGAGCGGATCTGCTCCACGTCCTTGTCGATGACGGTGACGCCGACCCCCTCCGCCAGGAGCACCTGGGTCAGGATCTGCCCGAAGCGGCCGAAGCCGATGAGGAGCACGCGCGCCTCCGTGCTCTCGACGACGTCGAGGGCCTGCTCCTCGGCAACCTTCGGTCGCCGGGCGAGTGCCGCGTCGAGGCCCTTGGCCGCCACGGGCCCGATCAGCATGGTGAGCGCGGCGAGCGCCACGGCGAAGCGGGTGGCGTTGGCGTCGATCAGGCCGAGCACCCCCGCCACGGGCAGCAGCACGAAGGCGAACTCGCCGGCCGGCGCCAGGATGGCGGCCCCCCGGACCGCGTCGAGCCAGGGCGAGCCGAACAGGCGGAAGAGGCCGGCCACCAGCGCGACCTTGAGCAGGATCGCGCCCGCGGTCGCCCCGAACAGGATCGGCCAGAGGCTCTTCACGAGGCCGCCGTCGATCGACATGCCGACGCTCATGAAGAACAGGCCGAGCAGCATGCCGCGGAAGGGCTCGATGTCGGCCTCGAGCTGGTGGCGGAAGTTCGATTCGGCGAGCAGGATGCCGGCGAGGAACGCGCCCATCGCCATCGAGAGCCCGACCTCCTGCATCAGGAGCGCGGTGCCGAGCACCACGAGCAGGGCCGCCGCCGTCATCACCTCGCGGGCGCCGCTCGCCGCGAGCAGGCGGAAGAACGGGTTGAGGCCGTAGCGCCCGACCAGGACCACGGCGAGGATCGCGGCGAGCGCCTTGCCCGTCGACTGGACCGCTTCGCCGAACCAGACGCCCTCGCCCCCGCCTCCGCCCGCCGAGGCGAGGAGCGGCATCAGGGCGAGGATCGCCACCACCGAGAGATCCTGGAACAGGAGCACCGCGAAGGCCCGCCCGCCATAGGGCGTACCGAGGTCGCCGCGCTCCTCGAGGAGCTGCAGCGCGACGGCCGTCGCCGAGAGCGCCAGTGCGATCCCGACCACGGTCGCGGCCGCCGGCGTCAGTCCGAACAGGAGGGCGGCTCCCCCGAGCGCCGTCGCGCAGACGAGGAGCTGCGCCGTGCCGAGGCCGAAGATGTCCCGCCGCATCGAGACGAGTTGGGACAGGTGCAATTCCAGCCCCACGATGAACAGGAGCAGCACCACCCCGATCTCGGCGACGCTCGCCGCCGTCTCGGGCTCGGCGATCAGCGAGAAGCCGAACGGTCCGATCAGGACGCCCGCCACGAGGTAGCCGAGCACCGCGCTCTGGCCGATGAGGCGGAAAATCGGCACGCCGATCACCGCGGCCGACAGAAAGGTCAGGACCGGCGGCAGGAAGCTCGCATGTTCCGTCGGGCTCGCCATGGGGCCGGTCGGTCGTCCTTCGTGGGAGGCGTCAGCGGAACCCGTTCTTAGACCGGGCCGCCCGCCGGGGCGAGCTTGCGCGCGTGAGTTTCCTCACGCCGCGCGGCCCTCGACGTCGCTCCGGGCGGGACATAGATGTGCGCACCATGACGATCCGCCTTCCTCTCCTCGCCCTCCTCACCGCCCTCTGCCCGCTCGCGGCACCGCCCGCGGCCGCACAGACCGCCCTGACCCTCACGGGTACCTGCGAGCGCCTCGTGATCGGCGGGCAGGACCTCAGCGCCTCCTGCCGCGGCACGCTGATGAACACCGTGGCGCGCAGCCGGACGAGCTTCGGCTTCGCGTCGAGCGAGGGCCAGAGCCTGACCTTCAGTGGCACGGGCGCCCAGCAGGAGCGCACGGAGGAGAGCGATCCGCTCCAGCCGATCAACCTCGTCAGCCCCGGCAGATCCGGGCCGGAGGGCGTCGTCCAGACGCCCACGCCGGCGGTCGGGTCCTGCCGCTTCTCCACGCCGGGCGCCGGCAAGACCGCGATCACCTGCGAGGCGAGCGCGGGCGGCAAGGACTATGCCGGCACCTTCGTCACGGATGCCAAGCCCGCCGAGAGCGCTCAGAAGCCTTGAGGGGGGCCGAGCGCGGCTGTTTCTTTGGGTCGCCCGGGGTGGTCGCGGACCCCGGCCGACCCCATGTAAAGCCTCGCGTTTTCTCCTACAGAGTGTTGGAAGCGGGATGCCCGCGATCCGCGTGACGACAGAGCGATCTCACGACGCAGAGTCGCCTCGGGCGCGATCGAGCCGGGATCGCGCGGTCAGCCCGCCTCCACCATCGGCCGTTGCCGCGAGGACAAGATGTTGAACGACGCTCCCGTGACCGGCGCCCCCGCGGGTGCCGGAACCGCCGACCTGATCCGGGACACGACCACCGCGAGCTTCCGCCAGGACGTCATCGCCGAGTCGATGAACCGGCCGGTTCTCGTCGATTTCTGGGCCCCCTGGTGCGGCCCCTGCAAGCAGCTGACGCCCGTGCTGGAAAAGGCCGTGACGGCCGCGGGCGGCAAGGTCGTGCTCGCCAAGATGAACATCGACGAGCACCCCTCGATCGCGGGTCAGCTCGGCATCCAGTCGATCCCGGCCGTCATCGCCTTCCAGCGCGGCCAGCCCGTGGACGGCTTCATGGGCGCGGTGCCGGAGAGCCAGATCAAGACCTTCATCGAGCGCCTCGCCGGCCCGTCCGGCCCGACGCAGATCGAGGAGCTGATGACGGAGGCCGAGGCGGCGATCGCGGAGGGCGATCTCGCGGGGGCTTCTGAACTCTACGCGGCCGTGCTCGGCCAGGAACCCGACAACGTCGCTGCGCTGGCGGGCCTCGCCAAGATTCAGCTCGACGCGGGTGAACTGGAGAACGCCAAGCAGGTCCTCGCCATGGTTCCGGAAGCCAAGGCGAACGATCCCGCGCTCGCCGGCATCCGGGCCGCGATCGAGCTCGCCGAGCAGGCCGCCTCCCTCGGCGATCTCGCCGGCCTGCAGCGGCAGGTCGAGGCGAACCCGGACGACCATCAGGCCCGCTTCGACCTCGCCCTCGGCCTCAACGCCCGGGGTGAGCGGGCGCAGGCAGTCGACCACCTGATCGAGATCCACCGGCGGGATCGGGAATGGAGCGAGGGCGGTGCGCGCAAGCAACTCCTCCAGTTCTTCGAGGCGTGGGGGTTGATGGACCCGGACACGATCCGCGGACGTCGCAAGCTCTCGACGCTGCTGTTCGCCTGATGCCCGGCGGGGCGGGGGAGGTGCCATGAGCACGCATGCGGGCTTCAAGGGGCCGGCGGATTGTCCCGCCGTGATCCCGGTCTTTCCCCTCCCCGGCGCCCTGCTGCTGCCGCGGGGGCAGATGCCCCTCAACATCTTCGAGCCGCGCTATCTCGCCATGGTGGACGACGCGCTGCGCACCGACCGGATCATCGGCATGATCCAGCCGGATGCGGAAGGCGGCGGCTCGCCGATGGCGCCCCGGCTCTACCGGGTCGGCTGCGCGGGCCGGGTGACGCAGTTCGCCGAGACCGGGGACGGCCGCTACCTGATCTCGCTCACGGGAATCAGCCGCTTCCGGGTCGAGAGCGAACTCGCCACCACGACGGCCTACCGGCGCTGCCACGTGTCCTACGACGATTTCGGCCTGGATTTCGAGGCGCGCGCCGGCGAGGACGCCGTGGACCGCGAAGGCGTGCTCAAGGCTTTGCGCGATTTCGTGGATTCGAACGACCTGAAGGTCGATTGGGCCGGCATCGACGAGGCGCCGAACGAGGCCCTCGTCAACGCACTCTGCATGATGAGCCCCTTCGGGGTGCGCGAGAAGCAGGCGATGCTGGAGGCTCCCGACCTGAAGACGCGGGCCGAGGTCTTGATCGCGGTGACCGAAATGGAGTTGGTGCGCGGCTCGGGCTCCGAGCCGACCCTGCAGTGAGCTTTTGGCGAGACACGCATTCATGGCCGACGATTTTTCACCCCCCGTCGAGGCAACCCGGGTCGACCCGAAGCTCCTCGAGATCCTGGTCTGCCCGCTGACCAAGGGCACCCTCGAATACGACAGCGCCCGCCAGGAGCTGATCAGCCGCTCAGCCAAGCTCGCCTACCCGATCCGCGACGGCATCCCGATCATGCTGCCGGAGGAAGCGCGGCCCCTTACCGAGTGAGCCCTCGGGGCGGCGAGCGGATTCTTTGCCGGGGGTGTCCATCCGCGGCTTGGCGGTGCTATGCACGGTCGCCTTTTCCTCGTAAGGACGCCGCGGCTCCTTAAGACATGAGTGACCGATGAACAGCCCCCTGACGCCGCTCTTCATTCTCGTGCTGCTGCCGATCGCGGCCATCGGCCTCGTGCTCTACACCGACACGGGCATCGAGCCGGCGCTGATCTACGCCTCGATCAAGACCTTCGTGATCCTCGGCATCATCGGCGCGGCGCTCTCGTTCGCGGCGAGCCGGCTCGCCGACCGCTCCAACAGCTGACGAGCGCGCACGAATCTTGAATGGCCCGGACGGCGATCGTCGTCCGGCCTGAGACGACATCGACGGGAGGCGCCTCCATGGTCACGATCGTTCCGTCTTTCGGACGCATCGGTGAGGAGAACGCCTTCGCGGTCCTCGCCCGTGCGGGCCAGCTCGCCGCCGAGGGGCGCGACATCGTCAATCTCGGCATCGGCCAGCCCGACATGCCGACACCGGCCCACATCGTGGAGGCCGGCATCAAGGCACTGCGCGACGGGCATCACGGCTACACGCCGGCCGTCGGCATCCTGCCCCTGCGGGAGGCCGTCTCCCGCGATCTGCACCGGCGCCACGGCGTCGAGGTCTCGCCCGACAGCGTGATGATCGTGCCCGGCGGCAAGGTCACCATGTTCATGGCGATCCTGATGTTCGGCGAGCCCGGCGCCGAGATCCTCTACCCGGATCCCGGATTCCCGATCTACCGCTCGATGATCGAGTTCACCGGCGCGACGCCCGTGCCCGTGCCGATCCGCGAGGCGAACGGATTCGCCTTCTCGGCGGAGGAGACGCTCTCCCTCGTCACGGAGCGCACCCGTCTTCTGATCCTCAACTCGCCCGCCAACCCGACCGGCGGCGTCACGCCGAAGGCGGAGATCGACGCGCTTGTGGCGGGGCTTGCCGCCCATCCGGACCTGGCGATCCTCTCGGACGAGATCTACGGCACCATGACGTATGGCGGGGAGGCGCATCACTCGCTGCTGCGCTACCCCGAGATCCGCGAGCGCCTGATCTATCTCAATGGCGCCTCGAAGACCTACGCGATGACGGGCTGGCGGCTCGGCTGGTCGGTCTGGCCGAAGCCCCTCTACGATGCGGCCCGCAAGCTTGCCGTGAACGCCCATTCCTGCGTGAACGCGGCGACGCAATGGGCGGGCGTCGCGGCCCTCGACGGTTCGCAGGATTGCGTGGCCGAGATGGTCGCGGAGTTCGACCGGCGCCGGGCCCTGGTGGTCGAGGGGCTGAACGCCCTGCCCAACGTCTCCTGCATCACGCCGAAGGGAGCCTTCTACGCCTTCCCGAATGTCGGGAAGACGGGCTGGAAGGCGAAGAAGCTCGCCTCGGCGCTTCTCGAGGAGGCGGGGGTCGCCACGATCGGCGGTCCCGATTTCGGCGTCCACGGGGAGGGCTACATCCGGCTCTCCTACGCGAACTCGTCCGAGAACATCCTGCGCGCGCTCGACCGGATGGGGACGTTCCTGTCCGAGCGTGCCGGCGGCTGAAGGATGCGGCGTTCCCCGAGCGGGCGCCCGTCACTTCATCCGGCAAGCTCCCGGTCGACCCGGCCCGCGGCCTCCTCCTCCACGTCGAGGGCCTCGGCCAGCATCTTCAGGAACTGGCGCTCCTGCAGCGTGTCCGCCGCGATGGCGAGGCGTGCGGCGGTGTAGATGCGGGCCGCCGCGTCGGGATCGTTCACCCCGTCGGCGATCTCGTCGATATCGGCCGGGTCGGCGAGTTCCTTGTCGAGCCAGGCGCGGCCATCCGGAGCGACGCCCGCCGCCTCGACCGCCGCGTCGAGCCGGCGGCGCTCGTCCGCATCGACCATGCCGTCGGCGACGGTGGCCGCCACCATCGCCCGCAGCATCAGGCGAGCCTCGTCTTCGTTCACGTCGGCGAAGGGCGCCGCCGTTTCCGCCGGCGCGGCCTCGCCGCGGACGGCCCGGTAGGCGAGGCCGGCGACGAAGGCGAGGCCGCCGAGCGCCGCTCCCGCCGCGAGCCCACCTCGGCGCGAGCGCACGATCGCATCCACCAGACTCTTCGCGTCAGCCATGACTTGCCCTCTCCGAACACAACCAAAGGATCGGTCCGGCAACGACGGGAGGGCGGTCCCGGTTCAGTCCGGCCGCTATTCTGCGGCGACCCGCGGCGGGTAGAGGCGGGGATCGTTGGCGGCAAAGCCCGGTGCCTCGTAGGCGGCCGCATCCTCCGGGTCGTCCCGCTCGCCGACGAAGCGCCCGAAGAGGCGCGCGAACAGCCGCGAGAGGTCGTCCATCAGCACGAAGAAGGCGGGCACGAAGATCAGCGAGAGCCCCGTCGAGACGATCAGGCCGCCGATCACCGCGATCGCCATCGGCGCCCGGAACTCGCCGCCGATGCCGAAGGCCATCGCGGAGGGCACCATGCCGGCGGCCATGGCGATCGTCGTCATCACGATCGGCCGGGCGCGCTTGCGGCCCGCATCGACGATGGCGGTGGCCCGGTCGACGCCGCGGGCCATCTCCTCGACGGCGAAATCGACGAGCATGATCGCGTTCTTCGTCACGACGCCCATCAGCATGAGGATGCCGATCACCACCGGCATCGAGATCGGCTTGTGGCAGACGAGGAGCGCCAGGATCGCGCCACCGATCGAGAGCGGCAGCGAGAACAGGATCGTGACCGGCTGGAAGAAGCTGCCGAAGAGCAGGATCAGCACGCCGAACACCATCATGATGCCCGCACCCATCGCCATGGCGAAGCCGCCGAACACCTCGGCCATGATCTCGGCATCGCCCGTCTGGCTGATGGTTACGCCGGGCGGCAGGTTCCGGGCGGCCGGCAGGTTCATCACGTTCTCGATGAGCGAACCCAGGGCATCCGAGCCGCGCATGTCGGCCTCCAGAGCCACCCGCACCGCCCGGTCGTAGCGGTCGATCGCGGTCGGGCCCTGTCCGAGGCTGAGGTCGGCCACCGTCGAGAGCGGCACGGCGGCCCCGCCCTTCACGGGGACCTTCAGGGTCGCGAGCTCGGCGAGATCGCCGCGCAGGCGCTCGGGGAGCTGCACGCGGATCGGCACCTGCCGGTCCTTGGCGTTGAACTTGGCGAGGTTCGCGCCGATGTCGCCGATCGTGCCGACGCGCACCGTCTCGGCGATCAGGTCCGTCGAGACGCCGAGATCGGCCGCCACGCCCGGCTTCGGGCGGATGCGGATCTCGGTGCGGTCGAGCGGGGCCGTCGAGACCACGTTGACGAGGTGGGGCACGCCGGCCGCCTCGCGCTGGAGGCGCGCGGCGACGTCGGCCACCGCCGCCTTGTCGGAGCCCGCGATGATGAGGGCGAGGTCGCGCTGGCCGCCTTCCCGCAGAGCCCAGAAGCGGATGTCGGGCTCCTGGCGGAGGATGTCGCCGATGACGACGTCGACCTGCTTCTGCGTGAGGTGGCGCTCGTTCTTCGGTGTCAGGTTGATGGTCAGGCTCGCGAGCCGGACCTCCTTCTTGCCCGGCAGCTGGCGGCCGCCGTCGACGAACACGCTGCGGACCTCGGGCAGCGCCCGGATCCGCTCGACGAGCTTGTCGGTGACCCGGCTGGTGTCGGAAAGCCGCGCGCCCGGAGGCAATTCCACGACGAAGAGGGTTCGGGCGGCGTCCTCGGCCGGGATGAAGCCGGCGGGTAGCAGACCCGTGGACATGATGGAGGCGGCAAAGCACCCGAGGCCCGCCACCAGCGTGATGTACTTGTGGCGCACCGACCACGCGACGGCGCGGGTATAGGCGCGCATCACAAGCCCGTCCCGCTCCTCGGGATGGCCGTGATCGCGCAGGAAGTAGGCGGCGAGCAGCGGCGTGATCAGGCGCGCGACGAGGAGCGACATGAACACGGCGGCCGCGATGGTGAGGCCGAACTGCTTGAAGTACTGGCCGGCGATGCCGCCCATGAAGGAGACGGGTGCGAAGATCGCGATGATCGTCGCGGTGATCGCGATCACCGCCAGGCCGATCTCGTCGGCGGCCTCCAGCGCCGCCCGGTAGGGCGATTTGCCCATGCGGATGTGGCGGACGATGTTCTCGATCTCGACGATGGCGTCGTCGACGAGGATGCCGGTGACCAGCGTGATCGCCAGAAGGCTCACGGCGTTGAGCGAGAAACCGAGCGCGCTCATCACCCAGAAGGTCGGCAGCACCGAGAGCGGCAGGGCGATCGAGGCGATCACCGTGGCGCGCCAGTCGCGCAGGAACAGGAAGACGACGACGACCGCGAGCGCGGCGCCCTCGATCAGCCCCATCATGGCCGAGTGGTAATTGCCGATCGTGTTGGTGACAGAGGTGTCGATCAGGTCGAAGCGCACGCCGGGATGGGCCTTGTGCAGGTCGCCGATCCTGCGCGCGACCGCCTCCGAGACGTCTGCGTCGCTCGCCCCGTTCGCCCGCGAGATCGCGAAACCGACCACGGGCTCGCCGTTGAAGCGGGCGAAGGTGCGCGGCTCTTCCGCCCCGTCGATCAGGGTGGCGAGCTCATCCAGCCGGACCTTGCGGTTGCCCGGCACGATGATCGTCGTGGCGGCCAGCGTGTCGAGGCTCGCCGAGGCGGCGAGCGTGCGGATCGACTGCTCCTGGCCGCCGACCTCGCCGCGCCCGCCCGCCATGTCGGCGGAGGTCAGGCGCAATTGCCGGTTCACGTCCGCGGCCGTGATGCCGAGCGCGAGCAGGCGGTCGGGCTTCAGGGTGACCCGCACCTCGCGGGCGACGCCGCCGAGCCGCTCCACGCCGCCGACGCCCTTCACGCCCTGGATCTGGCGGGCCACGACGTCATCGACGAACCACGACAAATCCTCGGGCGTCATGGCGGGAGCCGAGGCGCCGTAGATCATGATCGGGAGCCCGGCGATCTCGACCCGGTTGATGATCGGCTCGTCGATGGTGCGCGGCAGGTTCACGCGGATCTTGGAGATCGCGTCCTTCACGTCGTTGACGGCGCGGTCGGTATTCACCTCAAGCCGGAACTCGACCGTCGTGACCGAGGAGCCCTCGGTGATGGTGGAGAGGATGTGCTTGACGCCCTTCACGCCCGCGATCGAATCCTCGACCCACTTGGTGACCTGGGTCTGAAGCTCGGAGGGCGCGGCGCCCGCCTGCGTCACCGTCACCGAGACGATCGGGATGTCGATGTTCGGGAACCGCGTGATCGGCAGGCTGCGGAAGCTCACGAGCCCGAGCACGCCGAGCACGATGAACAGCACGATCGAGGGCAGCGGCTTGCGGATCGCCCAGGCTGAGATGTTGAGGCGCATGGCGCGTCCGATCGTTCAGCGGGGCGCAGCGTCGGCCGCCGCGAGGGGTTTCATCCCCTCCGGAGCGACCGCGCGCACCCGGTCGCCGTCGCGCAGGAAGCTGCCCGCGCGGGCCACCACCGTCTCGCCCGCCGCGATCGCGCCGCGCACCTCGGTGAAGCCCTCGGCCGAGAGGCCGGTCGTGACCGGCCGCGCCTCGACGCGCCCGTCCCGCACGACGAGAACGCTGGCGCCCCCGTCGGTCGAGAAGAGCAGGCTGGAGACCGGCACGGAGACGCCGCGCCGCCGCGCCACCTCGACGGTGCCGCGGGCGAAGGCGCCGATGCGCAGGGCCGGGTCGTCCTTGAGCGAGATCCGGACCTTGCCGAGGCGGGTCATCCGGTCGACTTCCGGGTAGACCCGGCGGACGCGGCCGGCGAGCTTCCGGCCCTCGTCAAGATCGAGGGCGGCGGCGTCGCCGACATGCAGGCGCGGCATCACGGTCTCGGGCACCTCGCCTTCGAGCTCGATCTCGCCGCGGGCGATCAGGCGGAACAGGGGCTCGCCGAGCGCCGTCGCGGTGGCGCCGATGCGGGCGGTGCGGCGGTTCACGATCCCGGCCTCCGGCGCCCGGATCTCGGTGCGGGCGCGCCGGAGCGCGATCTCGGCGGCCTGCGCCCGGGCGGTGGCGAGGTCGGCCTCCGCCGCCTGCAGGCCGCCACGGGCTGCCGCGAGCTTGCCCTCGGCGCCCTGGGCGGTAGAGACGCGCTGCTCCACGGTGACGGCGGTGGCGTTGCCGGTCCGGATCAGCGTCTGAGCCCGCTCCAGGGCCTGGCGCGCCTCGGTCTGAGCGGCCTCGGCCTGCACGATCTGGCTGCGGGCCTGCACGATCGCGGCCTCGGCCCGGGCGATGGCGGCGAGGTTGGCGGCCTCCTGCGTCTCGATCATCTCGCGGGAGAGGCGGGCCAGCACCTGACCCTTCGCAACCCTGTCACCCTCCTCGACGAGGAGTTCGGTGATGCGGTGCCCCTCGATCTCGGGCGAGACCAGGATCTCGTCGCGCGGCACCAGGGTCCCGGTGACGATCGCCCGCTCGACGATCTCGCGGTTCTCGGCGGGCACGACAGTGACGGCGGGCGCCAGCGCCTCGGCGGTCGGCACGGCGGCCGTGTCCGCGGCTCGCGCCGGTGCGGCGGCGAGCGGCGGGAGGGTCGAAGCCAGCAGGGCAAGGACCCGGAAAAGGCGCGGCGCGGGCATCGAACCACCCAGTGCAGGTACGGCGGAATCAATCGTTCGGCACCGCATGCGGGGCCGCGGCCGGTCTGTCGCCGCTCAGGCCGGCGTTTTGATGGCGCGTATCATACACGACCATCCGGCGAGGATTCGAGCCGGTGTGGCGTCACGTGCGCGCGGCACGGATCGCCGTCCGAAGCAACCAGAGACGCCGAAACTCGTTACCAATTCGTCAACATCCAGGCCGTGCCGGCCGGGACGAACGAGGCGCTCGATGAGCATCTTCCAGATCCGACAGAAGACCAGCGGCGCGATCCTGTGGACGGGATCGGCCGACGACGAGCAGACCGCTCTCGACGCGATGGCCCGCGAGGCCGGCTATCGCGACTATTCGGCACTGCCCGACTCGATTCGCTCGGGCGGGGTCGAGACGGCCAGGCTCGACATGATCTCCTGACCCGCTCGCGGCGGCCGTTCGGCCGTCTCGCGAGGTCCTGAACCCCTTGTGAGGCCAGGGCGCGCCCGCGCGGCGGGGCGCCCGTCCGCATGTCTCGAACCCGTCCTTTGCGGGTGAGAAAAAGACTTCTGCCGAGCTTCAGAAGGTCTTGTCAGCTTCCGCACGCCCGGCCTACCATCGACCTTGCGCGACGGGTCCGCTCCTCCCAGGAATTGCCGGGAACCGCCGCTCACTCGCAGATGTAAGGAGGTTGCCCATGCAAGCTCACGCCTCTGGCTCCCGCACGGCGCGCACCGCTGACGGTGAGCAGGACACTCCGCCGGACCATCTGCGACAGGGATAGTGGCTCTCGGGAGGGAAGACGGCGCCCGCCGCGACCGGAACGTGTCGCGGGGCCGGCGCCGGGATCCGTCAGGAACCCCTTGAACCCGTGAGCGTGGACCCTGCCAGGGCCCGCCGGCATCGCCGTCGGGCCTTTTCTCTGCCCGCTTCCAGCCTCCGACGCAGCCGACTAATGGACAGGACCGGTTCCCCCCGCCGGCAGATTGAGCGCCTCCGAGAACGGAAATTCGAAGACGATCTCGTCGGCCTCGTCGGTCACGACCATGATGGCCGAGAGGAGGCGCGGATCCGCGCTCGCCGTCATCAGGTCGACGATCATCGCACGCGCAGCCTCCCAGGCGGCATCCGCATCGTCGAGGCTGCGGATATACGGCTCCGCCGGCGCGTCGGTATCGATGATGACGGTGAAAGCATAGCGCGGCATCGGAGCCTCATCGGTCGGTTGGGCGAAGGGATGCAAGGGAGCGTCCCGGCCTCTAGGCCCGGGCGCCCGCACCGTACGCGACGCTACCGCCTGGCACCCGCGGCGTCATCGGCCGGTTTCCGATCGGAGCGGGGCCGGGGCGGCGCGCGCCGGGGAACGAGACAGGGGGCTGGATGACAGCGATGAGCACGCCGACGGAGAGTCACCTTCGACAGATCGCGCAGCACCTCGGCGTTCCGGTCTCAGACTTCTTCGACGAGCCGGGCATGAACCTGCCCCCCTGCGTCGGGGCCGAAGCGGACGCGAATACGGGCGAACTGCTCGGCCTCTGGGCCCGCATCCGGGACCCGCGGGACCGCGAGCGCTGCCTCAACATGCTGCGCTCCTGCGCGGCACGGACCGATTCGCCGATGAGGCTGCTGCCGCCGCAATTCTGAAAGGCGCCCCGATTTCCGGCCGCGCCGCGCGCGCTGCCGGCTTGCGCTGGCGGGGCGCGGCGAGTACAGCACGCCACCCGCCACGAACGGCCCGCCCGCGCCCCGCGCAGGGTCTGTCCGCGCCGGGTCCGGAGGGGTGGCCGAGTGGTTGAAGGCGCACGCCTGGAAAGTGTGTATACCGGAAACGGTATCGCGGGTTCGAATCCCGCTCCCTCCGCCACTACGCTCTATTAAGTGTCTGCTCACACTGCAGATTTTTAAGTTGCCGAGCGGCCCACCCCAACATTTACCCCAACGGTAGAATGGGATCTCGGCGAACCCCTGTGGACGCTATGTCGCAGGTCGTCCCTTCCCGGCACTCGACCCGAAATCCGCTTTCCTCGATCAGAGCATTGAACTTTTTTGTCCTAGGTCCGAGGACGGATGATGGGATTGCGACGTCTGCAAACCGCACCACACCTTGGCGGACTTCTGTGCTAAGATATTGATATTATTTGTATTTACGGCGATCGCGGCGTAATCTGGAGGCCTCTTCTGGAGGCTCGGGGAATGCGTCTGTCGTCGAACCTACTGCTCCGTGTTGAACCGGATCTGCCGCTCGCCCTCACCGAGGCCGCTCGTGCGGCAGGGGTCTGCCGCTCGGAGTTCGTGCGTCGGACCTTGAGCGCCGCGCTTTCCACGCGTGGACAGAAGCCATCGCACGTTCCCGATCCTGACGGGCGCCCGCCCTCGGCTCCGGCCTCGATGAGGGCTGCGGCATGATTGAGTATGTGCCGACCCAAGGCGAACTCGCCGAACGGGGCATGGCCGCGTCTCGCTCGGTCGAGGACGGCAAGACGGTCGTTGTCTTCGAGGGCGACCCCGTCGCCGTGCAGTCCTGGTGCCTGCAGGCGGTTGGGCACTTTGCGAGCCCGGATTTCCGGTTCGTCAGCTTCGTGCCGCCCGATCGCGTCCGCGGGCTCTGCATCATCGCCCACAACTTCACGCTGACCGGCGACGCCGAGCTGATCCCGGTCGGGACGCTCGGGCAGCTTCATCGCGACGTGCGCAAGTGCCTCGCGTGGTGGCTGTTCAACCTGATCGGTCTGCGCCGGATCACAGTTCGCATCCGCGGCACTGACCAGCGCATGCAGGAATTCGCCCGTCGCCTCGGCCTCCGTCACGAGGGCACGCAGCGCGATTTCTACGGCCCCGGCGAGGACTGCTCCCTCTGGGGCATCACGCACGACGAGGCTCGGACCCTTCTCCTCAAGCAGGAGGGCGCCTCCGCTCCTGCCCCTTCGAACCGGCGGGTGCACTGATGGGCCTCTTCGACGCGATTTCCGGGGCGGCCTCCGAGCGGGCTGCCAAGAAGAATGCTGCCGTCCTCGGCGCGACTTCCACGCAGGCCAACAACGCGATCAACGGCGGGTACACGAACGCCGTCAACGCGCTCACGGATGCCAATGCCCCGAGCGCTATCACGGCGCTTGGACAGGGCTACGACCGCGCACGCTCCGACCTCGGCAGCCAGTACGGGCAGACGCAGGGCTTCCTAGGCCAGTTGCAGGGCCTGTATGCCCCTATGGTTCAGGGCGGCGGTAACGCCTACAACGCCTACCTTGACGCCGCGGGCGCGAACGGCGCGGAGGGCTCAGCCCGTGCCACCTCGGCGTTTCGTGCCGGCCCCGGCTATGAGTTCCAGCAGCAGCAGGGTTTGGACGCGATCCAGCGCCTTGCCGCGTCTCGCGGCAACCTCGCTGGCGGGAACACGACTGTCGACCTCCTGAAGTACAGCCAAGGCCTCGCCGATCAGTCGTTCCAGCAGTACACGACGAACCTCGGCAACGCGGCGAACAGCTACGCGACGGGGCTTGCGGGACAGGCGGCGGGCCTCACGGGGCAGGCCGGCGCGTCGCAGGCTTTTGGCAGTTCGCTCAGCGCTCTCGGCACGGGCCTCGGCTCTGGGCAGGCCAACATCTACGGGCAGGCTGCCGGCTTGCTGGGGCAGCAGGGCCAGAGCCTCGCAGGCGTGCAGACGAGCCTCGGTTCGTCGCTCATGGCGAACAACAACGCCTTGGCGCAGAGCCAGAACCAAGCCAGCGCCAACTTCCTCGGCGGCCTGCTCGGGGTGGGCAACCTGCTCGCGAGCCCGGTCGGCCAGAACGGCGCGACGGGCACGGTTGGCGGCACTGCCGCCAATTGGCTGACCAACCTGTTCAAGTAAGGGGGCAGCATGTCGAGCGGCTTCGGACTTCCGGCAATCGACTTTCTCGGCGGCCTCTCGCAGATCGGGCGGACCCTCGCACTCGGCTCCGAGCAGCAGCGCAAGCGGGATCTGGCGCAGGCTCTCGGCACCTCGCTGCAGAGCGGCGACTATGCCGGCGCGGCGAAGGCGGCGTTCGAGGCCGGCGAGGCGGACACGGGCCTCGGCATCCTGAAGTACGGCCTGACGGCGGACCAGCAAAAGCGAGCGACCGCGGCGAGCGACTGGTGGAACAAGGGGGTCAGCGGCAG
>NZ_JAVDVV010000017.1:0-117504 GCF_031457035.1 Methylobacterium sp. BE186
TGCTGGCGGGTCGCGTCGCCAGCGCCGGGCCGCTCGACCTTGATCACGTCAGCACCGAACCACGCGAGGAGCTGCGTGCAGGTGGGGCCGGATTGGACGTGCGTGAAGTCGAGGATCTTCACGCCTTCGAGAGCCTTGCTCATGGGATGCTCGCAGTTCTGAAGGGTTGAACGGTGGTCCGGCGCCGCCCGATCCACTCGGGTCTTCGGGCGTCGCGCGGCGCGTCTCGCGTGATGCGGGGTCCAGGCCGGACCCGCGATCCGGGCAGGGCCCTACAAATCGGGTCGGCTGTATACCTAATCACTTATACATGGTCTGAACGGCCTTGCCAGACGCTCTCGCGTCGGCTCGCGACTCGCCCTCGGGCGTCACTGCGGCGGGGGCCGTGCGCGGCTCCGCGCCTCGCGGGAGCTCGGGAGGGCGCCGCCGAGGGGGCGGGCTCGATCCGGTTGGCTCCATTCCTGGCGTCTCCTCCGCTACTGCCTGCGCCGGCTCGCCATGGCGTGGCGGGGTCCGGCGGGTCGGATCGTCCCACGCGCTGCGTGTCGGCGCGCGTGACACGATGGGCGCCAGCGCTGCGGCCGATCTGGCGTCGCTCGCAGGGTGGCGTGTCGGGTCTCAGGACCGTTGCCGGTCCTGACGGGGCATTTGGCCTGGGACGGTGACGGCCTTTCCGGCCTCCCGTCAACACGCCGGAAATCTGGCATACCAAATACCAAGTGTCAAACAGGGTGCGCGGCTGGGTTCACACCCGCCGACGCGTTCCGCCCGGTCGAACCTCTCTGACCTCAGCCCTTGAAGACTCAGCCCATAACGAAGCGGCGGCGCCCCGGGGGGCGCCGCCGCATTCGATCACGTCTCGCGCTGCGGGTCAGGCGACGCGGGCGGGAGAGGTCGCGAGTGCGGGCTCGGAGGGCCCGTTCGCGAGGTAGCGCAGGCGCATCGGCTTCAGGATGAAGAGAGCGAGGAGCGCCGCCACGATGTTCAGGCCGATCACGATCGCGAAGACGGCGGTCCAGCCATAGGCCGCCGAGACGAGGCTCGCGAAGGGGACGAGGAAGGCGGCCGTACCCTTGGCGGTGTAGAGCATGCCGGCGTTGGTGGCGGCGTATTTCGAGCCGAAGGTGTCGCCGCAGGTGGCCGGGAACAGCGAGTAGATCTCGCCGAACACGCCGAAATACATCGCCGTCGCCAGGATGAAGACCAGCGGGTTGCGACCGCTCGTCAGGAGCAGCACGACGGCGATCGCCGCGATGCTGAAGGCGATGAACATCGTGTTCTCGCGGCCGATATTGTCCGAGACGTAGCCGAAGAAGGGGCGGCCGAACCCGTCGAAGACGCGGTCGAGCGAGATCGCGAAGGTGAGCGCCGCCATCTGCAGGCCGAACAGGCTGACGGGCACGTCCGCGACCTTGAAGTCGTGGGCGATCGGCGCGATCTGCGCGGCCGCCATCAGGCCGCCCGCGGCCACCATCACGAACATGGCGTACATGACCCAGAAGACGGGCGTGCGCACGGCCTCGCGCGGGCTCCGATCGACCTGCGATTGCGGCAGGCGCAGGCTCTTGCGCTGCACGGCCACCGCGACGCTGGGCTTGCGCAGGAAGAACGACAGCAGGAGCACGACGCCGCCCTGGATCAGGCCGAAGGTGAGGAAGGCGCTCTGGTAGCCGCTGGTGGCGATCATCTTGGCGATCGGCACGACGGTCAGCGCTGCGCCCGCGCCGAAGCCGGCCGCGGTCGCGCCCGCCGCGAGGCCGCGGCGATGGGGAAACCACTTCAGCGCGTTGCCGACGCAGGTGCCGTAGACCGAGCCCGCCCCGATGCCGCCGATCACGGCCGCGAGGTAGAGGAGCGTCAGGGAATCGGCGTAGGCGTTGAGCACCCAGGCGAGGGCGATCATCACGCCGCCGAAGGCGACCACGATCCGGGGCCCGTAGCGGTCCACGAACCACGCCTCGATCGGGACCAGCCAGGTTTCGGTGGCGACGAAGAAGGTGAAGGCGAGCTGGATCGCGGCGCGACCCCAATGGTGGGCCGAATCAATCGGGTCCACGAACAGCGTCCAGCCGTACTGGAGGTTCGCGATCATCGCCATGCAGAGGATGCCGAAGGTGAGCTGCCACCACTTGGCGGACGGAGAATCCTGAGGTTCCAGAAGGTCTTGGCGTTCCATCCCTGGTCCTTTCCCGGCTGCTTGGAGGGGCCGTTGCCCCAGGCTGATGCAGCGCGTTCTGGTATGCAATATGCCATCTTGCAGGTCTGGGTCGACTTTAATCCACCTCCGAGCAAAAAAATTTCATGCGACACCGCAACCCCGAGGCGGAGCCCCGCCCCGTCCACGAGAGGTTCGCCATGAACATTCCGGCCGCGCTCGTTCTCCAAAGCGTTCCTTCGCCGGCCTCGCCCTCGCCCAGAAGACGCGCCTCGGCGACAAGATCGCGGTGGTCTACGTCGCCGTCTTCGGAATCCTGATCTCGATGATCGTCCTGTTCGGGGATGTCGGCAGCCTGTCGGCGGATTTCGTCTCGGCGACGCAGAGCTTCGGCGAGTGACGCATCGCGCCCGATTTGCCGTGCAATTGCCGGGGTTTGCCGGTGGCTCCCGGCGACGCGCCCTCTTGGCAGCCGCCGGAGACGGGTTCATCCTCCGGACAAGGCCGAACGAATGCGGCCCGGATCCGGAGGTTCGTCCATGCTCGCCAGCAGCCGTCTGATCAAGTCCGCGTGGATCGCGGTCGAGGTGTCCCGGGAGCGCGCGGAGCGCGTGCTCGTCGTCGAGACCTACATCGCCGTGAGCCCGCTGGAGCAGAACTACGACGCCGCCAAGTACGACAAGGTCCTCGGCTGCGTGCGCGAGGTGCTGGCGGCCAACCCCGATATCGACCGGGCGTCGATCCTCAGCATGCACCGGGGTGCGGGCTGCACCAGCCTGTTCCGGGCCGCGCCCGCGGCGGCCTGAGCCGCCGGGCCGGACCCGTCCCGTGGCTTCGACCCCGCTCAGCCCGCCGGCCGAGCCGGAGGCGACCGGCCCCTGGTCGCCCGGCATCGAATCGGCCCTGCCGCGGGCCTTCCTGCCGCTCGCGACGATCCACCGGCCCGAGAACGTCGAGACGCGCCTGGGGGATGCCCTCGAGATCAGCGCCTTCAGCGGCCTGTCCCTCCAGGAGGTGGTGGCGTTCCGGGCCGAGCGCCTCGTCGTCCACGAGGTGCTGATCCGCGTCATGGCGGACCTCTCCGTGCCGGTCGGCGAGACCTACGGCGATCTCGGCGTCAATTTCCGCCGCATGGTGGCGCGGATCCTGTCCGTCTCCGTCGCGCCCCACGCGGCCGAGGTCGCCGCCGCGCTGGAGGGCCTGCGCGCCGAGGCGACGGCCGTCCTCGAAGGGGCGCTCGCCGAGATCTTCGCGCCGCCGCCCGCAGCACCCGACCCGGAGGGCGGACGGTCCTGGCGCGCCTGGATCGGGCTCGCGCCCGCCGCCAAGCCCGCGCCGCCCGCGCCCGTCCTCTCCACCGAGGAGCGGGCGCAGGCCCATCTCGCGGCCTGGGAGGCCCGGGCGGGAACCGACACCCTGGAGGCGGCCTGCTGCGCCGCCTTGAGCCGGGTCGTCTCGGCGGTGGTGCGCCACCGGGGCAAGCTCATCGGCGACCGGGCTCTCCTCGTATCCCTCGCCCGCACGCTCGTCTCGAACGACGAGGGCAGCCGGCGGATCGGGCGCCTGATCGAGCCCTGGTTCGCCGAGGCGGTGGCGCGCGAGGGCTACCACGTCCTGGCGGCCCAGGAGCGCCCCGTGGTGATGAACGTGAAGGGGGCCTCCGCCTCGGGCAAGAGCACCATGCGCCCCTTCCAGCGGGCGCTCGCCGGGCGGATCGGGGTGCATTGGGCCGACTTCGCGCTCATCACCCCCGACATCTGGCGCAAGTACCTGCTCGACTACGAGTCCCTCGGCCCGGCCCGGCGCTACGCCGGCACGCTCACCGGCCACGAGGTCGAGATCGTGGACAAGAAGCTCGACCGCTACATGGCCCGCAAGGCCGGGGAGCGGCGGATGTCCCACCTCCTCATCGACCGTTTCCGCTTCGACAGCTTCAACGCCGTCTCGGGCCACGAGGACGGCAGCCAGCTCCTCACCCGCTTCGGCGATCTCGTCTTCATGCTGTTCATGATCACGCCCCCGGACGCTACGGTGGAGCGGGCCTGGAAGCGGGGGGAGCAGTTCGGCCGCTACAAGGCCGTGGACGACCTCCTCGCCCACAACGTCGAGGCCTATACGGGGATGCCGCGCCTGTTCTTCACCTGGGCGCTCAAGGCCGACAAGCGCGTCCACTACGAGTTCCTGGACAATTCGGTGCCCGAGGGCGAGCGCCCGCGCACCGTCGCCTTCGGCTGGAACGGGAGGATGACGATCCTCGACCTGAAGTTCATCCTCGACGTCGACCGCTTCCGGAAGATCAACGTCGATGCGGGCGGACCCGAGGAGGTCTACCCGGAAGCCGGCCAGATGGCGCCCGAGCGCAACACCGACTTCCTCCGGCTCTGCGCCCGCAAGATGAGGACGATCCGCTTCGCGGAGCACGCCACGGGCCGGGTCTATGCCCGGCTCGAGGCGGGGCGGCTCGTCTGCCTCGACCGGGCGATCTTCGACCGCGTGCGGGAGGATGCCGAGATCCGCGCGGCGTTCGTGGCGCTCGGCGGCGACCGGGCCGAGGCGGCCGCGGACGAGCCCGAGACCCTGCGGCCCGACAAGACCCAGACCCTCGGGGCCTGGGCCGGCGCCTAGCGGCCGGGGCCCGCGCGTCCGCGGATCCGGTTCCAGAGCCGCTCAAGGCCGCGGGCCGCCTTCTCCAGCGGCACCTTCAGGCCGGGCACGTCCTGCGCGAGGAGGGCGAGCCCGAGGGGCAGCATCCAGAGCCCGAGCACGGGCAGGATCGAGAAGATCCCGCCGAGGATCAGCAGGATCGCGGCGCCGACGCGAATCCACAGGCGGGAGGGCTCGCGCAGCCAGTCGACCGAGGCCTTCAGGCGATCGGGCAGCTTCTCCGACAGGCGCGTGACGCGCGCGTCCCAATCCTGGGCGGTGACGCTCATGGTGCTCCTCGGGCAGGTCCAGACGAGAGGAACGCGGCGGGTGCCCATCGGGATCACGCATTCGGGATCGAATTTTCTCGCCTCGGCGTCGGCAGACCGGCCATGACCCGTCCGGCCTACAATCCCGAGCGCGATGACCGCGGCGATGACGTGACCGAGACTGCGCGCCTGGAAGCCCAGGCCCGCCTCCGGGGCCGACGCAGCAGCGTGCGCAGCCTCAGCCCTGCGCAACCAAGGTGATCGTGCACCTCGCCGAGGCTGAAGGCTCCGAGGATGTCGGTCGGGTCGCCGAGGGTCGAGAGCCCTGACCGCGAGCGTGTCTGCGGCGCCCGGATCTCCCCTCGGCTCCGCCTGCGCGGCCCGTCACTAGCCTCCCGCGTTCCAACCACTTAAACACCCGCGGCGGAGGCCGCGCGTCCCCGCGCGGAGCCTGACGGAGGAACCATGCCCCGCTCGATCCTCAACCTTGCCGGAGCCGCGCTGATCGCCATGACCACAGCCGCCAATGCCGCCGAGTACGTCACCACGCCCCAGGGTCTGAAGTACAAGGACGAGGTCGTGGGCACCGGCCCCGAGCCGAAGGCCGGGCAGCAGGTCACCGTGCAATACACGGGCTGGCTCGACGAGAACGGGCGCAAGGGCAAGAAATTCGACTCCTCGCGCGACCGCAACCAGCCCTTCACCTTCACCCTCGGCGCGGGCCAGGTGATCCAGGGCTGGGACCTCGGCGTCGCCACCATGAAGACCGGCGGGCGCCGGACCCTCGTGATCCCGGCCGATCTCGGCTACGGTGGCCGCGGCGCCGGCGGCGTGATCCCGCCCTACGCCACGCTGATCTTCGACGTGGAACTCCTCGGCGCGAAGTAGCGCCGATCCGGTCCCGGCGGGGGCGATACGATGCTGTTCACGCACCTCGCCGACGACCTCTTCCGGCCCCTCGCCTCGCCGAGCCGGGCCTTCAACGCGGCGCTCCTCCTGCACCTGCACCGGCGGGTGATGGCGGATTCGGTCGAGCCGATCCGCAAGGGGGAAATCCTCGCCGCCATCGGCGATTTCGCGAGCGGCTGGTCGCCCGCCGAGATCGCGGACGGCGAGGTGCCGCTCACCGATCCCGTCGAGCGCCGCTCCGCCATCTACCGCCGCTTCGTCGAGACGGGCTGGCTGGTGGAGCGGCGCGAGCGCTACGTCCCCGTGGTCGATTTCGATCCCGAGGCGCGCCTCCTCCTGGAGGAGCTGTCGCGCCTCGACCGGGGCGAGACGCGCTCCTACGGCGGCGCCGTGCTTGACGTGCTGGGGAGCCTGGAGAGCGCGGTCGCCAACCCCGCCGACCGCTCGGAGGCCCTGAGCAACGCCGCGAAATCGGCGCGCACCTTCCTCGGCCACGTGCGGAGCCTCGCCGGCTCCATGCGCAAGATCGAGGAGCGCATCCTGCGCGAGGAGGATCAGCGCGCGGCCTTCCGCCTCTACTTCGAGGATTTCGTCGAGCGCCACCTCATCAGCGACTACCGGACGCTGCACACCCGCTTCAACCCGTTCCGCTTCCGCTCGGCCATCGTGCGCGAGGCCGGGGGGGCGCTGCGCGACCCGCTCCTCGTGCGCGGGCTCGCCGAGGCGCTGGTGCGGGAGGGCCGCGCGCCGGACGTGGCCGCGGGCGAGCGGCGGGTCCGGGCGGATCTCGCCGAGATCCTCGCCGTGTTCGAGGGCCTCGACCGGCATCTGGAAGCGGTCGACGACGTGGTGGCGCGGCTCGAGCGCCGGATCGCGGCGGCCGTCCGCTATCTCGACCGGCCGGATTCGCTCGCCATCGAGCGCGCCGCCGCGGCGCTCCGCGCCGTCGGTGCGGCGGCCGAGCCGCCGGACCTTCCGGCCGGGGTCTCGCTCCTGCGCCCGCCCATCGGCGAGGCGCACCTGTTCACGCCCCGCAGCCGCCGCGCCCCGATCGAGGCCGAGCCCCTGCCCGAGATCCATCTCGACCCCGCGATCGAGGCGTTCGTGATCGCCAAGGCGGAGTTCCGCCGCCGCACCACCGTGACGCCGGAGACGATCTCGACCTTCCTCGAGGTCAAGCTCGGCCAAAAGCCCTCGATCCGCGGCTCGCAGATCGCGGTCGACGACGTCGACGAGTTCGTCATCTTCCAGCGCCTGCGCGAGATCGACGTGCTGTTCGACGGAACCCTCGGCGAGCGCTACGCCCTGTCGCGGGCCGAGGGCCGCGTCTCGAACGGCTGGCTCGACTGCCCGGATTTCATCGTGGCGCGGCGCGGATCGACAGGGGAGGGGGCCCGTGCTTGAGGCCTTCCGCAGCATCGTCGACGGCGACGAGCCGCCGCCTCCCGGCGCCCGCGCGCCCGACGAGGACGAGCTGACGCGCGCCCTCCAAGTGCTGCTCAAGACCCAGGTGGTCTACGCGAACACGCCCGGCATCGGCCGCTCCTACGAGCTCGCCCGGCACTACGCGCCCTTCTTCAAGGGCTATTTCGCCTGTCTCGGCTACGGCTTCGAGGTCTTGCACCGGGACCAGATGGTCTGCCTGCGGCTGCCGCCCGAGGGCGTGCGCCACGACATGGCCTCCGAGCGCCTGCGCAAGGACGAGACCCTGGTGCTGCTCGCGCTGCGCATGGCCTACGAGGAGGGCCTGCGCGACCACCGCGTCACGACGGACGGCCTCGTCGAGTGCACCACCGACGACATCGCCGACACGCTGCGCACGGCCGCCCGCGTCGACCCGCCGGAGGAGGCGCGCCTCATCGAGATCCTGCGCCTGTTCTCGCGCCGCGGCGCGCTGCGGATGGGCGAGCGCGACCGCACCGAGCGCATCACGCCCCTTGCCGTCCTGCCGGGCATCGCCGTGATCGCGCCGGACGCGTGGCTCGACGCGATCCGGAGCTGGGCGGAGGCGGGCGAGGGGGCCGGCCCGCGGCCCGAGCCGTAGCCGATCCCGGAGCCGATCCCCAATCCGGCCGCTCAGCCCCGGCCGCTGCGGCGGGCCGCGACGCGGGCGAGCGCCGCGAGGTCCTTGTCGCCGTCGCCCTGCGCGATCGCCTCGATGAGGGTGTCGCGCAGCGCGCTCGCGAAGGGCATCGGCACGCCGACCGCCTCGGCGGCGGCGAGCGCCAGGCGGATGTCCTTGGCGCCGAGCCGCAGGTTGAAGCCCGGCGGCTCGTAGCGGTTCGCCGCGATCAGGGCGCCGTAGCCCTTGTAGACGGGCGAGGCGAAGAGCGTGTTGGTGAGGAGGTCGAGGAGGTCGGCCCCCGCGACGCCGTGCCCCTCGGCGAAGGCCGCCGCCTCGCCCATCGCCTCGATCGCCGAGACCAGCATGAAGTTGCCGGCGAGCTTCACGGCGTTCGCCCGGTGCGGCTCGGTCCCGAAGGGCCAGGTCTTCGCGCCCATGGCGTCGAGGAGCGGCGCGGCGCGGGTAACCGCGTCCGCGTCGCCCGCCGCGACGATGTTGAGCGCGCCCGTCTCGGCGACGTCCGGCCGCCCGAAGACGGGGGCGGCGACGTAGGGGACGCCCGCGCGCGCGTGGATCGCGGCGAGATCCTGCGCCAGCGCCACCGAGATCGTGCTCATGCTGAGATGCAGCCCGGGCCGCTCCGGCCCGTCGAGGAGGCCGCCCTCGACGATCACGGCGCGGAGCGCCGCATCGTCGGCCAGCATGGTGATGGCCGCGTCCCCCCGGAACGCCTCGGCAGGGCTCGCGACCGGCGTGGCGCCCTCGACCCTCCGCGCCGCCTCGGGCGAGCGGTTCCAGACCCGGACGCTATGGCCCGCCCGCACGAGGCAGCCCGCCATGGCCCGGCCCATCCGCCCGAGCCCGATGAATCCGACATCCATGGGGATCTCCGTCAGTGGCTGTTGAGGAAGTCGAGGCTGAGCGCGTTGAAGCGCTCCGTCGCCTCCATGTGGACGAGGTGGCCGACGCCCTCGATCACCTCGGCCCGCCCGCTCGGCATCTGTCCGGCGAGCGCCCGGGCATGGGCGGCGTTGTCGCCCATGCGGGCCTGGAGGTCCGGCGGGGCGTAGGGCTTGCCCGGCGCGTTGCGGTCCTTGCCTCCCATGATGAACAGGGTGGGCGCAGCCACGAGCGGGATCTCGTGGACAATTGGCTGGCCCCAGATCGCGACGTAGGAATTCACGAAGGATTGCAGCCAGCGCGGATACTCGCCCGAGCCCTTCACCCGCTCGCGCAGGGACACGAAGGGCTCGATCGCCTCCGGCGGCAGGGTGAGCGCGTAGCTCGTGATGAGCTGCTTGCGGTAGGCGTCCGCCGTCAGTTCGCCCTCGCGCTTCAAGAGCACCGCGTTCGGGACCGGCGGCACGCTGAAGCGGTAATCCTCCAGCCCGATCGGCGCCTCGAGGACGAGGCTGTTGACCCGGGTCGGCGCGTTGCGGGCGAGCCGCACCGCGAGCATCCCGCCCATCGAGTGGGCCACGACGTCGACCCGCTCCAAGCCGAGCGCATCGATGAGCGCCACCGTGTCGGCCGCCATCGCGTCGAAGGTGAAGGGGCCGACCGGCTTCGAGGATTTGCCGAAGCCGAGCTGATCGATCGCGACGACCCTGTAGCCCGCCCCGGTCAGGGCCTCGATCACCGGCTGCCAGTAGCTCGACGGGAAATTGCGCCCGTGCAGGAGAAGGACCGTCCGTCCGTTCGCGGTGCCCGTCGGCGCCACGTCCATGTAGGCGAGGCGCTGGGCCTCGTGGTCGCGCTGCAGCGGCAGGAAGCGCACCGGATAGGGGTAGGGGAAGCCTTCGAGCCCGATCCCGAGGGGCGCCTCCGGCGTGTCCTGCGCGGGCGCCGGCAGCGGCGCCAGCGCCAGGGCGAGGCCGACGATCAGGGCGGGGACACGCATGAAACCTCCGGGTTGGCCGCGGCGCCGGGCGCCGTCAGCGGTGTGACATAGGGCACTTGAGGCCGGCCGGAGCGGGCGATAACGCCGACCCGGAGGGAGCGTGCAGCGCATGGCCGAGACCGCGGGCGGGGCCGCAGCCAGACCCCAGGACGGCCTGCCCCCGCGCGAGCGGCTGCTCGCGATGCTCGCCATCGCCCTCGCGATGACGCTCGCCGTCCTCGACGGGGCGATCGTCAATGTCGCCCTGCCGCTGATGGCCAAGGACCTCGCGGTCGGCGCGGGCGAGGCGATCTTCGTGGTCAACGCCTACCAGATCGCCGTGACGGCGGCGCTGCTGCCGCTGGCCTCGCTGGGCGACGCCCTCGGCTACCGCCGCGTCTATCTCGGCGGCCTCGCCGTGTTCACGGCGGCCTCCCTGGCCTGCGCCCTCTCGCCGAGCCTGCCCGTCCTCGTCGCGGCGCGGATCGCGCAGGGGCTGGGCGCCGCCGGCATCATGAGCGTCAACATCGCGCTCGTGCGCTTCGTCTATCCCCACCGGATGATCGGGCGCGGCGTCGGCAACGTCGCCCTCATCGTCGCGGTCGCCTCCGCCGCGGGTCCGACCGTGGCCGCCGCGATCCTGTCCGCCGCCTCCTGGCCGTGGCTGTTCCTCGTGAACCTGCCGGTCGGGATCGTCGCCCTCCTCGTCGCCTCGCGAACCCTGCCGGCCACGCCCCGCAGCGGGGCGCGGCTCGATCCCGTGAGCGCGCTCCTCAACGCGCTCACCTTCTGCCTCCTCATCGTCGGCATCGACGGGCTGGGCTCCGCGGAGGGGCGGCCGCTGGCGCTGGCCGAACTCGCCGCCGCGCTCGCGATCGGCACGGTCTTCGTGCGCCGCCAGCTCCGGTTGCCGGCGCCGCTCCTGCCGGTCGATCTCCTGCGCATCCCCGCCTTCGCGCTCTCGATGGCGACCTCGATCGCCGCCTTCGCGAGCCAGATGGTCGCCTACATCGCGCTGCCCTTCTACTTCCAGGACGTGCTGCACCTCACGAGCACGCAGACGGGCTTCCTGCTGACGCCCTGGCCCATCGCCATCGCCGCGATGGCGCCGGTCTCGGGCCGGCTCGCCGACCGCTGGCCCCCGGGCCTCCTGGGCGGCCTCGGGCTCGGCCTCATGGCGGTGGGGCTCGTGGCGGTCGCCCTGCTGCCGGCGTCGCCCTCCATCCTCGACATCGTCTGGCGGCTGACGCTCTGCGGGCTCGGCTTCGGCCTGTTCCAGGCGCCCAACAACAAGGTCATCATCACGAGCGCCCCGCGCGAGCGCAGCGGCGGCGCGAGCGGGATGCAATCGACGGCGCGCCTCACGGGCCAGTCGCTCGGCGCGGCCCTCGTCGCCGTCCTGTTCGGGCTCGTGCATGGCGCCGAGCCCGGCCGCGCCGTCCTGCTCGCCCTGGTGTCGGCGGTGGCGCTCGCCGCGGCCGGCGCGCTCGCGAGCGTGCTGCGGCGGCATCCTGCGGAGGGCGGTTGACCGGCCGCGCGCCTCGCGCGTTGTCGGGTTCAGGCAGGGGGCCGTACAGGACAGGGGAAGCGGATGGATCTGAATCTGAGCGGGCGGCGCGCCCTCGTGACGGGCTCGACCGGAGGCATCGGCTACGCGATCGCGCGGGAACTCGCCGATCTCGGGGCGAGCGTCGGCATCAACGGGCGCGGCACGGACCGGGTCGAGGCGGCGATGGCGCGCCTGAGGGGCGAGGCGAAGGGCGGCGACGTGTTCGCGGCGGCCGGCGACGTCGCGACGGCCGAGGGCGTCGACGATCTCGTCGCCCGCCTCCCGGAGATCGACATCCTCGTCAACAACACGGGCATCTTCGAGCCGAAGCCCTTCTTCGAGATCCCGGACGCCGACTGGCAGCGCTTCTTCGAGGTGAACGTGATGAGCGGCGTGCGCCTCTCGCGGGCCTACACGCCGGGCATGGTCGAGCGGGGCTGGGGGCGGGTGGTCTTCATCTCCAGCGAGTCGGCGCTGAACATCCCCGTGGAGATGATCCATTACGGGATGACGAAGACGGCGCAGCTCTCGGTCGCCCGGGGGCTCGCCGAGACGGTGGCCGGCACCGGCGTCACCGTGAACAGCGTCCTGCCGGGTCCCACCCTCTCGGAGGGCGTGGCCGAGTTCATGAAGCAGATGGCGGGCGGCGCTGAGGACGCCGACCTCCACGCGATGGGGCGGCAATTTGTGGCCGAGCACCGGCCGACCTCGCTGATCCGGCGCCTGGCCAGCGTCGAGGAGGTGGCGGCGATGGTCGCCTACGTGTGCAGCCCGGCGGCGAGCGCCACCAGCGGTGCGGCGCTCCGCGTCGACGGGGGCCTCCTGCGCCACATCGCCTGAGGCGCGCGCACCGCGCGGCGGGTCCCGCGGGACCCGCTGCGACGGCGCGTGGATCGGGTCGGCTGAATCAGGACTTGAGGTGCGCCGCGAGGTGCTTGTTCATCTCGAACATGGTGCACTTGTCCTTGCCGAAGACCTTCTTCAGCTTGTCGTCGGCGAGGATCTCACGCTTGTTCTGCGGGTTCTGCAGGTTGTTCTTCTTGATGTAGTCCCACACCTTGCTCACCACCTCGCCGCGCGGCAGCGGGCTGGTGCCGACGATCGCGCCGAGCTCGGCCGAGGGCTTCAGGGGCTGCTGCAGGGCGTTCGGCTTCGTCGCGCCGCCGGCCTTGGGAGCGGCAGCCTTCGCCTTGGGGGCGGCGGCGGCCTTCGTCTTCGGCGCAGCCTTGGTCTCCGTCTTCGTCGCCATGGGTTTCCTCCGATGCACGCGCTGGGGTGCGCGGACGCGTGGCGGCCCCGAGGGCGGGGCGCATAGCTGCAACAACTAAGCGGTGCTGCGACCGTTCCAAGGGGAAACTGTCGTTGTCCCCGACCTCATCCACAGGTCACGCGGGCGATGATCCGTTCCCGTGCGATTCACCCGAATGCAATGAACCATCCTGATCTCGGAACACTTGCGGTGCAAGCAACTGTACTTCGCAGGTGCGGCGGCCCCGGGAGCCGGCGCGAGCCCGCCCCGCCCGCATCCGAAATCGGTTGACGCGTCAGATGGTTAGGGGGCGGCTCGGGGCGAGCCTGCCCGGCGCCTCCGGTGTCCTGGCCGGCCCGCGAACCGGGCCGAGGGGCCGCCGGCTCCCGCTTCAGACGGCGGGCGGCGGCCCGCGCTCCGTCCGGGACGGCACATAGGGGCCGCCGAGGGGCCGGACGCGCGGAATCCGGAACCGGCCGGCGGAGCGGGGCTTTCCCCGAGCGAACGCAGCACGAGACAGGATCAGCCCATGCCGACGGATTTGCCCCCGGACCCGTCCAACGAGCGCAGCTTCCGCAAGCCGGGCTCCCTGGAACTCGACCCCTCCGCCGAGGGGGTCGCGATCGACGAGACGCGCCGCCTGATCGCCTCGAACAAGGTGGAGGGCACGGCCGTCTACAGCCCGGCCGGGGAGCATCTGGGCGTGGTTCACAACTTCATGGTGGACAAGGTCTCGGGGCAGGTCGCCTACGCCGTGCTCGCCTTCGGCGGCTTCCTCGGGCTCGGCGAGAGCCACCATCCCCTGCCCTGGCGCGCGCTGACCTACAGCGTCGATCTCGGCGGCTACGTGGTCGACATCGACCGCGACACCCTGGCCGGCGCGCCGAGCCACGGACCCGGCGAGGACGCCTTCGCCGATCCGGCCTATGGCGGCCGCCTCGACGACTATTACGGCGTCCGCGGCGCGCCCGCGCTCTGAGCCGCCGGGGCCGCTTGTCCCGCGGCCCCGTCCGCCAGCCCCAGCGCCGGCCGAGGTCGCCGGCCGGCGCAAGGCCCGCTGAGCAAGCATTGCTCTTCTGCGCCAAAGATCAATTTGCAGTTGTAAACGTATTGCTCGTTCGAAACCGAGGATACGTGGTGGTCCGAGAGGCGAGCGATCCGGGGAGCGAGCCGCCCCTGCAGCAACGGCGCCCGCTGCCAGCCTTTTTCCTTGAATAAACCGCGATATGGTGTAGCTCTGATCCTATAGGATCGGAAAGTGGATCATTTTTGTCCTTGTAGGGCGGAATTGATCATTGATAAAACTCGGGCTCCATCAAGATGAGCAAAATTGGCCCAGTCGGGCTGGGGGGCGACGACCTCCGCCGAGGCCCCGGTTCGCGGCTCTACGCACTCCTCATCGTCGGCCGGCGCGCCTCGGCGGCGGGGATCCAGCGTCATGCCCGCGCACCCCGCGCGCCGGCCGCCTGAATGCGGGAAGGCAGCCAGAGCCATGTCCCTGCGTGACCCGAAGCTTCAACTCTTCCACGAACGTCCCGACATGAATCCACCCTCCCTCGCGTTCTCGTCGCGTGAATTCCTCCGGATGGTCGAGTCGTTCGGCCTGTCCGGAAACTGGGGATGGAACTTCACGCGGAAAGAATACCTCTGGTCGTCGGGCCTCTACAGGCTCTTCGGCATCGAGGACGGCAGCGTGCGGCCGGATTACGAGCTGTTCCGCAGCCTCGTCCATCCGGAGGACCGGGCCATGCTGGAGGATGCCAGCCAGATCCTCAACGAGGGCATCCTGAGCGACCACACCTTCCGCGTCATCCGCCCGGACGGCACGATGCGCATGGTGCTCAGCCGGGGCGACGTCTACTTCACGCCCGAGGGGCGCCCGGCCGGCGCGGCCGGCGTGATCGTGGACATCACCGGCGAGCAGCGGGTGTCGCTCGCGATTCGCGCCCAGAACGACCGGCAGCGCGCGATCTTCGAGCACGGGATGATCATCCCCTGGGTCTGGACCGTGGAGGGCGAGGCGGTCCACGCGCCCGGCTGGTGCGAGCTGACCGGCCTCCCGCCGGAGGAGCTGCAGCGGAACTGGTCCCTGCCGATCGTGCCCGAGGAGCGCGCCGAGGTGCTGCGCCAGCACGCGGCGATGCGCGAGCGCCGGCAGCCCTTCACGCTGGATTTCACGGCGCAGGTCGCCCGCGGCGGCCGCACGGCCTTCCGCACCCTCGTCGTGCCCGTCCTCACGGGCACGGACGGCATCCGGGAATGGACCGGCCTCACCTTTCCGCCCACGGCCGCAATCGGCGAGACGGCGCCCGAGATCGGGACGGACGTGCAGCACCAGATCCGGGGCGCGCACCTGCGGGCGGCGCGCGGCCTACTGGACTGGACGCTGGCCGACCTCGCGGGCGCCAGCAAGCTCTCGCTCTCGACGATCCGGCGGCTGGAGGAGGATGCCGACGGGCCGCTCGCCCGAAGCCGCCACGCCGCCGTCGACGCGCTCCGGCAGGCGGGGGTCGGCTTCCGGCTGATCGAGGGCAGCATCGCCGTCGCGCATCTGCGCTGACGGCGGGGCCGTCAGAACCGGCCGCCGAGGCCGACGCCGCCGCTCGCGCTCATCGCCGGCGCCATCCCGCCGGACGTCGCGCCGCCCTCCGAGGCGCCCTCGATCTCGTCGCGGCGGATGCGGCGCTGGCCGGCATCCGCGGCCCGGGTATCGGTGCGGCCGTTCTTCGGCAGGTCGAGGCGGCGGGTCGGGGCCGTCTGCAGCGGCGCGCCCTCGTCGTCGACGTTCGCGGTGCGCAGCTCGCGGGAGGGAAGGCTGCTGCGCATGGAGGGGGGCGGCCCGAGATCGGTCGCGGGCATCACGCCGCCGCCGCCGCCCAGGGCTTGGCAGCCGCCGAGGCCGGCAGCGACGAGCGCCACGGCGCAGGCGCGCGACGGCAGGGATCGCGACGGGAGAGACATGGTCTGATCCTCTCTGGGGCCCGTCCGAAGACGGGGCCTTCTGTTCTTGTCGGCGCCTCTCTACGACGAGGTTTGGGCGAAAACCAGACTTCGCGGCGGCCCGTGCAATCTTGGCGCCCGTCCGTCCCCGCCGGGACACACCGGCCCGGATCTTGCCGCGCCGCGCCGGCCGCTCCACCATCCCGGATCCACAACTTCGCCTTGGTCGGCGGGCAGAGAGGCCCGGCCTGCCCCCGCGGAACCCCCCGGAACAGCCGCGGTTGTGCCCGGAGCCGGCGCGACCAGACATCGAGGAAGCCGCGTGTTCAGACCATCCCGGATCATCGCGAGCGCGACGATTGCCCTGTGGGCCGCCGGCGCGGCAGCCGAGACCGCCGCCCCGGCCGGCGAGGCCGCCCCGAGCCCGCCCGCGCCGGTCCAGGCGAGCCCGCCCGCTCCGGCCCCGCCGAGCCCGCCCGCGGCGCCTGCCGCCGTTCCCGCCCCGCCCTCGCAGCAGGGGACGCCGGCCACCGTCCTCGACACGCAGGATTACGAGGGCGTCCTCGGCAAGGGCGTGCGCGCGGCCAACGGAGACGAGCTCGGCCGCATCATCGACGTGATCATCGACAAGGAGGGCCGGCCCCGCGCCGCCATCATCGATTTCGGCGGCTTCCTCGGCGTCGGCTCCCGCAAGATCGCCGTGGACTGGCGCTCCCTGCGCTTCGCCACAGACGGCAAGCCCGGCCGCATCGCGCTGCAGCTCAGCCGCAACCAAGTCCGCGTCTCCCCGGAATACAAGAGCGGAGAGCCGATCGTCGTGCTGGGCCCGGCGAGCCCGGGCGGCCCGGCGCCCGAGGCCGACCAGGCCGGCCAGCCCCAGCCCCAGCCCCAGTCCGTGCCCGCAACGCAGCCTCAGCCCGCGGCGCCGGCCGCCTCGCCCGCTGCCGTCCCGCAAGTCGCCCCCTCGGCCTCCGCGCCGGCCGCGCCCGCCGACAAGCCTCCCGAGCGGGCCCCGGATCGATGACGGCACCCCGCGCGAAGAGCCGGCGTGTCACCCCGCCACGGGAGCGTCCCGTCCCGAGACCCGATTACCGAGCCCGCCCTGTGCGGCTGAGCGATCTGAGCGTGGAGGGGGCACCGGACGTGATGCCCCAGCCCGTGCCCGCACCACAGACCGTCTCGCGCGCGAGCCGCCGGGGCCTCGACGCCTTCGCCTTCTTCGTCGCGAACCTGCAGACGGGTTTCGGGCCGTTCCTCGCCGTCTACTTCACGCAGGCGAAGTGGACGCAGGCCGATATCGGCTTCGCGCTCACCGTCGGCAGCCTCGTCAGCCTGCTCGGGCAGGTGCCGGGCGGCGCCTTCGTCGACGTGGCCCGCTCGAAGCGCTTCGCGGCCGGCCTGTCGGTGATCGCGATCTCGGGCAGCGCCTTCGCGCTCGCCATGTGGCCGAGCTTCCTCATCGTGCTCTTGGCCATGGCGGCCCATTCGGCGGCGAGCTGCGTGCTCACGCCGGCCATCGCCGCGATCAGCATCGGCCTCGTCGGGCATGCCCGGGCCGGCGAGCGGCTCGGGCGCAACGCGAGCTTCCAGGCGATCGGCAACGCGCTCGCCGCGGCCGGCATGGGCGCCTGCGGCTACTACCTCTCGAACGATGCGGTCTTCTACCTGACGGCCGCCCTCGTGGTGCCGACGCTGTTCGCGCTCTCCTTCATCCGGGCCGACGAGATCGTCCACGACGCGCCGCCCGCTGCCTCCCCGGCCTCGGCCGGCGCGCCCGCGGGCGGCGCCCTGCGCATGCTCGGCTCGAACCGGGCGCTGCTGTGCTTCGCCGCCTGCATGACGCTGTTCTTCCTCGCCAACGCCGCCATGCTGCCCCTCGTCGGCAGCGTGCTGACGCTGCGCACGAGCGAGACCGCGACCGCCCTGATCGCGGCCTGCATCATGGTCCCCCAGGCGGTCCTCGCGGTCTGCGCGCCCGCGCTCGGGCGCGCGGCCGAGCGCTGGGGCCGGCGCCCGGTCCTGCTCCTCGGCTTCGCCGCGCTGCCCCTGCGCGGCCTCCTCTTCGCCTATACCGACAGCCCGTCCCTGCTCGTGGCGATCCAGGTCCTCGACGGGGTCTCGGCCGCCGTCCTCGGCGTGATGGTCCCCCTCGTCGTCTCGGACGCGACCCGGGGCACGGGGCGGTTCAACCTCGCCCTCGGCGCGGTCGGCACCGCGATGGGCATCGGGGCGGCGCTCTCGACCTCCCTGGCCGGGCTGATGGCCGACCGCTTCGGCAGCCAGACCGCCTTCCTCGGCCTCGCCGTCGTCGGGCTCCTGGCCTTCGGGCTCGTCGCCTTCATCATGCCCGAAACCCGCCGGCGGGACCCGTCCTGAGGGCGAGCGTACATTCGTGGCGGACCCGGAAACACGGGCCGCTCAACTGGCGTTCAGGTTCGATGAATAATACGGACCGTGAGGGCGGGCGCTTGCAACGTATGGCGACGCTTTTGCGTTGCCGCCTCGGGTATGAATTTCGCGTGCGCCCTGGCACGCACCGTCTCGCCACCCTGCAGGTCCGCTGAAATCGAGATGACGATCGCGATGGAAGACCTCTGCCAATACGCTGACCGCCCGTTCGCCTTCGTCGGCCGCTACCTGAAGCGCCGGTGGCTGCCCCACCTCGTGATCCTCGTCGCGGTGCTCGGCGCCGTCGGCTTCTCCGTCTCGACCGATTACGCCCTCAAGGGCGTCGTCGACGCCCTCAGCAAGGGGCCGGATGCGGGGCTGATCTGGGGCGCGCTCGCGGTGCTCATCGCTTTCATCGCGGCCGACAACATGCTCTGGCGCGTGGCGAGCCTCGTCGGCTCCTTCACCTTCGTGGGCGTGACCGGCGACATCCGCCGCGACCTGTTCCGGCACATGACCGGGCACTCCCCCTCCTTCTTCGCCGACCGGCAGCCGGGCACCCTGGCCTCGCGCATCACCGCGACCTCGAACGCGATCTTCACGGTCGAGAACATGTTCGTGTTCAACGTGATGCCGCCCTGCATCGCGGCGCTGGGCTCCCTCGTCTATATCGCGACCGTCAACGTCACGATGGCGCTGGTCCTCGCCGGGATCTTCGGCAGCGTCGTGATCCTGATGTTCAAGATGGCGGCGGCCGGCAAGCCGCTGCACCACGACTTCGCGGCGAAAGCCGCGAGCGTCGACGGCGAGATGGTCGACCTCGTCGGCAACATGCCGCTCGTGCGCGCCTTCTCCGCCTTCAAGCGCGAGTACAAGCGCTTCGACGGCACGATCGGCGTCGAGATGCGCTCGCGCCGCTCCTCGCTCCTCTACCTCGAGAAGCTGCGCATCGTGCACGCGGTGCTGACCGTCCTCGCCGTGCTCGGCCTGCTCTACTGGGCGATCACGATGTGGGAGGCGGGCCAGGCGACGAACGGCCAGGTCGTCCTCGTCTGCACGCTCGGCATCCGCATCCTCGCGGCGACCCGCGACCTCGCGGTGGCCCTCGTCGATGCCACCCAGCACACCGCCCGCCTGTCGGAGGCGCTGCACACCCTGCTGCAGCCGCACGACCTGATCGACCACCCGGAGGCGGTCCCGCTGACGGGTCACGCCGCGCAGATCGACTTCGAGCATGTCGCCTTCGACTACCCGGACGGCCGCCCCGTGTTCTCGGATTTCGACCTCGCGATCGAGCCGGGCCAGCGCATCGGCCTCGTCGGCAGGTCGGGCGGCGGCAAGTCGACCCTGTTCTCGCTGCTTCAGCGCTTCTACGACGTGAAGGGCGGCGAGATCCGGATCAACGGCCAGGACATCAACCGCGTCACGCAGGAATCCTTGCGCGAGGCGATCACGGTGGTGCCGCAGGACGTCTCGATGTTCCACCGCTCCCTGCGCGAGAACATCCGCTACGGGCGGCCCGAGGCCACCGACGAGGAGGTCTGGAAGGCGGCCGAGGCCGCGCATTGCACCGACTTCATCAACGCGCTGCCCGAGGGCTTCGACACGATCGTCGGCGACCGCGGCGTGAAGCTCTCCGGCGGCCAGCGCCAGCGCATCGCCATCGCCCGCGCCATCCTGAAGGACTCGCCGATCCTGCTCCTCGACGAGGCCACCTCGGCCCTTGACGCGGAATCCGAGGAGGCGATCCGCCACGCGCTCGGAAACCTGATGAAGGGCCGCACCGTCATCGCCATCGCGCACCGGCTCTCGACCCTCAAGGATTTCGACCGGATCGTGGTGCTCGAGGGCGGGCGCATCGTGCAGGACGGCTCGCCCGAGAAGCTCACCCATCTCGACGGCTTCTACCGGGAGCTGATGAAGAAGGAATCGCTCTCGCTGGCGCTCGCCGCCGCCTGAGGCGGCAGCGTCCGGGCCGGCTCCTGCGAGGAGGGGCGGCGCCTTACTCCACCACCACCTTGTAGCCCTGGCCGGCCTTGAGGGCGGCGCCCTTTTCCAGGCCGTTGAGCACGAGGAAGCGCTCGAGCGCGCGGTCCGGCACCGCCATGCGGCGCGACAGCTCCTCGGCGCTCTCGGAGGGCGCCGGCATCACCTGGAGGCGCAGCGGCTTCAGCGTGCGGGCCTCGTCCGGATTGAGCGTCGCGAGGCTGCCCGTCCAGCGCCGGAAGGCCGGGTCCGGGTCGGTCGCGCCCTTGGCGGCCATGATCATCCGGAACACGGTGTCGCCGACGCGCAGCGCGGCGAGGCGGAAGGTCCAGTCCTTGCCGCGGGAGAGGGCGGTGGCGCCCGGATACCCGGCGATCGTGCGGGTCTCGATCGAGCCGGGCTCCAGCGTGTCGTTCCAGGTCGCCTTCAGCACCGCGTCGAGCCCCTGGTCGGCCTTCGCCTCCACCTGGTCGAACAGCAGGCGGCGGCTGCCCTCGTTGGTGGTGCCGAGCACCGCGTTGCGGGTGTTCTCGATCGAGAACCCGTCCGGCACCTCGAAGGCGATGCCGAGGCTCGGATGGACGAAGCGGCGCCCGCGCACCACGCCCTCGCCGGGGTCGTCGCCGTAGGCGATGCCGTCCACCGCCGCGAGGTAGCGGGCGCGGTCGTCGCTGCCGAGCCCCGGCGCGCCGATGCGGCGGGCGGCCCGGGTGACGAGGGTGACCCGCTCGGCGGTCGCCGGGTGGGTCGCCAGCATGTCCGGCTCGCCGGGTCCCCCCGAGCCGGCCTTTAGGGCGACGGTGCGGTTGAGCGCCGAGAGGAAGCGCGCGGCGGCGAAGGGATCGTAGCCCGCCTTGGCGAGGGTGCGCACGCCCGCCGCATCGGCCTCCAGCTCCTGGTCGCGCGAGAAGCGGGCGAGGGCGAAGCGGGACTGGTTCTGGAGCTGGGCGCCCGTCGCCGGGTCGTTCAGCACGTCGGCGACGACGCGGCTCACGAGCTGCGAGCGCAGCTCCAGCTCCGTGCGGGCGCTGGCGTGGTTGAGCGTCACGTGCGCGATCTCGTGGGCGAGCACCGCGGCGATCTCGGAGGTGTCGCTGGCCAGCGCCACGAGGCCGCGCGTCGCGTAGAGGCGCCCGCTCGGCAGGGCGAAGGCGTTCACGACGGGCGAGTCGAGGAGCGTGACGACGTAGGTCTGGTCCGGGCGGTCGCTCGCCTTGACGAGGCGGTCCGTGACCTCGGTCAGCAGGCGCAGGGCCGCGGGGGCGCGGTACTCGCCGCCGAAGGACGCGACGAGCTTGGCGTGGTCCGCGTCCGAGGTCGCGCGCTCGCGCCCCGTGGTGCGCGGCGCCTCGGCCGGGACCGTCACGGCGGCCGGCGTCAGCACGGCGCCCGTGTGCTCGCCGGCGCAGGCCGCCAGCGCCCAGGCGAGGATCGCCAGGGCTGGCCCGGCGCGAAGGCGCGCGCGCAGGCACGGCGCCCTCCGGCGCGCAGCCCCCGATCCGGCTTCCAGCAAGACCCCGTCCATGCCCGTCTAGCGCCGCAGCGCCCGCTCCCTCTCCGGACCCGCCCCCGGCGGCTCCGCCCCGTCCGTCTTCAGGCCCCCGATCTCCAGGCCCCCGATCTCCAGGACCTCGATCATCTCGGCGCTCGCGATGTCGAGGACCGGCCCGCGCCAGATCTCGACGATGCCCCGCACCCGCACGAGGCGTCCCGTCCGCCCCGATGCATGGAAACCATGTTCCTGCAGCCGGCGCCAAGTGCGTTTCGACACGGTCACCGTCAGGCCGTCCTCGCCGCGGCGCACGAAGTCGAGATAGGTGCGCGAGGCCCGCTCCCCGACATTGCGGATGCGGCCCTGCGCCACCACGAAGCGGCCGGCCTCGGCCCGCAGCCCCGGACCGTCCTTAGCCTCCCGCACGGGACGGCGCCAGACGCCGAGCCCGCGGCCGCGGGCGGCCTCCTCCAGCCGCAGCAGGGCGGGGCGGCAGAGCACGTCGCCCTCGCCGGCATCGACATGGGCGAGCCCCGCCGCGACGAGGCCGCCCGCGAGGTCGGCCGCCTCGTCCGCCAGCGCGGCGTCGATCCGCACCCGGCCCCAGCGGTCGGCCTCGCCCCGGACCACGACCTCGAGGGGCCGCCCCAGCCGGGCCGCGAGCCAGGATTCGGCGCCGGCCGCGACGGAAGCCTCCTCCGGCCAGCGGAGGGAGCCGAGCACGGCGCGGGTGCCCGAGGCGAGCACGATCTCGCCGCGGGCGCCGATCGCCTGCAGCGCGTCGCGGCGGGCCGGCGCGGCGCGGCACTCGGTGGGGCCGAGGCGCGGCGCCGCCAGCGCGGGCAGGCCGGAGAGGGCGGCGCCGAGGCAGGCGCCGGCGCCCCATCTGCGGCTCCCTGCGCGGTCCCCCCGGCGGCTGGTCACTGATGCGCTCATCGGTCGAATCCAGAGCGCAGAATCGTAGCGGAATCCGGGCTGCCGGGGGCGCAGACGCGGCAATTTCGCGGGCTTGCGGCCGGGGCGACACACAGAGGGGCAGGGCCGGGGCGGAGCGTGCGATTCCGGACTGTGACGAAATGTTTCTCGTACCAAAGTTGTAGTGTGTATTTTTATACACTTTCGGGTAGAGTGCCGCGCATGTCAGAGCTGCCGGAAGCCGCCATCCTCGCATCCCTGTCCACCCGCGCAGAGGTGCCTGTCCTCGATGCCTGGTGCGCGGAAGAGATCGACAAGGCCGCGAGCCTCCTCGACGGCTATGGCGAGCGGGCGATGGCGGCGACGATGCGCGGGATCGGGCTCCTGCATCGGGTGCGCGCGCTGGAGCTCGGGCTGCGCGGCATCGCCGAGTGCGCGACGGCGGAATTGGGCGGCCTGACCCACGAGTGAGCATCGCCCCGGCGCTCACGTCGCCCGGTTGGCCTTGCCGGGGGATGATGGTAAGGACGACGCGGTTCAGTCTCCGTAGCTCAGCTGGACAGAGCACAGGTTTCCTAACGTCAAATTGGGCGTCGCGCCGGGAAACCGCGCGACGGATCCGCTCAAATTCGGGGAACGCTCACGGCGCGTCGCGCCCTGCCGATCCCGAGCCAAGCCCGACCGGGTCTCCGGTCGGGAAGGTGTAGAGACTAGACGGGCGGCGCCTAAGGGTTCCCGGTGGGCCTAGGGCGAAGGGATAGTCCAGACCACGAACGCCCGCGGGCGGCGGCGAAAGCCGAGGTGGTATGAAACCTGGGGTCGCAGGTTCGAGCCCTGCCGGGGACGCCAGCCCTCTCCAAGGGCATCGGGAAACGGCCTCCCGCGACGCCGGTCCCGGTCTTCGCCGGATCGGGACGCTCCCGATCCAGCGCCGCGAGCCGATGGGCCCCGCCCGCCGAAGCTGAACGGGAGCTGCCGGCACGCTTCAGCCTCCGTGCACCCGAGCCCCGCCATCCTGTCCTCGACAGCTCGGCAAGAGCCGGCTGGGCCACCGAGACCGGGCACCGACCCATGATGCCGGCCTCCTCGCATGTCAGGGGATGGGCGATGAAGACGATTGCAACTCTCGCAGCAGCCGCTCTGGTCACGGCGGGCGCCCTCGGGGCGCCTCAGGCCGAGGCCCGGGGCCGCGGCGGCGCCCTCGTGGCCGGTCTGGTCGGCGGCCTCGCCGCCGGCGCCCTGATCGGTGCGGCCGTCTCCGAGGCCCAGGCCGCCCCGGCCTACGGCCATGCCCGCCCCGAGCCGTACGGCTACGGCTACGCAGCCGCTCCGGTCGTCCGCGGCGAGGTGTACGAGGACGCCCCCGTCTATCGCACCGAGCGCGTGGTCCGAACCTACGAAGCGGTGCCGGACGGGTACGGCTACCGGCCCGCCGGGTACCGATGGCGCCGGCATTGCGACAGGCCGCACGGCTACCGCGAGTGGTAGCCGCCGGGCGCAGGACGGTTCGAGGGGAGGCGCGCCGCCTCCCCTCCGGCCCACCGCGCCCGGGCAGACGCCGACCTGTCCCTCCGCTCCCGATACCAAGCCGTCAGCCACACCGACGCGCGTCCCGGCATCCGGGCGCTCGGAACGCCCTAGGGTTGTGGTGGTTAGATGATGCTACTTTCAGGAGTGTGAGTATGGACCTCTGGCAGCTCATCGAGCGCGATCACGAGAATATCGCGCACCTCATCCGCGACATCCCCTACGCCCTGAACGGGTCCGGCGTGGTGCGAAGCCGCGAGCGACTCCTCGGCAACCTCATCGACGAATTCGAGGCGCATTCCGCTGCCCTGGAGGGGGCGCTCTACGCGCCGCTGCGCCGCCACGAGGCGACGGCCGGGCTCGTCGACGCGCTGCACCGCGAGCACCGCACCGTCCTCAAGGGGCTCACCGCGCTGGCTCGCCGGCGGTCCAGCACGGCGGGCTGGCTCGACGCCTTCGAGGACGCGACCTTCCACCTCGACCAGCACCTGCACCGGCATGGGCACGAATTGCTGCCCGCGGCCCGCACCCAGCTCTCCTCCGAGGCGATCGAGGCGGCGGGGCGAGACTACATCCGCGCGCGGATGAAGGCGCTCAAGGGCCGGCGGGGCGTGCTCGGCCGGCTCGGCTCGGAGGAGGTCGGGCTGATCGCCGTGGTCGGCGCCCTCGCGGCGGGGGTCGGGTATCTCGCCTGGCGGAGCGGGTCGCTCGGGACTTCCGGATCGCGCCGGCACGCCCATTAGGCGGCTGTGCGCCGGCACGCCCATTAGCGGCTGTGCGCCGCTGGGGCCGCGAAAGGCCCCGGCGGGAGAGGGTTCGCGGCCCGTCGCCACGGGCGGGGGAGACGGCGAGCCGCTCCCCCGCTCGGGCGCTCAGCCCCGCTGCGGACCCATCATCGCCTGCATCTTCGAGAGCTGGGAGATGTGGAGGTTGATGAGCGGGAGCGCCCCGCGCGCGATCCGGCGCAGAGCGGGATCCTCGCCGCTCTCCGCGTAGGAGCCGTGGATCGCCAGCGCCTCCTGATGGCCCTGGAGCGAGGCGGACACGAACGTCGCGTCGTATTGCGGGCCGGGCTGCAGGCCGGCGAGCTGCGACAGGATCTGAGCCTTCTGCTCGTCCGACGTCATCCGACCGGGCGCAAGGCCGACGGCCCCGGCCGCCGCGCCGGCGACACCGCCGGCGATCGCCACCGGCGCGGTCACGAGGCCGCCGATCACTCCGCCCGGGCCGGGAGGCGCGCCGGCGATGGGAGCCCCGGCCGTGTAGGGGGCGAGCTTGCGCGAGAGGTTGACCTGCTCGACCACCTCGGCGCGGCTGAAGGTCTTCACCCGGGGATTGCCGGTCTTGTCATGGGCGTCCCGCGCGGTGTTCTCGAGGAACAGGCCGCCCTTGGTGGCCATGTCGAGGTAGACCGGGGTCGGGATGGCGCCGGCCGGCGTCGGCTGCGCGATGGCGGTGCGGGTCACGGCCAGCGCGGCGGTTGCAGTCAGCAGGCCCGTGAGGAAGTCGCGTCGATGCATGAAAGGGGCTCCGGGTCGGGGTTTCCGCATCCGGGTCCTCGGGAACCAGCCGGCATGCCTCAGCCGGAACCGTGCCGTACAACTTATGTTCCTATTTTGATTTGATGCATTTTCAGGTTGTGCCGGGCTCGGGAGAGCGGCCCCGCATTTCGCCCCGTCCGAAAGCGAACCAACCCGTCCGCCGCGCGTATCTCCCGGCGGCCGGCCCGGCATCCGCCGCGGCGGAGCGGAGTGCGACGGGAATGACGGCAGGAACCCTGGGCCCGGCGCCGCGCCCTGCCTCGGCACGGCGGTGGGTGCCGTGGTCCTGGACCGCCGAGCCGCTCCGCCACGCCTCGGCGGTCGCGGCCCCGGGGGCAGGGTTCTGGCTCGCCATCGCCGCCCTCGTCGCCCTCGACGCGGCGTGGCTGGCGGGCTCGCGGATCGCGGTCGCGCCGGCCGGCTTCGCCGCCTGCGCCGCCGCCATCGGCGCCCTGCTCGCCGCCGCAATCGTCTGCGGCACCGTGCGCTCGGAGCCGAGCCTGCGCGGCATGGCCCTGGCCAGCGCCTGCCTCATCGCCGTGACCGTGCCGGCCGCGCTGCTGCACTACCTCGCGGCGAGCCTCGCGCTGCCGCTCCGCGACGCGGAGCTCGCCGGGATCGAGGCGGCCCTCGGCTTCGACTGGCCGGCCTATATCGGCTTCCTCGCCGACCATCCCACGCTGTCGTGGTGGCTCGCCCTGGCCTACCATTCGAGCGGGCCTCAGGTGGCGCTCGTCGTCATCGCCCTCTCCGCCGCGCGCCGTCTCGGCCGCCTCTGGCGGTTCGTCCGCCTCTTCTCGGCGACCCTCCTCGTCGTCATCGCCGTCTCGGCCGTGCTGCCGGCGGCCGGCCCCTACGCCCATTACGCGCCGCCTGCGGTGCCCGCGAGCCATCTCGAGACGGTCGGCGCCCTCTGGCACCTGGAGCCCCTGGCCCGGCTGCGGGCCGGCACGCTCGGCAGTCTCGCGCTCGGCGACATCCGCGCCCTCGTGACCTTCCCGTCCTTCCACGTCTGCCTCGCCATCCTCACGGCCTGGGCGTTGGCGCCCCTGCCGCTGATCGGCCCGGCCGGCCTCGTCCTGAACGCGGCCGTCATCGTCGGCACGGTCGGGGCGGGGGGCCACTACCTGCCCGACACGCTCGCCGGGGGCCTGCTCGCCCTCCTCGCGCTGGCCGCCTCCCGCAGGCGCCGCTCCGCTGCCGGGGAGGAAGTCTCACGAACGCGTGAGCGTATCGCCGCCGGCCGGCCGAAACCCGCCGCCGCGGGGAGGCCCGGCAAACTTGAGGCTGTCCCGTCCGTGTCCCGTGACGCACAGAGGCAACCGTAAGTCTCGATTTCTGGCTAGCATGCGACCTGTGGCAGTTGTGGCACGCTTCCCCGGTGCGTATTACGTATTCGGTTTGGCGTGCGGTGACAAAAACACGCCAGAACCTTAAGCGTAGGCGCGCCGGGCGCAGGGTTCACGATCCGGCGCGCGGCGGACGTGACGGGATTTCCATGGCAGGCCAGAAGACCGACGATCGGGATGCCTATATCGGGCAGCGCATCGCCGAGGAGCGCCGGCGCGCCTCCCTGACCCAGCGCCGCGTCGCGCAGAGCTTCGGCATGTCGGCCGCTCAACTCCAAAAATACGAGAAGGGCACCAACCGGATCAGCGCCGTCCACCTCGAGATCTTCGCGCGGATGACCGGCGTGCCCCTGGAACACTTCTTCCAGGGCATGAAGCGCCTCGACGACATCCCCCCGCAGGGCTTCGGCGAGGATAAGCAGCAGGAGATCGGCGGCGGCGACCTGCAGGCCCTCGTCGACGTCCTCGCCCGCCACCTCTCCGAGAACGTGTCGGACGAGACCCGCCGCGACATCGCGGCCGCGGTCCATGCGCTCGACCGCAAGCTGAACGGCTGATCTTCCGACGAAATCGTCCGTTAAAACGGACGCGTTCGCCATTTCATCTTGACCGCCCGCGCGCGCCGGTGCGAGAACCCCGCATCTGCCGACCTCGGGTCAAGCGCCGGAACGCATGGCGCGCCCGCACAAGGGGGTGCCAGCCCATGCCGCGTTCCGATTACCTGTTCACGAGCGAATCCGTCTCCGAGGGCCACCCCGACAAGGTCTGCGACCGCATCTCCGACACCGTGGTCGACGCCTACCTCGCGGCGATGCCCGAGGCGCGTCTCGGCGTCGAGACCCTGGCGACGACGAACCGCATCGTGATCGCGGGCGAGGTGCGCGGGCCCGACTCGGTGACCTTCAAGGATCTCGAGCACCTGACCCGCGAGGCGGTGAGGGACATCGGCTACGAGCAGGACGGCTTCCACTGGAAGAACAACGACGTCGCCATCCACCTGCACGCCCAGTCGGCCGACATCGCGCAGGGCGTCGACGCCGCCGGCAACAAGGACGAGGGCGCGGGCGACCAGGGCATCATGTTCGGCTACGCCGCCGACGAGACCCCGGAGCTGATGCCGGCCCCGATCTTCTACGCGCATAAGATCCTCAAGGACCTCGCCGACGCCCGCAAGGCGCGCGAGGGCGACGCCGCGGTGCTCGGCCCCGACGCCAAGAGCCAAGTCACCGTGCGCTACGCCAACGGCCGCCCGGTCGAGGTGACGCAGATCGTGCTCTCGACCCAGCACCTCGACGACACGCTCGATTCCGCGGACGTGCGCGCCATCGTCGAGCCCTACATCCTCCGGGCGCTTCCGCAGGGCTGGGTCACCGAGGGCACGATCTGGCACGTCAACCCGACCGGCAAGTTCGTGATCGGCGGCCCCGACGGCGACGCCGGCCTCACGGGCCGCAAGATCATCGTCGACACCTATGGCGGCGCGGCGCCCCACGGCGGCGGCGCCTTCTCGGGCAAGGACCCGACCAAGGTCGACCGTTCGGCGGCCTACGCGGCGCGCTACCTCGCCAAGAACGTCGTCGCCGCCGGCCTCGCGGGCCGCGCCACGATCCAACTCGCCTACGCCATCGGCGTCGCCAAGCCGCTCTCGATCTACGTGGACCTGCACGGCACCGGCAAGGTCGACGAGGCGAAGCTCGAGGCCGTGCTGATGGACGCGATGGACCTCTCGCCCCGCGGCATCCGGACGAAGCTCGGCCTCAACAAGCCGATCTACGCCCGCACCTCGGCCTATGGCCATTTCGGCCGCGCGCCGGACGCCGATGGCGGCTTCTCCTGGGAGCGCACCGACCTCGCCGAGGCGCTGAAGTCGACGCTGGCCTGATCGCGGCCCGGGCGGGGCCGCGCTCCCCCCGGATCACCCTGCATCCCCCTCCCGGCCGGGAGGGGGAGCCTGTCGCGCCCGTCCCGATCGGGCGCGCGTACGGAGCGTTGCGTGACGACAACCGGGCGGAGCGCGCCTGAGGCGGCGGAGCGGGCCTTCTTCGGCCGGCGCAAGGGCAAGCGGCTGCGCGAGGGCCAGGAGCAGCGCCTCGCCGATCTGCTGCCGCGGCTGCGCGTCGCCCTGCCGGAGGCGGGCGCCCGCCTCGACCCGGCCGACCTGTTCCCCGGGGCCAAGCGCGAATACTGGCTCGAGATCGGCTTCGGCGGCGGCGAGCACCTCGCCCATCAGGCGCGGAGCCATCCCGAGATCGGCATCATCGGCGCCGAGCCCTTCGTCAACGGCGTCGTCAAGCTCCTGCGGGAGGTGGACGAGGGCGGCCTGACGAATGTCCGCATCCGCGACGAGGACGTCACGGCGCTCCTCGCCGCGCTCCCCGATGCGAGCCTCGCCCGGATCTACCTGCTCTATCCGGATCCCTGGCCGAAGCGCCGCCAGCGCAAGCGCCGCTTCGTCTCGGACGAGTCGCTGCGCGAGATCGCCCGCGTCCTGAAGCCGGGCGGCCTGTTCCGCTTCGCCAGCGACATCGACGATTACGCGGGCTGGACCCTGGTGCGGGCGGCCCGCTGCCCCGGCCTCGCCTGGACGGCGCGGAGCGCCGCCGACTGGACCGCCCCCTATCCCGGCTGGCCGGGCACCCGCTACGAGGCGAAGGCGATCGCGGCGGGGCGGCGGCCGACCTATCTCGAATTCGTCCGGGCCTGACGGGGCGCCCCTCGGTGCCGCTGCACACAGGGCGTTTCCAAGCCTCGCCTTGCCGCTGACCGGCGCTGCCTCCATCTTGGGGCGGTCCGGCACGCCGGAGGACGTCGCGACCTGCTCCGCGGCGGCCGGGCCCTTGCGAGGTAGGATTGGGCGACAGGGCGGATTACCCGGCGGCCGAGGCCGGCGATCTTCACCGCGCGGCCTTCGAGGAGGCGGCGGTCGGGCTCGCGATCCTGTCGCCGGCCGAGAACCGCATCCTCGACGCGAACCGCCACCTGTGCCGCCTGCTCGGCTACGAGCCGGGGCGGCTCTCCGGGCGCTGCCTCACCGATCTCGTCGAGCGGCCCTTCTCCACCGAGGGCGTACAGAGCTGGCTGCGGGCGGACGGGCGCCCGGTCGAGGTGCGCGTCACCCGCTCGGGCGCGGCCGGGCGCACCCTCGTCGTCGCCGCGCTCGATCCCGACGAGGCGGTGCGCGCCGAGCAGAACCGCGAGGCCCTCACCGCGGCCGGCCTCGGCGAGTGGCGCTGGGACGCGGGCAGCGGGCGCATCACCCTGTCGCGGCGCGCCGCCCAGATCCTCGGGCAGGCCCCCGGCCCCTCCATGACCTGGCAGGGGCTGCGGGACAGTCTCGGCGAGGCCGAGCGCGCCCGCGTCGGCGGCCTCGTGCGCGAGGCGACCGAGCGCGGCAGGCCCTACTTCTTCGAGAGCCGCCTCGTCCGGTCGGACGGGCGGGAGGTGATCATCGGCGTGCGCGGCCAGCCCCTCTCCGATCCCGAGGGCGGCCTCGTCGGCATGGTGGGCGTGGTGCAGGACATCACCACCCGCGTCGAGGCCCGCGACGCCCTGCTCGGGCGCGAGCAGCGCCTGCGGGTGGCGGCCTCCCTCGCCCGCCTCGGCATCTTCGAGTGGCACATGCTCGACGACCAGGCGATCTGGGAGAACGAGCGCATGTTCGAGATCTTCGGGCGCACGCCCGAGGACGGGAGCGTGGGCAAGGCCGAGTTCCTCAACGAGGTCCTGCACCCGGACGACCGCAAGGCCGTGCGGGCCGCGATCTCGAGCGCCCTGCGCGAGGAGGGCATCCTGCACGTGTCCGGCCGGGTGCGCCGCAAGAGCGACGGGGCATGGCGCACCATCGAGATGGCGGGCCGCTTCGAGCGCGACGCGCCGAACCGCCTGCCGCGCCGCCTGATCGGCGTCGTCGCCGACGTGACCGACCGGCGCCTCGCCGAGGAGCGCCAGAGCCTGCTCATCCGCGAGCTGCACCACCGGGTCAAGAACACGCTGGCGACCGTGCAGGCCATCGTCGGCTCGACGGCGCGGACCGCCTCCAGCATCGAGAGCTTCTACGAGGCCTTCGTCGGCCGCATCATGTCGCTCGCCCACACCCACTCGGTCCTGACCGAGGATACGTGGCAGACGGCGAGCCTGCGCAGCCTCCTCGTCAACGAGCTGAAGCCCTACGCCGAGGGCGCCATGGAGGGCGCCGCCGACCGCCGCGTCAGCCTGGAGGGGCCGCCCGTCGATCTCGCCTCCGAGATCGCGGTGCCGATCGGCATGGCGATCCACGAGCTGACCACGAACGCCGCGAAATACGGCGCGCTCTCCACCCGCGGCGGGCGCGTCGCGGTGACGTGGTCGCTCCTGCCCGGCGGTCCGGCCGGCATCCTGCGCTTCGAGTGGCGGGAATCCGGCGGCCCGCCGGTCGAGCCGCCGCGCCGCCAGGGCTTCGGCTCGCGCCTGCTGCAGCGGGTGCTGACGACCCAGGTCCAGGCCGAGGTGACGACGGATTACCCGCCGGAGGGCTTCAGCCTGACCATGCTCGCCCCCCTGCCGCCCCGCAACGAGGCCCTCAACCCGCTGGCCTGAAGCGGGCTGCACGCGCCGCGCCGGAGGCGCGGGTCCCTCCCGCACGGGAGAGAGGGCGCGTCGCGGCCCTCAGGCGGCCCCGCGCGTCTCGCCCTCGCCCCCGGTATCGACGAAGGCCTTGAGCTCGTCGAGGGAGTTGAAGGTGTAGCGGCCCCGCGGCGTCTCCGCCTCGATCGAGCCGTCCGCGTACATCACGTAGGTGTTGCCGCCCGAGGCATGCGTCCCGACGATCTCCCGGCCGGGCTGCGGCTCGGGCGGGGAGACGTCCTCGGCGAGGATCTCCGCATCATGGGGCTCCGCCGCGGCCGCGTGATGGGTCTCGGCCGGTTCCTCCCGCAGCGCCGGGCGCAGCGCGACCGGCTCGGGCTCCGCCTCCTCCGGCCGGGGGGCCGCCTCGGGATGGGGCTCCGGAGAGGCGAACAGGTCGTCCTCCGGCCCGATCCCGTCATCCGGTTCGGGCAGGGATGCGGGGGCGGGTTCGGGCGTGGGTTCGGGGCTCGGCTCGAAGGTCGGCTCGAAGGTCGGCTCGCGGCGGGCGGCGGCGAGACCGGGATCGTCCGGCTGCGCCGGCTCCGGCAGCGGCAGTTCCGGCTCGGCCGGGTGCCTGCCCTCGCCCGTCTCCGGCCCCGCCGCGTGGAGTGGGGGCAGGGTGGTCCGGTCCGGGCCGGCGCCCGACGAGAGGAAGCCCGCCGAGAGCCCGGCAAGGGCCGCCCCGCCGACCGCCGCGCCGCCGACCGCCGCGCCGGGGAGGGCCGCGCCGCCGAGGGGGGGCGCGGTCTCGGCCCCGAAGGCCGGGCGGGGCCTCGGCCCGTCCGTCAGGAGGGGCTCGGCGCGCAGGGCCGTCCCGTCCTCCGCGAAGACGGGAGGGGGGCTCGGCGGCAGCCCGAGATCGGTGCCGGCCGCCCGATGCGCGACCGGCTCGGCCGCCAGCGCCCGCTCGACCCGCCGCACCCGGTCGGCCACGGCCGCGAGCCCCGCCAGGACGGCGCCGGCCGAGGCGACGGTCGCCCCCGCGATCACCATCGCGAGACCGCTCTCCAGGCGTACGAACGGGAACCCCTGGATCACCGAGGCGGCACCGCCGATCATCATGGCGACGGCGAGCGCGAGCAGCGCAACGATCATGTTACTCTCTGGTACAGACCGGACGTCCGGCCCGGAAACAGTAAATCCCTGGCCCGGTTTTGCAAAATCCGAAAGGGCATGGCCCGTGCCCCGGCCCCGCGTCGTCCACGGAACTTGTGGAGGGCGCTCGCGGCCCGCGGGTGGCGCCCGCCGGACCCGCGATTCCGGGTCCAAGGCCAAGCTTTCCCCGTGCACGGGGCCGGCACGGGGGCGGACGGCGTTGCCGTGGCCTCGGCACCGACTTACCTAAGCGGCCGTTGCCTTGAGGACGGCGCGCGCCTTGCGTGGCCGCCGGCACAGGATTCACCCCGAGGATGCGGCCTCGCCTGACGCCGCCTCCCATTCCCGGAGCGATGCCGATGACCTTCACCCTGCCGGAACTCCCCTACGCCTACGACGCGCTCGGCCCCTACATGTCGAAGGAGACCCTGGAGTTTCACCACGACAAGCACCACAAGGCCTATGTCGACACGGGCAACAAGCTGCTCGAGGGCACGGATCTCCAGGGCAAGAGCGTCGAGGAGATCGTCAAGGCGAGCTACAACACCAATCAGGCGCTCTTCAACAACGCCGGCCAGCACTACAACCACATCCATTTCTGGCAGTGGATGAAGCCGAATGGCGGCGGCGCCATCCCCGGCGCGCTCGCCAAGAAGATCGACGAGGATCTCGGCGGCGCGGAGAAGTTCAAGGCGGACTTCATCCAGGCCGGCATCGGCCAGTTCGGCTCGGGCTGGGCCTGGCTCGCGGTCAAGGACGGCAAGCTCGCCATCCTGAAGACCCCGAACGGCGAGAACCCGCTCGTGCACGGCGCCAAGCCCATCCTCGGCGTCGACGTGTGGGAGCACTCCTACTACATCGATTACCGCAACCGGCGCCCCGACTACCTGAAGGCCTTCATCGAGAACCTCGTGAACTGGGAGCACGTGGAGCAGATGTACGCCGAGGCGACCAAGTAGGGCGGGCCTCACCTCTCCCGTTCGGGAGAGGTCGAGGGCGCGGCACGCGCACCGGGTGAGGGGGCGGCCCTGCCGGAAGAGCCTGAACCCCTCACCCCGGCCCTCTCCCGGACGGGAGAGGGCGCGCGTCGCGCCCCTTGAGATGCGGCGCGAAACCGGCTCTTGATGCGCCCCGCCGGGCCGACCCGGCCGAGACAGGGCGCCCAGGTCATTTCCTCCCCCAAGCAAGTCATTTCCTCCCTCAAGATCGAACGCCGGACGGCCTCCGCGGGCCTCCGCCCGTGATCCGCTCCATCCTCTCCGTCGGCGGCTGGACGCTCGTCTCCCGCGTCACGGGCTTCGCCCGCGACGTGGTGATGGCCGCGGTGATGGGCGCAGGCCCCGTGGCCGACGCCTTCGTGGTGGCCTTCCGGCTGCCGAACCATTTCCGCGCCATCTTCGGCGAGGGCGCCTTCAACACCGCCTTCGTGCCGGCCTATGCGAGCCGGGCCGAGGCCGGGGCGGCGGGCGAGGCCCGCGCCTTCGCCGACCGCGTCTTCACCCTGATGCTGATCGTGCAGGCGGTCCTCGTCGCGCTCGCGCTGCCCCTGATGCCCCTCGTGGTGCGGGCGCTGGCCCCCGGATTCGCCGAGGACCCGGCCCGCTTCGACCTCGCGGTGGCGCTGACCCGCATCACCTTCCCCTACCTCCTGTTCATGACGCTGGTGACGCTGCTCTCCGGCGTGCTCAACGCGCATCGCCGCTTCGCCGCTGCCGCCGGCGCGCCCGTTCTCCTCAACCTCGCGATGCTGGCGGCGCTCGGCCTCGCCTTCCTGTTCCCGAACGCGGCCTACGCCGCCGCCTGGGGCGTCGTGGTCTCCGGCGTGCTGCAGCTCGCCCTCGTCTGGTGGGATTGCCGCCGCGCCGGCCTCGCCCCGCACCTCGCCCGGCCGCGTCTCGCCGACCCCGACATGCGCCGCTTCTTCAAGGTGCTGGGGCCGGCCGTGATCGGCTCGGCCGGCTTCCAGATCGCGGCCTTCGCCGACACCATCATCGCGAGCCTGCTGCCGACCGGCGCCGTCTCGGCCCTCTACTACGCCGACCGGCTCTACCAGCTCCCCTTCGGCGTCATCGCCATCGCCGCCGGCACGGTGCTGCTGCCCGAGATGAGCCGGCGCATCGCGGGCGGCGACGTGGCCGGCGCACATGCCGCGCAGAACCGGGCTGCGGGCTTCTCGCTGGCCCTCTCGGCTCCCTTCACGGTCGCCTTCCTGACCCTGCCGGGCCTCATCATGACGGCGCTGTTCCAGCGCGGCGCCTTCAGCGCGGAGGATGCCGCCCGCGCAGCCTCCGTGCTCGCCGCCTACGGCCTCGCGCTGCCCGCCGTGGTGCTCGTGCGCAGCGCGGTGGCGAGCTTCTATGCCCGCCACGACACCGCGACGCCGCTGATCGCCTCGCTCACCGCCATCGCGGTCAATGTCGGCCTGAAGGTCCTGCTCACCGGCCCCTACGGCGTGACCGGCCTCGCCCTCGCCACGGCTGTCAGCCAGTGGGTGAACCTGATCCTCCTCGTCGTCCTCGCCCTGCGCCGGGGCTGGACGGCGCCGGGACGGGGGCTGCTCGTCACGATCCTCGGCGTGGTGATCGCCTGCGGCGCGCTCAGTGTCGTCGCGCTCTACGGCCTGCCCCTGGCCGACCGGCTGGTGCCGCCGCTCCCGCACCTGCGCGAGGTCGCGGTGCTCGCCCTCCTCGGCAGCGCCGGCTTCGCGGTCTACGGGCTCATCCTCCTCGGCACGCTGCGCCTGTTCGGCCTGCGCCTCCGGCGAACCTGACGTCTGGGCGGACCCCACCCCTGGGCGGGGCGCCGGCCCGCGCCATCTCGGGGGGCCGAACCGACGCGGTAGCGCCCATGTCCGAGACCCTGCTCGCCGGCAAGAGACTTGCCGTCTTCGACGCCTACGGAACCCTGTTCGACGTGCATTCCGCGGTGCAGCGCCATGCCGGGGCCGTCGGCCCCGAGGCCGGCCCGCTCTCGGAGGCGTGGCGCACGAAGCAGCTCGAATACAGCTGGGTCTACGGGCTGATGGGGCGCTACCGGAGCTTCTGGTCGCTCACGGAGGCGGCCCTCGATTATGCCCTGGCGAGGCACCCGGGCGTCGACCGGCGCCTGCGCGGCCGGCTCCTCGACGCCTACCGAGACCTCGACGCCTATCCGGAGGTGCCCGCGACCCTCGACGCCCTGCGCGCCCGCGGCCTGGCCACGGCGATCCTCTCGAACGGCGACACCGCCATGCTGGAGCGCGCGGTCGCCTCGGCGGGCCTCGGGCGCCACCTCGACGCGACGCTCTCGGTCGATCCGGCCGGGACCTTCAAGACGAGCCCCGCCGCCTACGCGATCCCCTGCGATCGGTTCGGAATCGGCCGCGAGGCGGTGCTGTTCGCATCCTCGAACCGCTGGGACATCGCCGGCGCCACCGCCTTCGGCTTCACGACGGCCTGGGTGAACCGCATGGGCGCGCCGGACGAGTACGCCGACCTGCCGCCCGGCCGGGTGATCGGCAGCCTCGACGCGCTCTTGGCGCCCGCCTGACCGGCCGCCGGCCGGGGGCCTGCGTTCCCGCGACCGGGGGGCTCGACCCAGGCCCTTCGGGCGGATGATCGCGATCTACGCGCGGCGGTCCCGAAACGAGATCGCACGCGCACGGAAGTACACAATCAAGGGTCGAGTTTCGAGGCCGGTCCCGGCCGCGCTCAACCGGATTGTGCGCGGCGCATTCGCGGATTCTTAAACATCCGGGTGTTGGATTTCCCTCAACACGAACCGGAGATTTCGCGCGTGCGCCTCGACCCTTCCGTCATCCTCGTCCGGGCCGCCCTCGCCGGCGCCCTCCTCATCGGCGCCGGGGCGCAGGGCGCTTCCGCCCGCGACGGCATGAACGCGGCGATCCTCGGCGGCGTCGCCGGCGGCGTCCTCGGCGGGGTCGCCGCCAACGCCCTCATCAACGGCGCCCAGCCCGCGCCCCCGCCGCCGCCCGCCTACCGGGCGCGGCCCGCCTACGTGGAGGAGGAGGCCGTCGTGGTGCGCCCGCGCCGCGCGCCCGTCTGCCACTACGAGCGCCGCAAGGAATGGCTCGACGAGGACAATTTCGTCTACAAGCGCGTCGAGGTCTGCGAGTAAGATCAGGGCGTTAAGCGGCCTTCGTCAGCAGCCAATCCTCCACCACGAGGGCGTCGAGCCCCGTGGTGTAGAACATCAGGATCGCGTCCTCCGCCGTGTGGAGGATCGGCTTGCCCATCACGTTGAAGCTCGTGTTGAGGAGGATCGGCACGCCGGTCAGGTCGCGGAACGCCGCGATCAGGGCGGCGTAGGCCGGGTTGCGCGCGGGCGTCACGCTCTGGAGCCGGCCCGTGCCGTCGGCATGCACCACCGCCGGCACCGTCTCCCGCACGCCCTCGCGCCAGACGAGCGTCCGCTCCATGTAGGGGCTGTCGGCATAATCCTCGAACCAGTCGGGCCCGGCCTCCGCCAGGATCGAGGGCGCGAAGGGCCGGAACGCCTCCCGGTACTTCACCTTGGCATTGAGCGCATCCTTCGCCCAGGCCGGCCGCGGATCCGCCAGGATCGAGCGGTTGCCGAGGGCGCGCGGCCCGAATTCCGCCCGCCCCTGGACCCAGCCGACGAGGCCGCCCTCGGCCAGGATGCGCGCCGCCTCCCGGGTCACGCCCCCATGCCCGAGCCGGCGCGCGCGGGGCTCCCAGGCGGCCATCCGCTCGAAGGGCTCGGTCGAGACCCGCGAGCCGAGATAGGGCGTCAGGGGACGCGCCGCTTGCGGAGGCCCGCGCCAGTCCGGATGGTCCTCGGCATAGGCGAGCCAGGCGGCGCCGACCGCGTTGCCGTCGTCGCCCGGCGCCGAGGGCACGTGCAGGTGCCGGAAGCCGGAACGGCCGAGCAGCCTGCCATTGTAGGACGAGTTGAGCCCGCAACCGCCCGCCACGACGAGGTTCTCGTGGGGCGCGAGCCGCCACGCCTCGTCGACGAGGGCGTCCATCAACTCCGCGAAGATGTCCTGCCCGCAGCGGGCGAGGTCGGCCCAGCCGCTATCGAGGGCGTCCGCCGGGCGCCGCGCCAGGATCGCGGCGGCGACCGCCTGCACGGTCGCCTCGTCCGCGAAGCGCAGGCGCCCGTCCTCGACCGAGAACAGGCGGCGCAGGAGCGCCATCAGCTCGGGATCGGTGCGGCCGTAGGGGGCGAGCCCCATGATCTTCCACTCCTCCCCCTTCACCTGGTCGAAGCCGGCGAGGTCCGTGACGAGGCCGTAGAGGAAGCCGACGGAGCCGCGCCCGCGATGGCGGCGCACCTCCTCGATGCGGCCGTCGCTCAGCCGGTAGAGGGCGGCCGCGCCCGTCTCGCCCATGCCGTCGACGATCAGCGCCGTCGCGTCGGAGAAGGGGCTGCCCCAGAGGCCGTAGGCCGCATGGGTGAGGTGGTGGGGATAGCGCCGCTGAGCGCGGATGGCGGCCCGCGGGCTGCCGCCGCCGCCGCGGATCTCCTGGTTGAGGGCGAGCAGCGTGCCGTAGCCGGCGCGCGCCTGCGCGAGGGCGAGGTCGGCGATGAAGATGCGCTCGGCCTGCTCGGGCACGAAGGAGCGGTTGAGCGTGCTCGGGTGGCGGGCGAGCGCCTCGAGCGCGAAGGCGCCGCTCGCCCCCTGGCCCGTCAGGAAGTCCGTGAACTGAGCCCCCCAGCTCGAGGCCACCACGATCTCGGCGCCGTCCGGCACGTGCGCCTTCAGGAGGCCGACCATGCGCGAGGCGGGGTCCGGCTCGCAATTCGGGGCCCGCTTGTACTGGAGGTAGCGCTCCGCGGCCTCCGCGAAGAGGACGTCGCCATCCGGCCCGACGAGGGCCAGCGCCGGGTCGTGGAAGGTCGTCGCGAGGCCGAGATAGTAGCGCATCGGGCGCCTCTCCATGCGGGCGGCCGCGCGGGGCCGGATGGGCGGCGGGGTTACAGGTCGTGGCCTCGGGCCGCAACGGTCAGGCTGGCTTCGGTGCGGCGCTCGCCCGTTCCCGGCCTGCGGTGAGGGCGAGGAGGGCCGCTCCGACGATCCCGGAGAGCAGCGAGCCGCCGAGCACGCCGAGCTTGGTCTCCGTCTCGTGCGCGGCATCCGCGAAGGCGAGGCCGCCGATGAACAGGCTCATGGTGAAGCCGATGCCGCACAGGATCGCGACGCCGTAGACCTGCGCCCAGGTCGCTCCCGCCGGCCGGGACGCCAAGCCCGCCGCGACGGCGAGGCGCACGCTCGCGAAGATGCCGGCCTGCTTGCCGAGGAAGAGCCCGAGCGCCACGCCGAGGGTGACCGGGTGCAGGATCGTCTCGGCCGACACCCCGACGAGGCGCACCCCGGCATTGGCGAAGCCGAAGACCGGCACGATGAGATACGTGACCCAGGGCGTCAGGGCATGTTCCAGCCCGTGGAGCGGCGAGGTCGGGTCCTCCGGCCTGCCCGGGCTCGGCCGGATCGGGATCGTGAGGGCCAGTAGCACCCCCGCAACCGTGGCGTGCACGCCGGAGCGCAGCACGAAGAACCACAGGGCGAGGCCCAGCACGAGGTAGGGCGCGAGCCGCGCGACGCCGAGCCGGTTGAGGGCGGCGAGCGCGCCGAGCGTCAGGGCGGCGAGCCCGAGCATCGTCGGGTCGAGCCCGCCCGTGTAGAAGAGGGCGATGATGAGGACGGCGCCGAGATCGTCGACGATCGCCACGGCGCTGAGGAAGATCTTGAGGGAGACGGGCGCCCGGGCGCCCAGCAGCGCCAGCACGCCGAGGGCGAAGGCGATGTCGGTGGCCGCCGGGATCGCCCAGCCCCGCAGCGTCCCGGCGCCCGCGTTGAGGGCGACGTAGACGAGGGCCGGCACCACCATGCCGCCCAGGGCGGCAAGGCCCGGCAAGGCCCGGTCCGGCCAGGTGCGCAGGCGCCCGTCGAGGGCCTCGCGCTTGATCTCCAGGCCGACGAGCAGGAAGAACACGGCCATCAGGCCGTCATTGATCCAGTGCAGCAGGCTCAACGGGCCGAGGGGCAGGTGCAGCGCCTCGGCGTAGGCCTCCGCCAGGGGCGAGTTCGCCACGATCAGGGCGAGCGCTGCGGCCGCCATCAGGACGAGGCCGCCCGCCGCCTCGCTGGTGAGGGCGGTGCGGAGCGCGGAGAGCGGGCGCGGCCTGTTCATGCGGGTCCCCGCGCGTCAGGACTTCGTGCCGCCGCCGAGCACCGCGCGGATCAGGCGCTTGCCGTCCTCGCTCGACCACTCGGCCGGCCCCTTCATCACGCCGATCTCGCAGCCGCCCGCGTCGATGAGGAGCGTCGTCGGCAGGCCGGTCGAGCCCGTGTCGCGCTGAACCGCGGGCAGCACGCGCCCGCCGGGATCGGCGTAGTAGGCGAGCCGCGTGATGCCGTTGTCGCGCATCCAGGCCGGCGGCCGGTCGAGGTTGCGGGTGTCGAGGTTGATCGCCACCACGGCGAAGTCCGGCCCGCCGAACTCGCCCTGGAGCCGGTCGAGGGCCGGCATCTCCGCCTTGCAGGGGGCGCACCACGTCGCCCACAGGTTGACGAGGAGCGCCCGGCCCCCAAGCGCGGCGAGCGACGTCTCCGCGCCGTCCGGCCCCTTGAAGACGAGGTCGGGCGCGGGCTTCGGCACGTCGAGGAGTTGCATCGCCGCGACCTCGCCGCTGGCGTGCGGGCTCGCGCGGGCGATCGTCTCCGCGGCCCCTGGGCAAGGGCCGGCGACCTCGGGCCCGTTGCCGCCGCGGCCCGTCCCGTATAGGGCGAGGCCGGCGCCGAGCGCGGTGACGAGGGCTGCCCCCACGGCGAAGGAGGCGAGGCGGCCGGGCCTCATCCTTGCGATCCCGCGACGGGCCGGTGCGGCGAGAGGGTGTGACAGGTCATGAGCAACCGGATGTGGGGCGGGCGCTTCGCGAGCGGCCCCGCCGAGATCATGGAGGAGATCAACGCCTCCATCGGGTTCGACAAGCGCCTCGCGCCCCAGGACATCCGCGGCTCGCTGGCGCATGTGGCGATGCTGGGCGAGACCGGCATCCTGCCAGCGGAAGATGTGGCCGCGATTTCCGCCGGGCTCAAGTCGGTCCAGGCGGAAATCGAGTCCGGGCAGCTCGCCTTCAAGCGCGAGCTTGAGGACATCCACATGAACGTGGAGAGCCGCCTGCGCGAGATCGTCGGCCCCACGGCCGGGCGCCTGCACACGGCGCGCTCGCGCAACGATCAGGTCGCCACCGACATGAAGCTCTGGGTGCGCGACACCCTCGACAGCCTCGACGGGCAGGCCGAAGACCTGCAGCGGGCTCTGGCCGAGAAGGCGCTCACGCATGCCGCCACGGTGATGCCGGGCTTCACCCACCTGCAATCGGCCCAGCCCGTCACCTTCGGGCACCATCTCCTCGCCTATGTCGAGATGCTCGGGCGCGACCGCGGGCGCCTGCGCGACGCCCGCGCGCGGCTGAACGAATGCCCCCTCGGGGCGGCCGCGCTCGCGGGCACGTCCTTCCCGATCGACCGGCACGCCACGGCGGCGGCGCTCGGCTTCGACCGGCCGACGGCGAACTCCCTCGATTCCGTGGCCGACCGCGACTTCGCCCTCGAAGCGCTCTCGGCGGCGGCGATCTGCGCCGTGCACCTGTCGCGCTTCGCCGAGGAGCTCGTGGTCTGGACCTCGGCGCAGTTCGGCTTCGTGAGGTTGTCGGACGGCTTCACCACCGGCTCCTCGATCATGCCGCAGAAGCGCAACCCGGACGCGGCGGAGCTCGTGCGGGCCAAGTCCGGCCGGGTCATCGGCGCGCTCTCGGGCCTCCTCATCGTGATGAAGGGCCTGCCCCTCGCCTATTCGAAGGACATGCAGGAGGACAAGGAGGGCACCTTCGACGCGCTCCAGACCCTCTCGCTCTGCCTTGCCGCGATGACCGGCATGTTGCGCGATCTCGAGCCCGTGCCGGAGACCCTCGCCCGCGCCGCCGGCTCGGGCTACGCCACCGCCACGGACCTCGCCGATTGGCTGGTGCGGGAACTCGGCCTGCCCTTCCGCGACGCGCACCACGTCACCGGCCGCCTCGTCGGCGCGGCCTCCGCCCGCGGCGCGGGGCTGGAGGAGCTGTCGCTTGCCGAGATGCAGGAGGCGGAGCCGCGCATCACGGAGGCCGTCTACGCCGTGCTCGGCGTCGAGAACTCGGTGACGAGCCGGACCAGCTACGGCGGGACCGCGCCGGCCAACGTCCGTGCCCAGGCCGAGCGCTGGCTTGCACAGCTTAACGGGGAAAAGGGCTGAAAAACGTGCAGGCAACCGCCATCTCCGCGCGTGCGTTCACGGCTCAGCTATGTGAACCTCGCTAAGAGGCGGTCCGAGCGCATCGGAGATCGTGCATGCCCCTGGAGAGTTGGATCACGCCGGACGAGACGGACGCCCTCGCGGCGGCCGCGCGGGCGCAGATCGACGCGGCCCTGACCGGCCACCCGTCGACCGACCGCGAGGCTTACTGGGCCTCCGTGCGCAAGGCCTACAACACGCCCTACAACGACCCGGCGCCCCGCAAGCGTCCCGCCGTCGAGATTCCCGCCCCGCCCGCCGACGTGCCGAGTCCCGCCCACCTGCCGAGCCCCGCCGTGATCGCCGGCCTCGGTGCCCCCCCGGCCGAGATCCACGCGGCCTGAACCTCCGAGGGGCGGCGTCTCTCGATGCCTGCCGCGGCAGAGGGCCGGGGCGGCAACCGGGGCGCGCCCCTTGCCCATCGCGCGCTCAAGCTTCACAAGTTGCGCGAACAAGCCCTGCCGCGGTGCGGGGTTCGCCGCGTTCGTCTGCCTGCCGCCCGCGGCGGTCGGCGTGCGGCGTCCTGGGCCGCCCCATCAGGATGTGTCGATGCTTCGTGTTGCGCGCTGGCTCACTGCCGGATCCTTCGCCCTGGCCGGGCTTGCGGCCCCGACAGGCCTCACGGGAAGCGGCCGTTTCGTGACGGGCGCATCCGCGCAGGAGGCCGAGCCGGCGCCGACCTCGCGGCGGCGCGGGCGCGAGCGGTCGGCCCCGAAGCCCGCCGTCGCTCCGCCCGGCACGCAGCAGGCCGTGCCGCTCGCCACCTTCGGGGACTGGAACGTCTTCGTGAACGGGCAGGGCAGGGCGCGGATGTGCTACGCGATCGCCCAGCCGACCGCGCGCTCCCCCGCCACGCTGAAGCGCGACACGGCCTATTTCTTCGTGACCGTGCGCAAGGGCGAGAACGTCCAGAACGAGGTCGCGGTGATGCTGGGCTTCCCCTCGAAGCCGGCGGCGGCCCAGGTGAAGCCCGGCGCCCCTCCGGCCGCGACGGACCCGACGCTCAACCTCGGCAGCACGCGCTACGGCCTCGTCGTGAAGGACGGCAATGCGTGGTTGCAGAACCCGGCCGACGAGGCCCGCGTCGTCGCCGAGATGAGCGCGCGCAACCTGAAGCTCGTCATCAAAACGACCTCGCTGCGCGGCAACCCGACGAGCGACGAGTACGCGCTCGGCGGGTTCGCGGAGGCGATGAAGAAGACGCGCGAGGAGTGCAAGTAGGAGGCGGCCGGCGGAGGCAGGGCCACCGCCGGAGGCGTGGGGGCTCTGCCGTCAGACCGCCTGCAGCCGGCGCGCCGCCTCGTGGCGGGGACGGTGGGCGCCGCGGCGGACCCGCTCGCGGGCGGCCCGCGCCGCCTGCTCGACGCTGCGGAAGACCGTGCCGTCGAGGGCGTCGAAATCGCGCGACGACGAGAAGAAGCGGACGCCGCCGTGCTCGGGCACGGCGATGCCCGCGGTCGTCTCGCCGACCTCGATGATGCGGGTGGGGGCGGGCTCGCTGTAGGGGCGGGACCGGGCCTGCGGGGGAAGGGAAGCGATCTCGGTGGGCGGCGGGACCTCGGCGAGGGTGAGGCTGCCGGCGTGAAGATGGGACATCGGACGAAGAACTCCCTGGGCCGGAACGGAACCGGCCATGCGATAGCTGGGCGACGTGACGGTGGGATGAGCGTCAGCGTCGACAGCACTCGCGGGACCGGCGCGGCCATGCACGGGCAACGGAGAGGTCCCGGAAGATCTGACGAACGGTCACGGCAAGTCATCCTTTCGTTGAAGGACCACGAGGCGCGAGCGCTTCGCGGTGCTTTAGCGTTTGGTGACGCGGCGCAAGCTACACACTTCAAATCACCGCGGCCGAAGGACATCGCGAAGACATCGTCCGGCAGATATGAGGATGGTATCGCCGGCCTTTCCCGTCAATGGCAGGCTTTTTCGAATTCGGGCGCCTCCCTAGGACGGACAGGGCCCGCGGGCGGCTCCGCGCGACCGCTTCCTTCGCGGGCCGCCCGCCCCGGTGCCCTCAGGCCGTCGCGGCGATCACGCTCATGAGGTCGCGGTAGTCCCGGAAGACCCGCGCCGCGCCGGCGGCGGCGAGGTCGGCGCCTGTCGGATCGTGCCTCCAATGGCCGCCTCCGGTGAAGCCGACCACGCTCATGCCGGCAGCACGGGCGGCGGTGACGCCCGGCACGCTGTCCTCGATGACGAGGCAGGCGGCCGGCTCGACGCCCATCCGCCCGGCCGCGTGCAGGAACAGGTCCGGGAAGGGCTTGCCGCGCGCCACCTCCGCGGACGAGAAGACCCGCCCCTCGAAGAGCGGCATGAGGCCGGTCAGCGTCAGCGTGTGGCGCAGGCGCACGGGATCGCTGCTCGAGGCGACGCAGGTGGGGATCCCGAGGGTGCGGACCGCCTCCGCGACGCCCGCCATCGCGCCGAGATCCCGGTCGAAGGCCGCGAGCGTGTCGGCCTTGACCCGCTCCACGAAGCCGTCCGGGGCGGCGACGCCGTAATCCGTCGCCACGTGCGCCATGATCGAGGGCATCGAGGTGCCTGCAAAGCGCGCGCGCACCGTGTCGACGTCGATCGCCACGCCGATCCCGTTGAGGGCGGCCGTGAGGCAGCCGAGGCTGATCGGCTCGCTGTCGATGAGCACGCCGTCGCAATCGAAGATCACGAGCGCGGGCCCGCCCGTCTCCGCCGCGGCCGCCCGGCTGCCTCCGCTTCCCTCCAAACGCCGTCCCTCCCGCTGAGCCGCGCGCCCTGTGGCATGGCGGTGCGGCTCAGGCAATCGGCCCCATCGTCGCTTGCGCCGGGGCGGGCGCGCCCCTACTCCACCGCGGATGGCGGCCCGCGCCCGGGCCGCGCGACGGGGCCCGAGGTCGAAGACGCGCGATGTTCCGCTTCCTGCTCCGCTTCCTCGGCTTTCTGCTGCTCGCCGGGGGCTTCGTCGCCCTGGTCTACGACGGCGCCCGCTCGGTCGCGAATAACGGCCTGCGGGTGACTCCCCTGAGCGATCTCCTCTTCACCCTGTTCAAGGACAAGGCGAGCGCCCTTCAGGCGACGGTGGAGGGTGTGGCCCCCTGGCTCTGGCAGGTGCTGGTGCTGCCGCTGACGCTGGCGCCGGCTTCCCTCCTCGGGCTCGGCCTCGGCGCGATCCTGCTCTGGCTCGGCCAGCCGGCCCGCGAGCCGATCGGGTTCCTGACCCGGCCCTGACGGACGCTTCCGGGGCGGGAGGCCGGCCCCCTTCTTCGGACGAGGCCCTAGCTCGCGCGCCGCCAGCGTTGCGCGACGTGCGGGGCGATCAGCAGGCCGGGCGGCGGGGCGGAACTCGGCGGCGGTGCGATCAGCGCCTCTTCCAGGAAGGCGAGGGCGGTCTGCAGCCCGTGCAGCGTGTAGGGCTTGGCGATGACGCCGAGGGCGCCGCCGAAGGAGCCGTCGATCTCCGCGCCGGGTTCCGCCCCGCCGAGCACGCGCCGGTCGTTCGCTGTGACGAAGATGACGGGGATGCCCGCGTCCCGAGCGAGGCACCGGCCGACGCGAAATCCGGTCTCGCCGTCGCACAGGCGCAGGTCGACGAAGGCGAGGTCCGCGTCCAGCGTCTCGGCGGTCCGGATCGCCTCCTCGCCCGACATCGCGGTGGCCACGACCTCGTGGCCCGCGGCCGTCACCAGCGCCTCGAGCTGCATCAGGAGGATGGCTTCGTCCTCGACGAGGAAGACGCGTAGGGACCGCTGGTCCATCATGCGGATCGGGGATCTCTCGGCCGGTGCGGGAAGGCGACCGCAGGGGGCGATGCGGTTCGCGCGTGACGTGGCTTTGCGGGGCGGCTCCAAGCCTTGCGGCGGGCGCGGCGGTTCAGCCGGACAGGATCAGCTCCACGCGCGTGCCCTTGCGCGGCGCGCTCGCCACGGTCAGCCGGGCGCCGAGCTGGCGGGCGAGGGTCCCCATCAAGGACTGTCCGAAGGTGGACCGCGCCTCGGCCGCCTCCGGCATGCCGATCCCGTCATCCTCCACGACGATGCGGATCTCGCTTCCGGCGGCGACCTGCACCGCAATGGTGCCGGGCCGACCCTCGGTGAAGGCGTGCTTGAGGATGTTGGTCACGATCTCGTTGAGCAGCAGCGCGACGGCGACCGACTTGTCCGCGTGGATCACCGCCGAGGCGAGGTCCAGCTCGACCCGGATGTCGCTGCGCCCCGTCGCCCCCACGAGATCGGCCACGAGATCGCGCACGAAATCCGCGATGTCGAAGCGGGAGGCGCTCTCCGACTGGTGCAGGCGCCGGTGGACCGTGCCGAGGGCCTCGACCCGCTGCAGGGTGTCCAGCATGGAGGCCCGCGTTGACGGATCGGGGATCCGCTGGCTCTGCAGCACGATCATCGCGGCGATCATCTGGAGGTTGTTCTTCACCCGATGGTCGATCTCGTGGATCAGGGTGGTCTTGACCGCGAGCGCCTCCTGCAGCGCCTCGTTCGCCGCCTCCCGCTCGCGGATCAGCCGGTAGCGCTCCGTCACGTCGAGTTGAGCCGCGAAGTAGAATTGCAGCGTGCCGGACTTGGCATGCACCGGGTTCAGATGCAGGGCGTTGTAGAAGGTCGAGCCGTCCTTCCGGTAGTTCAGGAGGTCGATCTCGATCGAGCGCTCGGCGCGGACCGCCTCGCGAACCCGGGCAATCGATTTCGGGCAGGTGCCGGGTCCCTGCAGGAAGCGGCAATTGCGGCCGGTCACCTCGAAGCGCTCGTAGCCCGTCATCCTGAGGAAGGCCGGGTTCGCGAAGACGATGGGATTGTCGTGCCTGCGCGGGTCGGTCACGACCATCGGCAATTGCGTGGTGCGGATGATCGCGGAGAAGGGGTCGATCTCGCCGAATAACGGGTCGATCTCGCCGAATTCAGCACGCGTGCGCTCCGCGAGACGCGAGGCGTCGGCGTTGTCCATGGTCCCTCCCCGACCGATCGAGCGGCGACGCCGGGGGCGCCGCGCCGCGAACGCTATCGTACGGTTCGCGCTAGTCAAGACTTGGCAGGACGATCGCACGATGCACAGGCGATCAACACAACCTTGAATGGGATTGTCCCAGGATTATTCGGGGATAGACCAGTATCTCTACGTATTTGTCGCCTCTCGTTCGTTCCCTGCGTCTCGAGCAAGTCGCCCGCGCCGTTCCGGCTTGGGCCGACGCTTCCGCCGCGCCGTCGGGCACCCCATATTCGGCCGAGATGTGGTGCACGCACCTTCCGAGAGGAGAGACGATGTTCCTGTTCCGCAAGCGGGCCGAGATGCCGGCCCCGGCCGATGCCCTGCCGGGCCGCCCCAGCCCGATCCCCACCGCCGAGACCCACTTCGTCAACGGGAACCCGCTCAAGGGGCCCTATCCCGATGGCCTGCAGGCGATCGGCCTCGGCCTCGGCTGCTTCTGGGGCGCCGAGCGCAAGTTCTGGCAATTGCCCGAGGGCGTTTACGTGACGGCGGTCGGTTACGCCGCCGGTTACACGCCGAACCCGACCTACGAGGAGGTCTGCAGCGGGCTGACGGGCCACAACGAAGTGGTGCTCGTCGTGTTCGACCCCGCCGTCCTCCCCCTCGAAGCCCTGCTCAGGACCTTCTTCGAGAGCCACGACCCGACCCAGGGATATCGCCAGGGCAACGACGTCGGCACGCAGTATCGCTCGGGCATCTACGTCACGGACCCCGCGCAGGAGGAGACGGCGAAGCAGGTGCGGGCGGCCTATGCCGTGGCGTTGAGGGCGAAGGGCTACGGCGACGTGACCACGGAGATCCGGCCGCTGGAGCACTTCTACTTCGCCGAAGGCTACCACCAGCAATATCTCGCCAAGAACCCGGGCGGCTATTGCGGGCTCGGCGGCACCGGCGTCTCCTGCCCGATCGGCACGGGCGTGGCGGCCTGAAGCCGGGCTCAGCTCAAGCTTCGTCTTGCCGGTGTCGCCCGCCCATGCGACACCGCCCGCCACGGTGAAGCGGGAGACGATGGCAGATGCTGGAGCGGACGTTCGAGCGGGCTCTATTCGCGTGCCGGTGGCTCCTCGCCCCGTTCTACGCGGCTCTGGCGATCGGGCTGTTCGTGCTCCTCGTCAAGCTCCTGCAGGAGCTCGCGCATTTCATCCTGCACGCGCTCGACTCGAACGAGTCCCAGACGATCCTCGGCGTGCTGACGCTGGTGGACCTGTCCTTCACCGCCTCGCTGCTCATCATCGTGATGTTCTCGGGCTACGAGAACTTCGTCTCGAAATTCGACCATTCGGACCATAAGGACTGGCCCGAATGGATGGGCACGATCGACTTCACGGGGCTGAAGCTCAAGCTGATGTCCTCGATCGTGGCGATCTCGGCGATCCAGCTCCTGAAGGCCTTCATGGACATCAAGGCCAATTCCGACCGCGAGCTCGGCTGGCTCGTCGGCCTCCACATGGTGTTCGTGATCTCGGGTCTCCTGATGGCCCTGACCGACCGGGTCGCGGCGGGCCATCACGACAAGTAGGCGGCGCCTCAGCGCGCCTTCAGCACGCTGCGGCAGGCCGCCGGCAGGGCCGCGAGCGTCATCGGGGGCTTGGGCTTCGGCTTCACCTTCGGTGGCTTCGGGTGGAGCACCGCGTCGCTGAACCAGTAGGCGAGCTCCTCGCCGCAGCCGTCGCCGCCGGGCGGCGGAGCCTGGTCGTCGCACGCCTCCGCCCCCGCCGGGCAGGCGAGGCGGATATGGTAGTGGTAATTGTGCCCGTACATCGGGCGCACCTTGGTGAGCCAGCCGCGCTCGCCCCCCGCCTCCCGGCAGAGCGCCTTCTTGATCGCCGCGTTGACGAAGATGCGCGCCACCTCCGGCTGCTGGGCGGTGAGGCGGATCAGCCGCGTATGGGCGGGCGTCCAGACCTGCGGGTCGATGTCGAGGCGGTCGGAGCGGACCATGTCGGTCGCCGAGGTCTCCTCGCGCTCCGCCCGGCTCATCCGGTGCCCGGGCATGGGGGTCAGCCAGACGTCCGCGTCGAGGCCGAGCTGGTGCGAGGCGTGGCCCGTCAGCATCGGGCCGCCGCGGGGCTGGGACATGTCGCCGACGAGGAGGCCCGGCCAGCCGACCTTCGGCGCCTTGGCGGCGAGCCGCTCCATGAAGTCCACGAGGTGGGGGGTCCCCCACATGCGGTTGCGCGACAGGCGCATCACCTGCCACGTCGCCCCATCGACGGGCAGCGCCTCGCCGCCGGCGAAACAGCCCTTCGCGTAGGAGCCGTAGGCGTGCGCGGGCCCGGGCGCCGGTGTGGTCGCCCGGCCGAACAGCTCCTTGGCCGGGACCGTCGGCGCGTCGGGATCGGCGAGGGGCGGCAGCGGCCTCGGGTTCACGCTGCCCTTGTCCTGGGCCTGCGCGGCGGAGCCCGGCGCGAGGAGGTGAGCGAGCATCGCGAGGGCGATGGCGGAGCGGGACAAGCGCGGCTGTTTGAGCATGGGCGGCAAGCTATCCGGTCGGGCGCCCCCGCGTCGAGGGGCTGGGAAGCGCGCCGGAACGTCGCCGCGGCACGGGGCGTTTTTCGGGCGCCTTCAACCGAGAGGAATAGACCGTGAGCGATACAATCTCTGATGGGGGTTCGCGCAGTCTCATCGCCAGCGACCGGGTGATCGGCACGGACGTGCGGCGGCCGGACGGCGAGCGCGTCGGCCGAATCGAGCGCCTGATGCTCGACAAGGCCTCGGGGCGCGTCGCCTACGCGGTGATGAGCTTCGGCGGCTTCCTCGGTCTCGGCGGGGGCTATCACACCCTGCCCTGGAGCGTTCTTCGCTTCGTCCCGGACTTCGACGCCTACGTCGTCGATCTCTCCGAGGATCAGCTCCGCGACGCGCCCACCCGCACCCCCGAAGGGACCGACCCGGCCGAGGACCGGGATTGGGAGGAGCGCGTTCACCGCCACTACAACGCCGCTCCCTACTGGGGCGTCTGAGGCCGCCTACGTGACCGGGCCGCACCAGCCCGGCAGGTAGCCGGCCTCCGGCGATTTCGCGAGGGCCATCGCCTCCTCAAGGGCCGCCGAGAAGTCGGTCTCGATGCGCTTCGCCTTGACGCGACGGCGCAGGAAGTCCGCCCACAGGAACTCGCTGAAGGGCGTCGTGTCCTTGGCGAAGCCCCCGGCGCGGCGTAGCTCCCCAGCGAGGCTGCGATAGGGGTCGTCGGCGAGGTTCGACACCGCCTTCGGGATGTCCCGGAATCCGGCCCGCACGCCTTGCGCGTCGTAGGGATGCGCCCAGGCCCGATGATCGCAGACTGTCCAGAAGGCGTCCTTGTCGAGCTTGTGCAGGTCGGCCACCACGGTGACGAGCACGGTCTCGACGCCTTCGAGCTGCAGGGCGCGGCCGAGATTGTGGTGATCGATGACGTAGTGACGCTTCTTCGGCCCGAGCAGCGTCGGGATCATGTGGGCTCCCAGGAATGCGGCCCTCTCGCCCGCGTCGTGCTCGCGCCAGCGGCGGCGCTTCTCCTCGACCTCCCGGTAGCCGACCGTCATCTGCGTGGGGCGCAGCTCCGCGATCGGGACGGGCTTGAGGATCGGTTCGCGGATCGCCATGCGGGGCACTCCGTCTGGTTGCGGCTCTCAGAAACACCCGCCCGCGCCTCGACGGAAGTGGCCGCCGGTCACGCTTGCGTGTTCAGGCGAGCCCGCCCATCGCGCGCACGAGCCGCCACTCCGCCTCGGTCACCGGCTGGACCGAGAGGCGCGAGTTGTTGACGAGGACCATCTCCCGCAATCCCGGTTCCGCCTTGATGGCGTCGAGGGTGACGGGGCGTGGCATCGCCTCGACGGCGCGGACGTCGACCATGCCGAAGCGGCCGCTCTCGTCGGTGTGGTCCGGATAGTAGGGCCGGATCACCTCGACGATGCCGACCACCGCCTTGCCCTCGTTCGAGTGGTAGAAGAAGCCCTGCTGACCGACCTCCATCGCCATCATCTGCAGCTTGGCGAGGTGGTTGCGCACGCCGTTCCAGTAGGTGCCGGCCTCTCCCGCCGCGACCTGCTGGTCCCAGGACCAAGTCGCAGGTTCGGACTTGAAGAGCCAGTGCGCCATGGAGGTCCCCCGGGACAGAACGGCGCGTGCTTACAGGCTTTCGGCCAAGCCTGACAGGGGTGCCTGACGAGGATGCCTCACGCGCGCAGCGCGGCCGTCCAGTAGCGCAGGCTGTCGGGATTCACGGGCGAGCCGGCCGCGACGTTCCGCTCCGTCACGAAGGCGTGGAAGGCTTCCGCCTCGTGCGGCGAGAGCAGGTCGCGCAGGGCCGTCAGGATACGGGTGATGCGCAGGTGGTTGTGGTCGAAGGGGCGCAGCCACGCATCCGTCCCGGCGTAGAAGCGGCGCATCCGCGCCTGGGCCGCACGAAGCCCCTCCTGCGCCGCCGGGTCGGCGCGGATCGCTGCCGCCTCGGCCGGGGTGAGGACGGGAGCGCCGGGCACCGCGCGGCTCGCCTCCGGGAGGGGAAAGCACCACTGGATGAAGTCGTGGACGCCCTCGATGCGGGCATCGTCGAAGGCGAGCACGTCGGCAAGCCGCCGGCCCGCTCCGTCGCGCCCGGAGCCGGCGAGGAAGGCGTGGATGGGCCCCGCGCTCACTCGGATTCTCCCTTGAGCGGGCGGGCGAGGAGACGCGCGATCACCGCCTCGACGCTGGCCTCGCCCGAGACGATGGCGGCGACCGACTCGGCCACCGGCATCTCGACCTCGCGGGCGCGGGCGAGCGCCACCAGGGCCGCGGCCGTGAAGGCACCCTCGGCGAGCTTGCCGCCGGAGGCGGCCTGGGGGCTCGCGCCCTCGCCGAGGCGCTGGCCGAAGGCGAAGTTGCGCGATTGCGGCGAGGAGGCGGTGAGGACCAGATCGCCGAGTCCCGACAGGCCCATCAGCGTTTCCGGGCGGCCCCCATAGGCCCGGGCGAAGCGCATCAACTCGGCGAAGGCCCGGGCGATGAGGGCCGCGCGGGCGCTCTCGCCGAGGCCGCGGCCGGCCACGATGCCCGACGCGATGGCGAGCACGTTCTTGCCGGCGCCCCCCACCTCGACGCCGCGCACGTCGTCCGTGTGGTAGAGGCGCAAGGTGGGGCCCGAGAGCGTCCGGGCGAGGTCGGCCGCGAGCGTCCCGTCCGCGGCGGCGAGGGTGACGGCGGTCGGCAGGTTGCGGGCGACGTCGGCCGCGAAGCTCGGCCCGGACAGCACGGCGACGGGCGTGCCCGCGCCGAGCACCTCGCCCGCCACCCCGCTCATGAAGGCGTCGGTGCCGCGCTCGATGCCCTTGGCGCAGAGCACGACGGGCGCGCCGGCCGCGAAATGGGGGCCGAGCTGCCCGAGAACCCCCCGCATGGTCTGGGCGGGCGTGACCAAGAGAAGGGCGCCCGCGCCCGCGAGGGCCTCGGGCCGGTCGGTCGCCGCGATGCCGGCATGGAGGGGCACGCCCGGCAGGTAGCGGGCATTCTCGCGCGTCTCCTGCAGCCGCGCGGCGGCCTCGGCATCGCGCAGCCAGAGCGTAACGGGGTGGCCCGCCGCGGCCGCGGCATTGGCGAGCGCCGTGCCCCAGGCGCCGCCGCCGACGACCGCGATGGGGCGCGTGTCCGATCTCGTCATGCGGCGGCTCCGTTCGCGGCGCGAAACTCCGCCGCCGAGAGACGATACAGCACGTGCCGGCGCAAGGGGTTCCCCTCGGGCAGGGCCGGATGGTCGAAATCCTCGGCCACGCCCCGACGCATGCCGAGGCGTTCCATCACCCGCCGCGAGGCCGCGTTGCCGGCGGCCGTGAAGGCGAGGACATCCCCGATCCCGCAGCGGCCGAAGAGGTCGCCGAGCGCGAGGCGCGCGGCGCGGGTGGCGAGCCCGCGGCCCCAGCCCGCCCGGGCGAGGCGCCAGCCGATCTCGACGCAGGCGCCCGGCCGCTCGCCGCCGGCAAAGGGCAGCGACCGCACGAGGCGCATCGCGCCGACGAAGCCGAGAAAGGGCTCGCCCGGCAGTTCCAGCGCCCAGGGGCCGAAGCCGTCCGCCTCGAAGCGGCGGTCGAGGCTGCGCGCCTCCCACAGGCTCTCGGCGGGCGTCTTCGTCGAGGGGAAGTGGCGCATCACCTCCGGGTCGGCGTTCAGCGCGGCGAACGGGGCATCGTCGGCCCGGCGCCAGCGCCGCAGGGTCAGGCCGCTCTCCCGCAGCGCGTCGGGAACGGCCGGCGCCTTGGCCTTGCCGCGCCAGCCGAGGGAGCGCCGGTTGAGGAGGGCGAGGTCGGCGCGGCCGGCGAGCACCGCCTCGCCGAGATCCGCCGCCGCGGCGAGCCGTTCGGGCGGCATGTTCGCCCAGGCCGGGGGAGCGACGCTCTCGCGCCAGGGGCCGCCGCAGGCATTGTCGAGGAGGATGCGCGCGAAGCAATGATCCAGGCGCACCGGCCAGTCGGGACGCGCACGCGCCGCCTCCGGCAGGCGCCGGTCGACGAGATCGCGCCAGCGCGCCTGCGCGCCCGTCGCGGGACCGGCTTTGCGCGGGCGGTCCGGTGCCGTCACGCCGCCTTCGGCTCGGCGAAGGGCCAGCGGGCGCGGGCCGGCGCCGTGAGGTCGTCCACGAGGCCGAGGCGCAGCCGCTCGAGACCCGCCCAGGCGATCATGGCGCCGTTGTCGCCGCACAGGTTCAGCGGGGGGGCGACGAAGCTCAAGCCCGCTTCGCCGGCCTGCGCCGCGAGCGCCCGCCGGATCGCCCCGTTCGCCGAGACGCCGCCCGCCGCCACGAGGGCGGTCGGGTGGCCGGCGACGTCCGCGAAGGCGCGCAGGCCCACCCGCAGCCGGTCCACCACCACGTCGACGATCGCCGCCTGGAAGCTCGCGCAGAGATCGGCGACATCGCGCTCGGCCAGGGGCGCGATCCGCTCCGCCTCGATGCGCAGGGCGGTCTTGAGGCCGGACAGGGAGAAGTTCGCCTCGCGCCGTCCGAGCATCGGCCGCGGCAGGGCGAACCGCTCCGGGTCGCCACCCTCCGCCATGCGCTCGACCTCGGGCCCGCCGGGATAGCCGAGGCCGAGGAGCTTGGCGACCTTGTCGAAAGCCTCGCCGATGGCGTCGTCGATGGTGGTACCCAGGCGCACGTAGTCGCCGACACCCTTCACGGCGACGAGCTGGGTGTGGCCGCCGGAGGCCAGCAGCAGGAGATAGGGGAAGGCCAGCCCGTCGGTCAGACGCGCCGTCAGGGCGTGAGCCTCGAGATGGTTGACCGCCAGCAGCGGCTTGCGGGCGACGAGCGAGAGCGTCTTGGCGGTGACGAGCCCGACCAGCACGCCCCCGATCAGGCCGGGCCCCGCCGCGACCGCGATCCCGTCAATGTCGGAGAGGCGCATGCCGGCGGCGTCGAGGGCGCGGGCGATGAGACGGTCGAGCACCTCCACATGGGCGCGCGCCGCGATCTCGGGCACGACGCCGCCATAGGCCGCGTGCTCGGCGATCTGGCTCAGGACCTCGTTCGCGCGGATCAGGCCGCGCCCGTCCTCGCCGGGGGCGACGATGGCGGCCGCAGTCTCGTCGCAGGTGGTCTCGATGCCGAGGACGTTCATGCTGTCGCTGGTCCGGTGGGGGATCCGCACCCTACCCGGCCGGGCCGGGCAGGGGCAACGGACGAACGCGCGTCCGTCACTCCGCGGGCGCGATGGCGATCTTGATCGTGTCCCGCTTCGCGCCGCTGACCTCGATGAGGATCGGTGTCGTGCCGAACTGGTAGCGCACGCTCTTGCGGATCGTCGGGCAGTCGCGCTTCACCGTGAAGGCGGTCGGCGGACGCGTGGTCCGGCCGTCCTGGCTCACGTCGATCCAGGCATCCTCCGACAGGGTCACTTGGTAGAGCCCCGGTGTCGTGAGCGCGGGAAAGCGCAGGATGCCCCCGTAGGAGCCCGGAGCGGGCTCCTTGGAGGGCGGCACCGGGAAGGCCACCTCCGCGTCGGGCCGCAGCTTCAGGACGGCGCCGGGCATGTCGGGCGCGACGGTGGCGCCCGAGGCGAGTTCGCCGAGGCTCGGCGCGGAGAACCATGCGAGCTCGCGCATCAGCGACCAGTCGAAGGCCGTGCAGGCCGGCGGGATCGCGGCCGGGGCGGCATCCTGCGCCCGTGCGCCTCCGCAGGCGAAGGCGAGGAGGGCGAGGCCGAGCGCGGCTTTGCGCATCGCCTCAGTCCACCGCCACCATGACGTCGGACGCCTTCACGACGGCGTAGGCCTGTGCGCCGTTCGTCAGCTTGAGGGCGTCGACCGATTCATTGGTGATCGCGGCGGTGACGACCTGGCCGGGCGCGACCTCGATCTTGACGTGGGCGGTGGTGGCCCCTTTCTCGACGGAGACGACGGTGCCCTTGAGGACGTTGCGGGCGCTGATCTTCATCGGTGGACTCCGGGTCTCTCCAAGCCGGCGCGGGTCGCGTCGCCCGTCCTATACACGAGCTTCGCCGCCCTGAACCCCCGCTCGGGCGCGCGGTCTTGGGGCGGTCTTGGGTCAGGGCGCGGTCTTGGGTCAGGGCGCGGTCCCACCGTCTCCGCCCACCTCGTCGGGCTCGTCCTCCGGGATCGGTGCCGCCCCCCAGCCGAGGAGCGTCTCGTTGAGGTCGTCGAGGACGAAATGCCGGGCGCTGTCGCGATCGTAGCCCTCCTTGAGCAGGTCGTCGTAATCCGTGAAGACATGGCGGGCATAGGCGATCAGCGCGAGGCGCGCGGCCGTCGGGGGGGCGGCGTTCCGCAGGCCCGGGCTCGCCAGCGCCCGGTCGAGGACCGCCTCATGCTCGAAGCCGGGCAGGCGCGGCGCGAGGCGGGTCAGCGCCTCGTCGAGGACCTCGCGCCGGTTGCGGGGCGCGCCCGCGGGCCCGGCGGCCGTCACGCCCTGCTCCCGCTTCGTGCGGGCTCGCACGGCCCGTTCTGCTGCGCCATAATTCCTGTCAGCCCCCATGCTATCGCACCCGCGCGTCCGCCGCCGACGCTCGCACGTCGTGGCGGCCCGTTCCATCGCGAGGCAAGGATGCCCATGCGCCGTCTCCTGGCTGCCGCCCTCATCACCGTCGTCTCCCTCCCCGCTCTCGCCCAACCCTCGGACAAGGGCACGGCCGCGCGGAGCCGCAACGTCACCACCGCGGGCGTGACCAAACCTCCCGGCGCGGCCGGCGCCAGCGCGAGCCTCAGCCCCGCCATCCGCGGCGAGATGGCCAAGGCCGAGAAGGCCGCCGCCGCCCGCGATCGCGCCTGGGACACCAAGATGCGCACCACGATGGGCTCGATCTGCCGGGGCTGCTGAGCGCCGCTCGTCACGCATCGGGGCGAGGCGCGCATGATCCGTTTCGAGGCTGTGAGCAAGCGCTTTCCCGGCGCGCCCGGCCCGGCCGTCGACCACCTCGACCTCACCGTTCCCGAAGGCCGGACCTGCGTTCTGATCGGCCCCTCGGGCTGCGGCAAGTCCACGACGCTGCGCATGGTCAACCGGCTGATCGAGCCCGATTCCGGGCGGATCGCGGTGGGCGGCTCCGACATCCGGGCTGCGGATCCGATCGCGCTGCGCCGCCGCATCGGCTACGTGCTGCAGGGCGTCGGCCTGTTTCCCCATTACAGCGTCGGGCGCAATGTCGCGACCGTTCCGGAACTGCTCGGCTGGCCGGCCAAGCGGATCGCCGAGCGCGTCGACGCGATGCTCGATCTCGTCGGCCTCGATCCCGCCCTCTACCGTGACCGGCGGCCCGCCTCCCTCTCGGGCGGCCAGCGCCAGCGGGTCGGCGTCGCCCGCGCGCTTGCCGCCGACCCGCCCGTGCTCCTGATGGACGAGCCCTTCGGCGCCGTCGACCCGGTGGCCCGGGCCCGGCTGCAGGAGGAGATCGGGGCGATCCTGAAGCGGCTTGCCAAGACCGTCATCCTCGTGACCCACGACATCGACGAGGCGATGCGGATGGGCGAGCTCGTCGCTGTAATGAGGGACGGGCGCCTCCTGCAGGCCGATGCGCCAGCCGAACTCCTCGCCGCACCCGCCGATCCGTTCGTCGCGGCCTTCGTGGGGCGGGACAGGGCCTTGCGCCGCCTCGCGCTGCTGAGGGCGGGCGACGTGGCGCGGCCCGCGCCCGACGCCTCCGGTCCCGGGATCCCTCCGGAGATGTCGCTGCGCGACGCGCTCGCCCTGATGCTGGCGGAGGGCACGGACCGCGCCCGCGTGACAGGAGGCGCTGAGCCCGCAATCCTGACTCTCGAAGCCATCCGGGCGGCTGCCGCGGTGGCGGATCCCGCCGGGTGAGCGACGGCATCGCATTCCGGTGAGGCCGTTCGGGCGGCCAGGCGGCAGGACCCAACGAGAAAGGGCCGCCCCGGCGGGACGGCCCTCTCGAAAACGCAGGTCCTTGCGGACGATCAGCGGGAGTAGAACTCGATGACGAGGTTCGGCTCCATCTGCACCGGGTAAGGCACCTCGGAGAGGCCCGGCACGCGGGTGACGCGCGCGGTCATCTTCTGGTGGTCGACCTCGATGTAGTCCGGCACGTCGCGCTCGGCGAGCTGGCTCGCGACGACCACGATCTCGAGCTGGCGGGACGCCTCCTTCACCTCGATCACGTCGCCGGGCTTCACGAGGAAGCTCGGGATGTTCACGCGGCGGCCGTTGACCTTGACATGGCCGTGGTTGACGAACTGGCGCGCAGCGAACGGCGTCGCGACGAACTTCGCGCGGTACACGACCGCGTCGAGGCGGCGCTCCAGCAGGCCGACCAGGTTCTCGCCCGAGTCGCCGCGCAGGCGGATCGCCTCGGCGTAGTAGCGGCGGAACTGCTTCTCGGTGATGTTGCCGTAATAGCCCTTGAGCTTCTGCTTGGCGCGCAGCTGCGTGCCGAAGTCGCTCATCTTGCCCTTGCGGCGCTGGCCGTGCTGGCCCGGGCCGTATTCGCGGCGGTTCACAGGGCTCTTCGGGCGGCCCCAGATGTTCTGGCCCATGCGGCGATCGAGCTTGTGCTTCGCCTGAACGCGCTTCGACATCGCGTATCCTCTCGACAATCACTTACGAGGAACGCGCCCTCCTCTTCCACCCGGAGGCGGACGACAGGGCGGAGTTGAGGCCGCCCACGGGTGCGTGTGAAAAAGCCACGGGGCCCCTGATCGGAGCCCCGCGAACAGCGCGTCCATAGTTCAGACGGGCCGCGAGGTCAACGCTTGCAGGTGAACGCTTGCAGGTGAACGCTTGCAGGTCGACGCCTGCCTGTCCGCGGCGCCCGCGAGCCATCCGCCGCCACGCGCGTTGTGAGGTACGGCCCGCCGACCGGGCAGAACCCAGGACCGATCCGATGTCGCTTCGCCTCGCCTGTGCCGCCCTGATCGCCCTCACGGCGGCGCTTCCGGCCGGCGTCCCGCAGCCGGCCGCCGCGGGCCCGGCGCAATCCTACCTGTTCGGGGAGCAGCGCTTCCGGAACACCTGCCGGCCGCCGCTCAAATACGCCGCCGGCACCTGCGTCCGCCGCTGCCCCGCGGGCTATCAGGATATGGGGCGCACCTGCCGGTTCCGGAACATGCGCTGGTAGGCGCGCCCTACTGGAGGGTGAGCGGCATCGCCTCGACGTCGACCTCGTGCAGGCCGCGGCGGGCGAGCGAGGCGCGCAACGCCGCCCCGAGGCCCGCACCGCCCGTGAAGGCTCCGAGCACGGGGGCCTCGCCCCGCTCGCCGGGCCCGAGGAGCTGGGTCACGCGCCGCGCGATGGCCGGCGCCGGATCGATCCAGGTCACGGGCCAGGGGGCGAGCCGCTCGAACCGGGCGAGCAGCAGCGGGTAATGGGTGCAGGCGAGGCAGACGACATCGGTGCGCGCGCCCGTCTCGTCCGTGATGAAGCAGGGCGCGATCTCGGCATCGAGCGCCGCGTCGTCCACGGGCGCGCCGGCAAGCTCCGCTTCGGCGTAGTTCGCGAGGTTCGGCGATCCGACGAGGCTCACCCGGCAGGCACCCGCATAGGTTCGGATCAGGTCGTGCGTGTAGGCGCGCGCCACCGTGCCGGGGGTGGCGAGCAGGGTGACGAGGCGCGAGCGCGTCGTTTCCGCGGCGGGCTTGATCGGCGGCACCACGCCGACGAAGGGCGTCGCGAAGCGCTGGCGGAGCGCCGGCAGGACAAGGGTCGAGGCGGTGTTGCAGGCGATCACCACGAGATCCGGCCGGTGCCGGTCGAGGAGCCGCTCCATCACGGCGAGCACGCGGGCGACGAGGACGCCTTCCGCGAGGCGGCCATAGGGGAAGGCGGCGTCGTCCGCGGCGTAGACGTAGCGCGCGTCGGGGCGGGCGCGCCGCACCTGCTCCAGCACCGTCAATCCGCCGAGTCCGGAATCGAACACGAGGATCACGGGCTGCGGCGCCGGGTGGAGCGCTGCCGCGGAGAGGGTGGCCCCGGCCATGAGATCGATCCGCATCTGACACGCGCCCGGCACCATGCAATCGGGCCGAGTGTCGGTGGGGGAGGGTTAAGGCCACCTCACTGAGGCCTGAAAAAGGCCGGCCGGCGCGGCTGCCTGTTCGTAACTTTGCGGACCGCGGCCCACGGAAAATGTCCGCGGTCGCACGCTGCGGCCAGGCTGCGACGAACCGGCCGAGGTTGCCGAGCGTTGCCGAACAGCCAACGACACATATCTGCTCGGACCGGACGCGTTTCCGAGGACGGAATTCTCCTTCGTCCGCGAGTGAGGGAATATCGGCATGGCAGCGACCTCGGCAGCCACCCTGGCAAAGAGCACCGCGGCAGAGCGCGAGCGGACCGCTGAGGCCCCCGCCTTTCCGCCGCCACCGGTGACGGCGCGCCCCGTCGACCGGGACGCCTGGATCGCGGCGTACCGCCATGTCCGCGGCGAGACGGAGCGGCGCGCCGCGCCCCTCTCGCCGGAGGACCAGCAGATCCAGTCCATGGCCGACGCGAGCCCGACCAAGTGGCACCGCGCCCACACGACCTGGTTCTTCGAGCAGTTCCTTCTGCGCGATCACAGCCCCGGCTACCGCATCTTCGACGAGCGGCTGCACTACCTGTTCAATTCCTACTACGTGGCCGCGGGCCCCCGTCAGCCGCGCATCAGCCGCGGACTGATCACGCGCCCCACCGCGGAGGAGACCGCCGCCTACCGAGCTTATGTGGACGCGGCCGTCGAGGCGCTCGTCGCCGGAGCCTCGGCGCAGGTCCTGGATTCGGTCCTGCCGATCCTCGAGATCGGGCTCTACCACGAGCAGCAGCACCAAGAGCTTCTGCTCACCGACATCCTGCACGCCTTCGCGCAGAACCCGCTCGCGCCGGCCTACGATCCGGCCTGGCGCTTTCCCCGGCCCCGGGCCGCGGAGGGCGGCGTCGCGCTGCCGGGCGGCGTGACCCGGATCGGTCACGAGGGCGCGGGCTTCTCCTTCGACAACGAGTCGCCCCGCCACGACGTGCTGATCCTGCCCTGCACGGTCGACCGGGCCCTCGTCACGAACGCCGAGTGGCTCGCCTTCATGGCGGATGGCGGCTACGCCCGGCCCGAATTCTGGCTCTCGGACGGCTGGATCGCGGCCCAGACGGACGGCTGGGAGGCACCGGGCTACTGGCGGCGCGAGGGCGCGGCCTGGCTCACCATGACGCTCGCCGGGATGAAGCCGGTCGATCCCGATCTGCCGGTCACCCATATCAGCTACTACGAGGCCGACGCCTACGCCCGCTGGGCGGGGCGCGACCTGCCGACCGAGGCGGAGTGGGAGGTGGCCGCCCGCGAGGGCGCCCTCGCCGATGCCTTCGGCCTCGTCTGGCAATGGACCCGCAGCGCCTACAGCGCCTATCCCGGCTACCGGCCGCTGCCGGGAGCGCTCGGCGAGTACAACGGCAAGTTCATGTCGAACCAGTTCGTGCTGCGCGGTTCCTCCGTCGCGACGCCCGCCGGCCACGCGCGCCTGCCCTACCGCAACTTCTTCTACCCCCATCAGCGCTGGCAATTCACCGGCCTGCGCCTCGCGCAGAGCGCCGCCTGACGCCCGCCTCGCGCCTCGGAGAGAGCCCGTGACCATCAAGCCCGTCTTCGCGGACGCGACCCCGATCGGCCCCTTGCCGGACGACCAGACCTTCCTAGACGACGTCGTCTCGGGGTTCTCGGCGTTCCGGAAATCCCTGCCCGCCAAGTATTTCTACGACGCGGCGGGCTCCGACCTGTTCGAGGCGATCACCCGGTTGCCGGAATATTACCCGACCCGCACCGAGCTCGGCATCCTCGACGCGGCGGGGCCTGAGATCGCCGCCTTGCTCCCCCGCGCGGCGACCCTGGTGGAGTTCGGCAGCGGCTCGACCGTCAAGGTGCGGCGCCTGCTGCGGCATCTGCCGGATCTCGGGGCCTACGTGCCCGTCGACGTCTCGGAGAGCTTCCTGCGCAGCGAGGCGGACGTCCTGCGGGCCGATCATCCGTCGTTGAGGATCGAGCCTGTGGCGGCCGACTTCACGAGGCCCTTCGCCCTGCCGGACGGCCTTAGCGGCGGGGATGTCGCCGGCTTCTTCCCAGGCTCGACCATCGGCAATTTCGAGCCCGCCGAGGCACGCCGCCTCCTCGCCCAGTTCGGGGAGATCCTCGGCTCCGGTGCGCGCCTGATCGTCGGCGTCGATCTCGTGAAGGACAGGGCGGTCCTGGAGGCGGCCTACGACGACGCGGCCGGGGTGACGGCCGCCTTCAACCTCAACCTGCTGACCCGCATCAACCGCGAGCTCGGCGGCGATTTCGCGGCGGGCGGTTTCGTGCACCGCGCGCTGTTCAACGAGGCGGAATCGCGCATCGAGATGCATCTCGTCAGCACGCGGGCGCAGACGGTGCGCGTCGGCGGCCTGCCGTTCCGCTTCGCGGACGGCGAGACGATCCACACCGAGAACAGCTACAAGTACACGGTCCCGGGCTTCCGCGCCCTCGCGGCCTCGGCAGGCTGGGCCCCCGGCGCCGTCTGGACCGACCCGCAGGCACTGTTCTCGGTCCACGCGCTGGAGCGGGTCTGATCGCGCTGACCGGGGCGCCGGCCCCGGTTCTTCCCCACCCGTGTTTCCGCTGCCCTTGTCTCGCCGGGAAGTTACGGCCAACTGGTCGCACCTCGACCCTGCGCCGCCCTCAGGCAGACGAACCGGTTGTACCTTCTCACCGACATCGCCCTCTCCAATTGGTACCTCATCCGGCGCGAGCAGATCCGGATCCGGGGCGCCTCGGCGCTCGTCGGTCCGACGGGGGCGGGCAAGTCGACGATCTTCGACGCGGTCGGCACCGTGCTGGCGGGCAACAACGCGAGCCGGCTCGCCCTCAATGCCTCCGCCTCCGGGCGCAGCGCCCGCACCGTGCGCGATTACTGCCTCGGCTGGATCAGCGACCCGGCCGAGGGCGGGCGCCCGACCCGCGAGGCCTGCGAGACGGTGCTCTGCCTCGTCTTCGAGAACGAGGTGACGGGCCGCATCGTCTCTGTCGGCCTCGCGCTCGCGGCCCGCGCCGAGGAGCAGAAGGAGGAGGTGCTCTCCCGCTTCGTCTGCGTCGGCCACCGCTTCGAGATCGAGGATTACGCGCGCACGACGCCCGAGGGCAGCTTCACCGCGCCCTGGAGCGAGATCGCGGCCGATCTCCGGGCACGGGCCGAGCGGTTCGAGGAGTTCCGCACCTCCGGGGAGCGCTTCACCGCCGAGCTGCTCGCGAGCCTGCGGGAGGGCGCGCCGGTGCCCGATCCGCGCCATTTCCTGCGCACCTTCTCGAACGCCGTCGCCTTCAAGCCGATCTTCGATTCGAGCGGCTTCGTCCGCTCCTTCGTGCTCGATCCCGAGCCCCTCGATGTCGGCCGAATCCGCCAATCCGTCGAGAACTGGCGCCGGCTCCTCGACACGATCCGCGAGCTGGAGACGAAGCTCCAGCGCCTTGCCCGGCTCGTCGCCCGCTACGAATCCTGGGGCGACGCGGTGCTCGCCGCCGCAACCCACGAAGCGCGCGCGAGCGTCGCCGACCTGCGGCGGCGCAGCCTCGATTGCGTCGCGATCCGCTCGCGACTGCGCGAGGGCGCCGAGGCGCTGCGCATCGCGCGGGAGAGCGTGCGCTCCAGCCAGGGCTTCGTGCGCGAGATCGACGGGGAGATCGCCGAGCGAAAGGCGATGATCGCGGGCAGCGGCGCCCAGGGTCATCTGGCCGCCGCCAATGCCGGGCTCGCCATGCTGGAGCGGGACCGGCGCGAACTCGCCGCCCGCGTCGCCGACCTCGTCGGGCTCGTCCAGCAGATGGGCCGGCTCATGCCGGTCGCGGGCGCGCTAAGGCCGGTCGCGCCCCAGGCCGCGCGCCTCGCCGAAGCCTGCGCCCGCTCCGGCCTGCGCAAGGACGCGCCCCTCGACGAGATGCTGCGTGCCGACGGCACGCTCGCCGGCCTCCTCGACGGGCTGGCGCGGCTCGACCCCTTCGACGAGGCCCTCGACCGGGCGGCGGAGGATGCAGGCCTCCAGGCGCGCGCCCAGGAGGCGGAGGCCGAGCGCACGGCGCCTCCCCCTGCGAGCGGCGCCCAGGTGGCGCGGCTCTCCTCCGACACGGTGGCGTTCCGCGCCGAACTCGCCCGTCTCGGCATCGACGCGGTGCCGGTCTGCGAACTGGCCGAGATCGTCGATCCGGTCTGGGGACCGGCCCTCGAGGCGCTGCTCGGTCGTGCGCGCGAGGCTCTGATCGTCGCGCCCGAGCGCCTGGACGACGCGCTCGGCGTGCTCCAGGGCAAGCGAAACCTCTACCACCGCTGCATTCTCGTGAAGACGACGGACACGGCCCGGCAGCGGGCCCGCCGCTTCGACGAGGGTGCGCTCTCGGTGATCGAGACGAGCGATCCGCACGCGGAGGCGTTCCTCGCGGTTCGGCTCGGCGGCTACGACCTCGCGGCGAACGACGCCGAACTCCGCCACATGAGCCGGGCGGTGGCCCCGAGCGGACGCACCACCGCCGGCATGGCCTACTCGGTGACGCGCTCCGTCGACCTCCTGATGACCCGCGGCGAGCGGGGGCCGTCTCCGGAGAGCCGGCGCCGCCACGAGGCCGCGGTCACGGAGGCGCGGCGCCTGCGCCAGGAGGCCGTGGTGCTGCGGGAGGCCGCGCGCAATGCGGCCGCGATCCGGGCGCGGATCACCCGCGGGGGCCTCGACGTCGACGCCCTGCGCGAGGAGGCGGACGGGCTGGAGGGCCGCCGCCGCACGCTCTCCACCGAGCGTGAGACGATCGAGAAGCGCGACACGGACGGGCTCGCCGCCGAGATCAAGGATCTCACCGCCGAGCGCATCGCCTATCTGCGGGAACTCGCCGAGGTGCTGGAGCCGAAGCTCGACGCGCTCCTGAGCGAGGAGGCGCAGCTCAAGGCGCGCCTCGCTTCCGCCCGGGAGGCGGCCCGCGCGGCCCTCGCGGCGCGCCGCGGCGCGATGCACCGCCTGCGCGTCGGGGACGCGCAGCGCATCCGGCTCGCCCGCTCGCAACCCCTCGACCCCGCCGAGGTGGCCGAGGTGCGGGGCGAGCTGCGCGGGCTGGACCCGAAGGCCGTGACGACGCTGGCCAATGCCGAGCGAGCGCTGGCCAAGGAGGCTTCGGAATCCGCGCGCTCGCACGGCCGGGCGGCGGAGCGCGACCTCGCCGAGTATTGCGCGCAGTGGCGCATCGAGAATCCGCTCGGCCGCAGCGATCTCGCCGGGCGCGGCGAGGCCCCGGCGACCTTCGGCTACGATTGGGCGCGCCGCGAGCACGACGACGTGGCCGGCCACGAATTGCGCCGCTACCGCGCCCAGGCCGAGCGGGCCGAGGGCGAGATGCGGCGCCTGATGACCGAGGACCTGCTGACGCGGCTCGCCGACAAGTTCGAGCGGGTCCGCTCGCGCCTCGACGCCCTCAACGAGCGTCTCTCCTCGCAGACCTTCACGGGCCAGACCTACGCCTTCGAGGCCACCGTCGACCGCCGCTACGCCGCCGTGCACGCATTGGCCACCGAGGTGGCGCGCTCGCCGGACGCCGCCCAGGCGCTCCTCCCGGCCTCGGGCGAGGGGCCGATGGCGGCAGCCCTCCAGGAGATCTCGGATCTGATCGCGGGCTCGGAGGATGCGGCGCGGCTCGCCGATTACCGCAATTACTTCGTCTACGAGATCGGCATGCGCGACCGGGCGGGCAACCGCACCACCATGTCGAGCCGGGCGCTGCGAGGCTCGGGCGGCGAGGCGCAGGCGCCCTTCTACGTCGCCATCGCCGCCTCGCTCGCCAGCGCCTACTATCCCGGCGACCGGCCGGGCGACGAGAATCCGGGCCTCGGCCTCTGCCTCCTCGACGAGGCTTTCTCGAAGCTCGACGTGCGCAACTCGCAGGGCCTCGTCGACCTCTACCGCGCCTGGGGACTGCAACTCTTGATTGCGGCACCCGAGGACAAGCGCACGACGCTGACCGAGGTGATGGACACCATCGTCACGGTCTACAAGAGCCCGGATCTGCGTTCGGTGCGGATCGAGTCGGAGCACCCGCTGGAGGCGGCCAAGCGCGCGCTCGCCGCGATCAACCCGGAGCGCCGCGGCATCGAGGGGTTCCACGACGGTTCCGAAGGGCGCGACGCAGCGGAATGAGGCCGGGTGCATGGGCCGCGGATCGGGGCGTTTCCGTCTGTCCGGATGCCGCCGAAGGGGCCCGCTCGAAGGGAAAAGGGGGGCACCGCCGGCTCAAGCGATCGGGGGAAAGTTCGACCGGCGGTGCCAGCCGGAGGAGAGGGGGGTTGGCTCATCCGGCCACCTTCGTGCCTAAGGCCCACCCGCGGAGGTGGCATTCACATACGTGAAGGGTCTCCCGAGTTTTCACGGGAGAGGCCGGATCAGTGCAGGAGCGGTCGCGGACCGAGCACCGTCGCGAAGGGGAGATGGAGGATCAGCCGCTGCTCGCCGTCCATCACCGCGAAGGCGCTGCGGGCCCAGGTTCCGGCCCAGATCCCGGGGAGGTCGGTCTCGGCGATCAGGCGCCGCGCGAGGCGGGCGGCGTGGGCGGCCACGTGGTCGGGATCGGAGATCTCCACGCCCTCGTCGTCGCGGGAGAACGTCCGGCCGGTCCGGAGATGGAAGAAGTAGCGCGCCATGACGATCTTCCTTCCGATCACCGCCAGGTCTTGTCGTTGCTAACGAAGCAATGTCAGACCAACATTCACCTGCGATAATCGGTGTCCGTCAACGGCCGGCGGACACTCCCTCTCTCCGCTCAAGCTTCAACCATGTGAATGCGGTCGTCCGGGATCGGCCGGACAGTCCGCGCGTCGGATCCGTTTCCTCGTCCGACAGGCTCCGCCGGCAACAACCTGCCCACACCCGGCCGGCGGAGCCGCTTCGGCCGGATGCCGGAGCGGGCGCTCCCGTTCAGTTCAGGTAGGTGCGGATCCAGTTCGGGGAGAGGATCTCGCCTTCCTCGGTGATGATCCAGGGCTGCTTGGCCGGGTCGGTGAGAGCGCCGGCGGCGGCGGCGATCGCCTCGCGCAGGGTGTCGAACCGCTCGGGCTGGGCCAGGGGGGAGCTCGCCGGCACGGTGCGCCAGATGGTCAGATCGGCGGGTCGTTCCAGAGCCTCGGTTTCCATCGTACCTGTTCCTTTTGAACTCTCTCGTCCGCTTGGAAGAGCCTGGCCCGCCGAGACGACGGACCAGCCGGAGCGGCTGCATTCGTGCTCGCGAATGGGAGCAACCGTTGGGCGACTTTGCGGTCTTTCCAGCCGTATTTCCTGGACTGGAGGCCGAGGCCGCAGTTCTCACGCCGGCGGCATCATGATTTTGACATGATCCGTACCGGCGCCGCCCGAGGATGCTCTTCACTCACCTCATGAAGATTGTGAGCGCGAGGGGTGACCATTTCGTTAGCTCGGCCGCTGCGCTGCAACGGTGCGCTGCCACACGCCGGCCGAACCTGCCTCAGCCTGTTGAACCTTTCATGCTGAACGGCCAGTTAAGAACGGGCCGCGCGGTTGCGCCCCGCCGTCTCGGAATGCTCTAAGCGGGCACCCGCCATCGCGCGGGTGTTGCATCGTGACCACAATCGGGCCTGCTGCGGGAGTCTTGCCGTGCCGGATCGCTTCGCGCGCATCGCGTTGGCCGCGGTGATCGTCCTGCTCGCGCTCTTCGTCGCGCAGCCCTACCTGACCGCCTTCCTGTTCTCCGCCGAGACGCCGCGGGCGGTGACGGCGCGAGGCGACCTCGCGCCGGCCGAGGCGACCACCGTCGCCCTGTTCGAGCGGGCGAGCCCCTCCGTCGTCCACGTCTTCGCACAGGCCGCGGCGCAGGGCCGCGCCCTGATGAGCCTCGACGATCCGGACGAGCAGGAGCAGGGCCAGGGCGGAACGCAGACGGGCACCGGCTTCGTCTGGGACGCGGCGGGCCACGTCGTCACGAACAACCACGTGGTGCAGGCGGCGACACAGGCCGGGGGCTCGGTCTCGGTGCGCCTGTCCTCGGGCGAGGTGGTGCCGGCCCGGATCGTCGGCACCGCCCCCTCCTACGACCTCGCCGTGCTCCAACTCGGCCGCGTCGCCAAGACCCCACCGCCGCTCGCCGTCGGCACCTCGGCGGACCTCAAGGTCGGGCAGGCGGCCTACGCGATCGGCAACCCGTTCGGCCTCGACCACACCCTGACCACCGGGGTGATCAGCGCCCTCCAGCGCCGGCTGCCGACGGGGGAGGGGCGGGAGCTCTCAGGCGTCATCCAGACGGATGCGGCGATCAATCCCGGCAATTCCGGCGGCCCGCTCCTCGATTCCGCGGGCCGGCTGATCGGCGTCAACACCGCGATCTTCTCGCCCTCGGGCGCCAGCGCCGGCATCGGCTTCGCGGTGCCGGTCGACGTGGTGAACCGCGTGGTGCCCGACCTCATCCGCAACGGGCGCGTGCGCAATCCCGGCATCGGCATCATCGCCGGCCAGGAGGCGACGGCCTCCCGGCTCGGCATCGACGGCGTCGTCGTGCTGCGGGTGCTGCGCGGGTCGCCGGCCGCGAGCGCCGGGCTGCGCGGCGTCGACCTGCAGACGGGCGAGATCGGCGACGTCATCGTCGGCGTCGGCGAAAAGCCGGTTCACCGTCTCGCGGACCTGACCGCCGCGATCGAGGCGGCCGGCCTCGGGCAGACCGTCGACCTCACCGTCGAGCGGGGCGGCCGCACCCGGACGGTCCGCGTGACGACGACGGACGTGGCGGAGAACCGGTTGTGAGGCGGATCATCCTCGGCCTCGCACTCGCGGCCGGCCTGAGCGCCGGCCACGCCGCCGCCGGCGATCGGTCGGCGCGCCCGCGCCTCTGCCCGGAGGACGCACCCGAGGGCGTGCGCCTGCCCAGCCGGCCGGGCTGCGGGCGCGAGCCGCTCCGGGCACCGGCCCGCGGCGACGGATTCGTCGATCTCGGCAACGGGGTTCAGGTCCGGATCAATGGGCGCGCGAGCGCCGATTTCGGCGTGCGGCGCTAGACCATGGCGCTCGCCCTCGGTGTCCTCGCCTGCCTCGCCCTGTGGTGGTTCTCCCGCCGCGGCGGCCGGTTCGACTCGGCCCGCTTCTGGCCGCTGCTGCGCCGCTTCGGGGGATGGGGCGCGCTGGCGCTGGCCTTCCTGCTCGGCCTGCGCGGCCGGGCCGATCTCGCCCTCGTCTCCGGCCTCGTGGGGGTCTGGCTGCTCGAGGGCGGGCGCGCTGCGGGGCAGCGCTTCGGCGAGACGTGGCGCCGCATCGGCGGCCGCCTGCGCCGCGCGCCGCTGATCGCCTTCACGCGCCTGCCCGACGGCAGCCCCGGCGACGGCCGCGTCCTGGCGGGGCCGCTCGCGGGCCGGACCCTCAGCGCGCTGCCGCCCCCCGCTTTGCTCGAGCTTCTCGGCGCGTGCCGGGCACAGGATTCGCGCGCCGCCGCAGACCTAGAGGCGTATCTCGACCGCCGGCTTCCCGGCTGGCGTATAGACGCTGAGGGAGATCGCGACGCGCGGACGGGCCGTGCGCCGAAGCCAGGGGCGATGCCGGAGGAGGAGGCCTACGAGATCCTGGGGCTTGAGCGCGGGGCGTCCCCAGAACAGGTCCGCGCGGCCCACCGGGCGCTGATGAAGCGGATCCATCCGGACCAGGGCGGATCCGCCGGACTGGCGGCCCGCGTCAACGCGGCCCGGGACAGGCTTTTGAACCGACATCGCTGAAACTCCACGCGCGTTGCCAGACATGAGCGGGCGAGGCCCGCCGGGACGAGCCGGCGGGACCGGCGCGAACGGCGCCGTCCTCGAGGTCCTGAATGCCGCGCCCGGGTGGGCGCGGGGCGCGACCCTCAGCTCCGGGTCGCGAAACAGTTGAAGCCGCTGCGCTTCAGCGCCTTGCAGGCGTCCTGCGCCGAATCCTGCTCGGAGAAGCCCGAGAAGCGGGCCCGGTAGAGGGTCGCGCCGCCGTGCTCGACCTTCACGGTGTAGGGGGCGGCCTTCGCGAGGGCTCCGCCGCCGCGGGAGCGGGCGTCCGCCAGCATCGACTTGGCCTTGTCCTCGTCGTCCATGGCGCCGAGCTGGATGACCCAGGCCGTCGGCACGACCCGCGGGCCGGACAGCGGCTTCGGGGCCTCGGCGCGGGCGGGTCCGTCGACCGAGGCGAGGCGGGCCTCGGACTTGGACGAGCCGGGGAAGGGCGACGGGTTCGCCGCCGCCGCGTAGGCCTGCGCGGCCTTCGGCAGGGCGGGGGCCGTCCGCGCGCCGAGGCCGGCGCTGCCCGGCGTCGTCGTGGCGCGGCTCGGCAGGATGTCGAGGGGCTGGTTGCGATCCGTCGAGGCGGTGGTGTCGACCTCGTCGTCGTCGGCCGAGGCGACCTGCGTGCGGGTCCGGGAGACCGCATCGGCCACCACGGCGGGCCGCGTCCGCTCCGCGGCCTCGACGACCGCCCCTGTCTGGCGCGCGCCGGCATAGGCGCGGGGCAGGCTCGCACGCACGAGATCCGCCATGATGCGGTCGCGGCTCGCGCCCGACTTGCCGCCGAGCACGATCGCGACGATCTGGCGATCGTCGTACCGCGCGGCCGTCATCAGGTTGAAACCGGAATCGCGGGTGTAGCCCGTCTTGATGCCGTCGACGCCCTGCACGGCGCCGAGCAGGCGGTTGTGGTTGCCGATGACCCGGCCGCGGAAGGCGAAGGAGCGGGTCTGGAAATAGCGGTAATAGCGCGGGAAGCGGTCCTGGATCGCCCGGGCGAGGATCGTCAGGTCGCGCGCGGTGGTGATCTGGTCGGCATCCGGCAGGCCCGAGGCGTTGACGTAGCGGGTCCGGCTCATGCCGAGCGCGCGGGCCTTCTCGGTCATCATCTGGGCGAAACGCTCCTCGGAGCCGGCGATGTTCTCGCCGATCGCGCAGGCCACGTCGTTGGCCGACTTCGTCACGATCGCCTTGATCGCGTCCTCGACCTCGATGGTGGAGCCCGGCCGCAGCCCGAGCTTCGAGGGCGATTGCGCCGCGGCGCGGGCCGAGATCGTCAGCTCCGAATCGAGGGCGAAGCGACCCTTCTCCATCTGCTCGAAGAGCATGTAGAGGGTCATCACCTTGGTGATCGAGGCCGGATGGCGCAGCGAATCCTCGTTGACGGCATGCAGGGTCTTGCCCGTCTTCACGTCGACCACCATGGCCGCGTAGGGCGGGTTGTAGCCGCCGCCGGCGCGGGCATGGTGATGCCGCCGGCGCGCCTCGGCGGGCGAGGCGAGGGCGGTGAGGAGAGCCGCGGCCGCGAGGGCGGCTGGCAGAGCGCGGGACGTCCGAGACCGGCTCACAACGCTACGCATCACGACTGACTGCCCCCGCCGGTCCGGCCCCGCCGGACGCACCGCACCATCTCGGCGAGCCCGTGCCGCGGCACCGTGGCCTCGCTGCTTCAGTCGAAAACCGTAAGTCGGCGCGGTTACGGGCCGGTTAATGGGATCGGTGCGTTTCACGACTGATTTTGCATCGCACCATCCGCTTGACGCACTATGTTGCAGTGCACATATTCGGTCTGCCGGCAGGCTCGCGCTCGCAAGTCGGTCCCGGCGCTCTCGCAACACGCAGCAGAGGGGTGCCCCGCTGGGGCACCGGGTAGATCCGATGACGAAATCCCTGGAGAAGACCGAGGCGACGTTCCAGAAGGCCGAGGCCGCCGTGAAGACGGGCCTGGACTCGGTGCTCGCCGGCATGGGCGCGGCGGCCAAGACCGCCCAGACCATCGGCATCGAGTGGGCGGATTACGCGAAGCAATCCTACGAGCATTCCGCGGCCACGGCCGAGAAGCTGTCCAAGGCCGGCACCGTCGCCAAGGCCGTCGAGATCCAGACCGAGTACGTGAAGGCTTCGTTCGAGCGGGGCGCTGCGCAGGCCGCGACGCTGCGCGACCTCTACGTCGCGCTGGCCAAGGATCTCGCGAAGCCCTTCGAGAGCTTTGCCCTGCACAAGGTCGCCTGAGGCACCCGACGCCGCCGGGGGCCGGCCTCGCGCGCCGGGCCTCCGGCCGCAGCCTGCGCGGCGCGCAAGCCGCGTGCCCGCTGGCTGCGGCCGCGCTCCCGAGAGACACGGACAAGTGCGCGCAGCCGTCTGGCGAAGTTGCGCCTCGGCCTATAGATTGCCGTCGAAGCGAGCGCGCCTCGCCGGCGCGCCCCGCGAGCGTGATGTTGCCGCCAGATGGGGTCGGTGCGATTCAGATGTCTCAGGGCCCGATGATGCGGGGCACCGCATGTCCGCCTGCCGCCTCGCGGCCGGTCAACGAGAAAGCCGTGACCGTAGCCGCCTCGAACCCGCGCGGACCGGGCGGCGACGACCGCTCCAACACGGCGATCATCACCCGCACCAAGACGCGCACGAAGCGGCCGAGCCTCTACCGGGTGCTGCTCCTCAACGACGACTACACGCCGATGGAGTTCGTCGTCCACGTGGTGGAGCGGTTCTTCAACAAGAGCCACGAGGACGCCTACCAGATCATGATGCACGTGCATCACAACGGCGTCGGCGAGTGCGGGGTGTTCACCTACGAGGTCGCGGAGACCAAGGTGACGCAGGTCATGGACTTTGCCCGCAAACACCAACATCCTCTCCAGTGCGTTATGGAAAAGAAGTAGGCCCCCAACAGAGGCACGAGCTTTGCCCAGCTTCTCACGCAGCCTAGAACAAGCCCTCCACCGCGCCCTGGCGCTCGCCGGTGAGCGCCGGCACGAATACGCGACCTTGGAGCACCTGCTCCTCGCCCTCGTCGACGATCAGGACGCCGCCGCCGTGATGCGGGCCTGCAACGTCGAGATCGACGCGCTGAAGCGCAGCCTCGTCGAGTACGTCGATACCGAGCTCTCGAACCTGACCGGCGACGGACGCCAGGACGCCAAGCCGACGGCCGGGTTCCAGCGCGTGATCCAGCGCGCCGTGATCCACGTCCAATCCTCCGGCCGCGAGGAGGTGACGGGGGCGAACGTGCTGGTGGCGATCTTCGCCGAGCGTGAGAGCCACGCTGCCTACTTCCTGCAGGAGCAGGACATGACCCGCTACGACGCGGTCAACTACATCAGCCACGGCATCGCCAAGCGGCCGGGCGCCTCGGAGGCGAAGCCGGTGCGCGGGGCCGACGAGGAGGGCGCCGGCGAGCGCCCGAGCGGCGACGAGGGCGAGGGGCGTGCCAAGAAGAAGGGCGATGCCTTGGACGCCTATTGCGTCAACCTCAACAAGAAGGCCCGCGACGGCAAGATCGACCCGCTGATCGGCCGCGAGGCCGAGGTGCAGCGCACGATACAGGTGCTCTGCCGCCGCCAGAAGAACAACCCGCTCCTCGTCGGCGACCCCGGCGTCGGCAAGACCGCGATCGCGGAAGGGCTCGCCCGCAAGATCATCCAGCACGAGGTGCCGGAGGTGCTCGCCGACGCGACCGTCTTCTCCCTCGACATGGGCACGCTGCTCGCCGGAACCCGCTACCGCGGCGACTTCGAGGAGCGTCTCAAGCAGGTGATGAAGGAGATCGAGGCGCACCCGAACGCGATCATGTTCATCGACGAGATCCACACCGTGATCGGTGCGGGCGCCACCTCGGGCGGCGCGATGGACGCCTCGAACCTCCTCAAGCCGGCGCTGGCCTCCGGCACGCTGCGCTGCATCGGCTCGACCACCTACAAGGAGTACCGCCAGTACTTCGAGAAGGACCGGGCGCTCGTGCGCCGCTTCCAGAAGATCGACGTCAACGAGCCGTCGATCCCGGACGCGATCGAGATCGTGAAGGGCCTGCGGCCGTATTTCGAGGAGTTCCACAAGCTCAAGTACACGACCGATGCGGTCAAGGCCGCGGTCGAGCTGTCGGCCCGCTACATCAACGACCGCAAGCTGCCCGACAAGGCGATCGACGTCATCGACGAGACGGGCGCCTCGCAGATGCTGGTGCCGGAGGCGCGCCGCAAGCGCACGATCGGCGTCAAGGAGATCGAGGCGACCATCGCCACGATGGCCCGCATCCCGCCGAAAACCGTCTCGAAGGACGATGCGGTGGTTCTCCAAAACCTCACCGAGAACCTGAAGCGGGTCGTCTACGGCCAGACGAACGCCATTGAGGCGCTGACCTCGGCGATCAAGCTCGCCCGCGCGGGGCTGCGCGATCCTGACAAGCCGATCGGCTCCTACCTGTTCGCGGGTCCGACCGGCGTCGGCAAGACCGAGGCCGCCAAGCAACTCGCCGCCTCCCTCGGCGTCGAGATGCTGCGCTTCGACATGTCGGAATACATGGAGCGCCACACGGTGAGCCGCCTGATCGGCGCGCCCCCCGGCTATGTCGGCTTCGACCAGGGCGGCCTCCTGACCGACGGGATCGACCAGCACCCGCACTGCGTGCTGCTCCTCGACGAGATCGAGAAGGCGCATCCGGACCTGTTCAACATCCTGCTGCAGGTGATGGACCACGGGAAGCTGACCGACCACAACGGCAAGCAGGTCGATTTCCGCAACGTCATCATCATCATGACGTCGAACGCGGGCGCCTCCGACCTCGCCAAGTCCGCCTACGGCTTCACGCAGACCAAGCGCTCGGGCGACGACGTGGAGGCGATCAACCGGCTGTTCGCGCCGGAATTCCGCAACCGCCTCGACGCGATCATCTCCTTCGGCCACCTGCCGAAGGAGGTCGTCGCCAAGGTGGTCGACAAGTTCGTCCTCCAGCTCGAGGCCCAGCTCGCCGACCGCAACGTCACGATCGAGCTCTCGGACGAGGCCCGCGACTGGCTGGTCGAGCACGGCTACGACGACGCGATGGGCGCCCGTCCCATGGCCCGGCTCATCCAGTCGACCATCAAGACGCCGCTCGCCGACGAGGTGCTGTTCGGGCGCCTCAAGGATGGCGGCGCCGTGAAGGTGGTCGTGAAGAAGCCGGAGGTTGCGGACGCGAAGGCCGGCGCCAAGGACGTGCTCGGCTTCGAGTTCCCGGCCGGCCCCGTGACGCCGAAGCCGGAGAAGGACGTGACCAACGCGGCCAAGAAGCACAAGCGCTCGAAGCCGCGCGCCACGACCCGCAAGAAGGCCGAGAAGGACAAGGGCGGCGGAGGATCCGGGGGCTCGGGTGGCGTGCGCACCGTGCCCAAGGTCCCGCTCGTCCGGGCCTGAGACCCGGCTGGCCCTCACCGTCGCGTCCCGCGACGCGGAGGGCCGGCTGAGGCTTTCGGGTCCTTTTCTGCACCCGCGTCCCAGGATATGAGCCACCCGCGAGACGCCCATCGACCGGGCGTCCTTCCGCCGAGATCGGCGGGGGTTCGGCGAGAGGCTCAGGGGGCGCGGCATCGCTGCCCGCGCGAGACGAGGGGGGCACCATGACCAGCGATCTGCATGAGGGCCCCCTCACGCCCGTCGCACGCTCCGTGCCTCCGCCGCCCAAGAAGCTGACGCGTCGCGAGGAGCGCCGCCGCCGTCGCAGGCGCCGCCGCCGCGGCGAGGAGCTTCTGGCCTGGGTTCTCGTCCCCCTGATCTGCCTCGGCCTCTACTGGGGCGTGACCGCTGGCTTCGACCTTCTCGGCACCTCGCCCGGCCAGGTCTGGGACCAGCTCATGCAGGTCAAGGCGATGATGGAGAAGCGGGCCTAAGGAGCCTGCTCGAGGCAGGCGCTCCGCGAAGAGCGCTTCAGAGCGCCCCGTCGCGGATCGCGCCGGGGTCGGCGAGCGTGTGCAGCAGGCCCGCCGCGCTGTGCGCGAAGCGCAGCGTCACGGCCTTCCGGCGAGCGCCGCTCAAGGGATGCTCCTCGGGCTGGCGCAGGATCGCGCCGCCGAAGGCGTCGGCGACGATGAGGCCGGCCTCCTCGGGGATCAGCTCGCAGGGCAGCGTGTGCGGGATCGCGAAGTAGAAGCGGTCGCAATACTCCCGGTAATCCGGCCACTTCTTGTCCGCCCGGAAGTCGGCCACGCTCGACTTGATCTCCACGATGGTGAGCCTGCCGCAGGCCGTGAGCGCGATCACGTCGGCGCGGCGCCCGTTGGCCAGGGAGAATTCGGGCAGGCTCACTTGGCCGAGCTCCGCGAAAAGGCGGCGCACGCCGCGCTGCGTGGCGGCGGCGGTCGGCGATTGCCGGCGGTCGGGCGGGAGAAGGGCGGCGGCGAGGGTTGCGGACAAGGCGGGATCTTGCGTGACGCGTCCCGAATCGGGACGCGCGCATCGAACCAGCCGGGGCCGGGCTTGTCGATGCGGCGCCGGCACCGCAGGGCGCAGGCCTATCCCTGGAACACCTATCCCTGGAACCATGTCAGGAGGCCGGCCCCGGGCGCGAGCAGCACGAAGGCCCAGACGAGGGCGGAGAGCACGTTCGCGATCTGGAAATGCAGGCGCTCGACGCCAAACACCCCCGCGATCAGCGGCACGACGGCCCGCGCCGGGCCGAAGAAACGCCCGAGCGCCACCGCGCCCGCGCCCCACCGGTGCAGGAAGGCCTCGGCCTTCGCCACCATCTCGGGGTAGCTCCGCATCGGCCACATGCGCTTGGCGCCGGACTTGTAGTAGTGGCCGAACTCGTAGGAGATCCAGTCGCCGAGCGCCGCACCGATGGCGGCGGCGATGACCACCGGCCAGAACGGGATGTCGGCGGCCCCGACCAGCGCCCCGATCCCGACCAGGATCACGGTCGCCGGCACGAGGAGCGACAGGAAGGCGATCGATTCGCAGAAGGCGAGAAGCCCGGTGATGACGGGCGTCCACGCCTTGTGTGCCTCCACGAAGCCGAGGGTCGCGGTGCGCAGGGCTTCGAAATCCATGGAGGTCCTTGTGGGCTCGAACTCTGAGAACAGGGCGGTCCGTCCCGATGTGGCGCCGCCTTGCCGAAGGGCAAGCGTGCCCGCCTCCGCGGATGCGCGGCGTCCCGAAAGGCGCTAAGGGCTCCTCACGCAACTCCCGACCCCTGGGTCGGCCTCCGGCCTTCGAGGGTGCGGCGGGAGTTGCGTGAGAGACATTCTGGGGCGGCTCCGGTCCGCGTCGCGTGGGGAGGCGCCTCCCGTGAAGGTCCTGTCGATCCAGTCGCACGTCGCCTACGGGCACGTGGGCAACGCCTCTGCCGTCTTTCCGATGCAGCGCCTCGGCGTCGAGGTCTGGCCAATCCATACGGTGCAGTTCTCGAACCACACGGGCTACGGCGCGTGGCGCGGGCGCGTCTTCGATGGGCCGGCCATCGAGGAACTCGTCGCCGGCATCGCGGAGCGCGGCGTGCTCGGCCAGTGCGACGGCGTGCTCTCGGGCTACATGGGCTCGCCCGATATCGGCACGGCGATCCTGGGGGCGGTGGCGGCGGTCCGCGCGGCGAACCCGGCGGCGCTCTATTGCTGCGATCCGGTCATCGGCGACACCGACCGGGGCGTCTACGTGCGGCCCGGCATCGCCGAGCTGATGCGGGATCGCGCGGTGCCCGCCGCCGACATCGTCACGCCGAACGCGTTCGAGCTGAACCTCCTCACGGGATTGCCGACCGGCACGCTGGCGGAGGCGAAGCGGGCGGTCGCGGCCCTGCAGGCCCTGGGTCCCCGCGTGGTGCTGGTGACCTCCCTGGCCACCGACGACACGCCCAGCGACGCGATCGACCTCCTGGCGGGCGAGGGGGGCACCTTCTGGCGCCTGCGCACACCGCGCCTCCATCTCGACGTGAACGGCGCCGGGGATGCGGTCGCGGCCCTGTTCTTCGTGCATTACGCCCGCAGCGGCTCTGCGGCGCTGGCGCTCGGCATGGCGGGCGCCTCGGTCTACGGCCTCCTGCGCCGCACCGCGGAGGCGGGTTCGCGCGAGATCCTCACGGTCGCCGCGCAGGACGAATTCGTCGCCCCGAGCGAGACCTTCCCGGTCGAGCCGGTGTGAGGCTGCCCGCGAACGCCCCGCGCCGGTCCGGCGTTTGCGTCCCGATCCCTCGAGCCACGGAACAGAGCCCATGACCCGACGCCGGTTCGTCACCCTCGACGTGTTCACGGACGAGCCCTACGCCGGCAATCCGCTCGCCGTGGTGCTGGATGCCGAGGGCCTCGACGGTGCGGCGATGCAGCGGATCGCCCGGGAGTTCAACCTGTCGGAGACGGTGTTCGTGCTGCCCCCGGCCGAGGCGCGCCACCGGGCGGCCCTGCGCATCTTCACGCCCACCCGCGAGCTGCCCTTCGCCGGGCATCCGACGGTCGGCGCGGCGGTGTTGCTGGCGCTTGAGGACGGGCGCGCCGCCGCGGCCCTCGCCGACGCCGTCGCCTTCGGGCTGGAGGAAGGGGTCGGCATCGTCCCCTGCGTCGTCGAGGCGGGGGAGGGGAGGGGCCGCGCCCGCTTCAAGGTGCCGAGCCTGCCGGCTTTCCTCGGCGACGGGCCGGAGCCCGCCGCCCTTGCCGGGGCGCTCGGCCTCGCCACCGGCGACATCGGGTTCGCCGCCCATCGTCCCAGCCGCCACGATGCGGGCGTGCCCTACACCTTCGTGCCGGTCGCCTCCCGGGAGCGCCTCGACGCCGCCCGAATCGACGCGGGGGCGCTCGCCGCGCTCGAGGAAGCGGGAGCGCTCTACCTCTACACGCCGGATCCGGACGGGCTCGGGCAGCGCTACCAGGCCCGGATGTTCGCGCCCCATCTCGGGGTACCGGAGGACCCGGCGACGGGCTCGGCGGCAGCCGCCTTCGCGGGCGTGCTGATGCAGTTCGAGCGTCTCGGATCGGCCGAGCACGACGTCGTCATCCGCCAGGGCGTCGCCATGGGCCGCCCGAGCGAGATCGCCCTGCAGGTCGTCGTCGAGGAAGGAGCGCTGCGCTCGGTCGAGATCGGCGGCGCGGCCATCGTCGTCAGCGAGGGGGTGCTCCTTGCCTGAGGTGGGTCCGCTCGGCTTCCAACTTGCCCGCCTCCACGGCGTCACGGCGCGCCTCGTCCCCTTCGCCTGGGCCTGGGCGGAGGACAATGCCGAGATGATCGCCGAGAACTGGCGGCGGCGGCTCGGCGAGAGGCCGGGCCTCTTCGACGGGCCGGTGCTCCTCGCCTGCGGCGTCTCGGTTTCGGACGGGCAGTGCGAGGCCCAGTTCTTCGAGACGCGCTATTCCCGCTTTATCGCCTTCCGGGATGCCGGCTCGCCGGACGGGCGTGTGGCGAACGCCTTCGCGGCCATCGTGCCTCTCGCCCGCGACGGGGCGGTGCTCCTCGGCGAGATGGGCCCGCACACGGCGAATGCCGGCCAGATCTACTTCCCTTGCGGTACGCCCGACCGCGACGACGTGCGCGGCGAGACGGTCGATCTCGCGGGCTCGGCCGCACGGGAGTTGCGCGAGGAGACGGGCCTCGCCCTGCCGGAGGACGCGGCGGAGGAATGGGTGCTGCTCAAGGGCGAGGGCCAGCTCGCCTTCCTGCGGCCCGTGCCCTTTCCGGAGGATGCGGAGGGCCTGCGGGCGCGCATGGAGCGGCATCGCGCCGGGGAGGCCGAGCCGGAACTCGCCCGCATCGTCGTCGCCCGCGGACCCGGCGACGTCGACGCCGACCGGATGCCCGGCTTCGTGCGCGCCTTCCTCGCCGACGCCTTCGCGGATCAGCGGTAGCCGTAGCGGGTCTTGGCGGCGGCGAGCAGGCCGAGCGCCTCGCCCTCGCGGCCGGCGGCGCAGGCGGCCGAGGCGCGGGCGAGGTCGGCGCTGAAGCGGGCGCCGACCGGCTGGTTCAGGTTGCCGGTGGCGACGTCGCTGTCCACCACCGCCTGAGTCCGGGCGATGTTCGGTCCGCAGCCCGGCCCCGCCGGGGGCACCGAGACGGGGGCGGGCGTCGCCGCCGCCACGACGGGCGCGGCCGCCTTCGGCTGGCAGGCGCCGGCAAGGCCCGCGAGGAGAGCGGTGGCGACAAGGGCGAGGCTGAGGCGGTACGCTGTCACGGACGGACATCCCGGTTCGCGCCCGACCCGCACGGCCGAGCTTGGCGGATCCGGTATGTGCGCCCTCGGCCCCAGGCCGGTCAATCGCCGCCGTGCCCGTCCTACTTCGCCTTCTCGGCGATCCCCTTGAGGCCGCCGTCGTAGATGCCCTCGATCACGTCCTTGGCGACCGGGTCCGGCACGCCCTTGGCCGAGAAGCTGCCGGTCCAGGTGAGCTTCGAGCCCGAGCCCTCGGGGGCAACGGCGAGGGTCGACGTGTAGTCGGAGACGGGCAGCGGGCTCTCCTGGATCGCGTAGCTGTAGGACATCACCTTGTCGTCCCGGGAGGTCTGCTCCTCGACGATCGCGCCGCCGCCCTTCAGCTTCAGGGTGCGGATCGCCTTGCCGTCCTTCTCGGACGGGGTGCAGGTCTCGACGGCCGGATGCCAGGTGCCGATGCCGCAGAAATCGCCGATCGTCTGCCAGACCTTGGCGGGGGGCGCCTCGATCGTGGCCGTCTTCTGGACGTCGATCGCGAGCGCGGGCGCCGCTGCGCCGACGAGGAGGGCGGTGAGCGCGAGCCGCAGGGTGTGGCGCGTCATGGGAGTCTCCATCCGTTGTTGTGGTGGGGCGAGGCCCGGCCCCGCAGCGGACCGCCGGACCCCTCGTCCGTTAACCCTCGCCGGGCTCGGCGCGAAGCTAGGCGGCGCGGCCGCGTCGGCAATGGCGGGGGCGGCGGTTCCGGATCACGATCGGTCGCGCCTGTCTCCGGCCGGAAGGGTCGCGTCGTGGTCGAGCCTGCGCCGCGGGTGGAGTGCCGGCCGGCCCTGGCGTGCCGCGCGGGCGCGGGCTAGGTGTCCCGCCTTGCGCCGGAGCGGCCGGCGCCGCGCGCCTCCGCCGAGTCCGCCGCGATCCGAACGGAGTTCGTCCTTGATCCCATGGGTTCATCTCGATACCGGCGCCATCCCGGGCGAGAGCGTCCCGCTGCGCCTCATGCGGCGCGGCGACGAGTACTCGATCGTGGTCGGAACGATCGAGCTGATGAACAATCGGCTCCGGGGCTCGGAGGAGGCGCTCGCCACGATCGCCTGCGAGCGTCTCCGCGACCGGCCGCGCGCCAAGATCCTGATCGGCGGGCTCGGCATGGGCTTCACGCTGCGCGCGGCCCTGAAGGCCCTCGGGCCGGAGGCGCGCGTCGTCGTCGCGGAACTGGTGCCGGCGGTGACGTCCTGGGCGCGGGGCCCGCTCGCGCACCTGTTCGAGGGAAGCCTCGACGATCCCCGCGTCGAGCTCGTGGAGGCGGACGTGAACCGCCTCATCCAGTCGGGCCCCGGCCAGTACGACGCCATCCTCCTCGACGTCGACAACGGGCCGGAGGGGATGGTCAGGCAGGAGAACGACCGCCTCTACGATTCCTGGGGCCTGAAGCGCGCGCATTACGCCCTGCGCCCGGGCGGCCTGCTCGGCGTCTGGTCCGGCGGGCCGGCCCGGCACTTCAAGTCCCGGCTGCAGCGGTCGGGCTTCGCGGTCGACGAGCTTCGCGTGCGGGCGAACGGCGGCACGAGCGGGCGGCGCCACGTCCTCTGGATCGCGGAACGGATGGAGGCGGGCGCCGGCCCGGCCCCCCGGAGGACGGGGCGGTGAGGGCGCGCTGATCGGCGCCCTCGTCGGCGCGGGTCCTCGGGACGCTCGCTTGTGTTTCACCCGCGCGAAGGATACGTACGTCAACCCCCGGACCGTCCCCGCCCTGACCGGCGAATCGCGTCCGCCCGTCGTGTCCCGCGAGGAGAGACGAGCCTTGGCCCGAGCCGGCTCCGTGTGCCCGACCATCCGCGCTGCCCGTGCAGCGTCGCGGTCGCGCGCGCGTCTCGTCCGCCTTCTCCTTACCCGCCCCTGAGGGCCGTCCGGGCGCGCGCCTGGGCTCTCAGGGGATTGCGCACCACGACGACAGGCTTGATGGCGCCGCCGACCGCTCGAGACGGGGCGCGCCGCGACAGGGCAAGCGAGATACCCATGACCACGACCCAGACCGGCTCGGCCAAGGACCGCGTTCTCATCTTCGACACGACGCTGCGCGACGGCGAGCAATGTCCCGGCGCCACCATGACGCTCGACGAGAAGCTCGCGGTGGCCGAACTCCTCGACGCGATGGGCGTCGACATCATCGAGGCGGGCTTCCCCATCGCCTCGAACGGCGACTTCGAGGCGGTGGCCGAGATCGCCCGCCGCTCCAAGCGCGCGACCATCGCCGGCCTCGCGCGGGCAATCCCCGCGGACATCGCGCGGGCGGGCGAGGCCGTCGGCCACGCCCATCGCGGGCGCATCCATACCTTCGTCTCGACCTCGCCGATCCATCTGGCGCACCAGATGCGCAAGAGCGAGGACGAGGTGCTGGAGATCATCCTGAAGACGGTGGCCCAGGCCCGCGACCTCGTGGAGGACGTGGAATGGTCGGCCATGGACGCCACGCGCACGCCGATCGATTACCTCTGCCGCTGCGTCGAGGCGGCGATCCGCTCGGGCGCCACCACGATCAACCTGCCGGACACGGTGGGCTACGCCACGCCCTCCGAGTACCGCGCCATGTTCGAGGCGGTGCGCGCGCGCGTGCCGAATTCCGACAAGGCGATCTTCTCGGTCCACTGCCACAACGATTTGGGGCTCGCCATCGCCAACTCGCTCGCCGGCGTGGAGGGCGGGGCGCGGCAGGTCGAGTGCACGGTCAACGGCATCGGCGAGCGGGCCGGCAACGCGGCGCTGGAGGAGATCGTCATGGCGATCCGCACCCGCGGCGACGTCATGCCCTACGAGACCGGCATCGAGACCACGATGCTGACCCGCGCCTCGAAGCTCGTCTCCCACGCGACGAACTTCCCCGTGCAGTACAACAAGGCGATCGTCGGCCGGAACGCCTTCGCGCACGAGAGCGGCATCCACCAGGACGGGATGCTGAAGCACACCGAGACATACGAGATCATGACCCCGGCATCGGTGGGCGTCAGCAAGACCTCGCTGGTGATGGGCAAGCACTCGGGCCGGGCCGCCTTCCGCTCGAAGCTCGACGAGCTCGGCCTGCATCTGGCCGAGAACCAGTTCCAGGACGTGTTCGATCGCTTCAAGGCGCTCGCCGACCGCAAGAAGCACGTCTACGACGAGGATATCGAGGCGCTGGTGGACGAGAACCTCGCCACCGCCCACGACCGCATCCGCCTCGTCTCGCTCTCGGTCATCGCCGGCACCCGGGGTCCGCAGCGGGCTACCATGAAGATCGACATGGACGGGCGCACCTTCACCGAGGAGGCGGACGGCAACGGACCGGTCGACGCGGTGTTCAACTGCATCAAGGCGCTGGTGCCGCACGAGGCGCAGCTCGAACTCTATCAGGTCCACGCGGTGACGGAGGGCACGGATGCACAGGCCGAGGTCTCGGTGCGCCTCAAAGCCGGCGAGCGCTCCATGACCGCCCGCGGCGCCGACCCTGACACGCTGGTGGCCTCCGCCAAGGCCTACCTGTCGGCCCTGAACAAGCTCTCGGCGGCGGCGGTGCGCCTGCATGCCCAGCATGCGGCGGCCGAATAGCCTCAAGATTCTTGCGGGCCGGGGGTGGACAGCCCCCGGCCCCCTTGGTATCAGCCCGACCTCGCCGCGGACTGGTGGCCCCGGCGCATCGCTGACAAGCGATGAGGGCGCATAGCTCAGTTGGTAGAGCAGCTGACTCTTAATCAGCGGGTCCTAGGTTCGAACCCTAGTGCGCCCACCAATCCCTCCCAGAACTCCTGGCAGATAGGCGGCGGCTGAGCCAAGCGACCTTATTTCGGGTTGGACCGAATAAGGTTTTTTGCTGGGTAGCGGCACGGCCCTACCTTTCGCCTTCCGTGTGGCAGCGTAGGCAGTAGCGCCTGCTGCAGCCGGCATCCGCCTCTTAGGCGCGGAAGTGGTCAGCAACCCGAGCAGGCACAGGTTAGGCTTTCGGGGGCCTGTTGGCGCAAAGTGACCGCACCCGCGCGCTAACTCCTGCACCTTTCCGGCCCTTGAGCACGTCCACTTCCGGGCAGCTCAGTGCGGCAGGTTGGTACGACCAACTTTGGCCGTTTGCACCCCGTCTGCTTTGAAGCTCGGATGGCGCACAAGCGGACGTTCTGCGCGGCTCAGGTGGTGGGCTCAAAGTGACCCCTTGCGGACCTTCCGCCCTGCCTGTTCGGATGTCCGCTCGGAAGGCAGAAGCTGACTGAAAGCGGCGGCCATGACATCAGGAGGTTGTGCTACATTTACTTACGAGCTGACAGGGAAGCAGGCCAGCCTGCAAAACGTCTGTCATTTACCATCCGTCGAGTTGAGATCCGGCAACTTGTCCGTCCATGAGGACGGCCCTCGCTATTTGTCCGGAGCCCAGGTCTGATCTGAACATCCGGCCCTAGGCGGCGTGACCCTGCCTGGGTTAGGCCGACCTCACTAGGCCCAACGTGAGGGAGGACCGATGCCGGCGCAATCCGGGGTGTTCGTACTGAAGGCCAACGAGGCTCTCGTTCCAATGCTGCCGGCCCAATTCGCGGCCGAGCTTGATTTCCAAAAGCTGCTCTCGAAGTTCCCTTCCCTATTAGTTGGGGACCAGATCGACCCCGACCATCCGAGGCGCTTCGTCCTAGTTCGGCAAGAGCTGTCCATCGGCCATGAGGACGAGGTGGCACGCTGGTCGCTGGACCACCTCTTCCTCGACCAGGAGGGCGTTCCGACGCTTGTAGAGGTCAAGCGGCAATCCGATAGTCGCCTGCGCCGTGAAGTGGTTGGGCAGATGCTCGACTACGCCGCAAACTTCCAATCCTTCTGGAACGCCGAACGGATCGCCGCGGCTTTCGAGGCAACGTGTCTTCAGGCCGGAACGGATGCCGACACCACGCTCACCGAGTTCCTTGAACCGCCGGCCACAGCCGAATGGTTCTGGAGCGCGGTCGGCACGAACATACAGGCAGGGAAGTTGCGGCTCTTGTTCGTGGCGGACCACATACCAACCGAGCTCCGCCGTATCGTCGAGTTCCTCAACATTCAAATGAACCCGGCTGAAGTGCTTGCGCTGGAACTTCGGCAATTCGCCGGCGAAGGCCTCCGCACCATCGTACCCGTGGTCTTCGGACAGACACGGGAGGCTGCCAGTAGGAAGGAAGCCGTGAAGGGTACTCGCTGGACCGAGGATCGCCTGATCGCAGCCTTCGAGGACAAGTATCCGGCGGAGGAAGTTGCCGTCGCAAGGGCTTTACTCGATTGGATGAAAGGCACGGGCCTGCCGCTAGTCTTCGGCACGGGTCGGGAAAACGGCTCGGTCTACCCGCTCCTGAAACCCCAGGGTATAGCTATCAACCCGGCTTACCTCTCGACAGAGGGCAAGGTGTGGCTGCAGTTTAAGTCGCTGGAGGGCAAGCCGGTGTTCGGCGACATGGACCGGCGCCGGGAGTTGATGCGTCGGTTCGCCGAGGTGGATGGGGTGACCCTAGACGAGTCGTCGCTGAACCGCTGGGCCGCAGTGCCATTAGCGCAAGCGGCCGCAGATCCTGCCGGAGCCACAAAGCTGATCTCCGCGTTCGAATGGATCATTCAGCAGGTGAAGGGGGTCTGAGGGTGAGAGCGCTTCTCTCACGTGCATCCGGATCCGGCTTGCGCGATCGGTCGCCAAAACCCACGTCGAGCTTCTTCGTACCCCTTCGAGTGACCGCGCGACCCTATGACAAAGCTTCTCGGCATCAAGTCGGACGACGAGTTCGTGAGCCTCATCGATAGAGAGGCGCCGCTGGGTGAGGGCACCGGCCGGCGGGTTTACGCGGTCATCGGATGCACCGACGTCGTCATCAAGGAGAGCAAGGCCCCGTTCCACTACGCCAATTTCGTGGAATGGACCGTCTGGAACGCCTTGGTAAGGATGGGAGAAGACATCATCGGGAACCGGCCAAACGCGGACCTCAAACAGCTTTTCGCCGAGTGCTTCTCCATAAGCCACTCGGCCAAGTACCTGATGATGGAACGTCTGCAGAAGTTCGAAGCGGGCGACGCACCGCCCCTGACCCGGCTCCCGTTCTGGACGAACGACAAGAAGCCGAGCGCATTCGGGAAGACCGCCGCGGGCGAAGTCAAGGTCATCGATTACGGCATGGTCAATTTCTACGATGCCCTGAACCCCGAGAACCGAAAGCCGCTTTTCTAGCGTGGTTGGACGGCGCGAGGTTCTCGGAGCGCCAGGCGGCGAAGTCCCAGCGAAGACCCTGGCTGGAAGGCCGAGCGGAAGTGCCTGCCGAAGGTGGAGGCGGCAGGGCTGCCGGAGGGTCTGCAGCGGCGGCTGCGGGAGTTCGCCGTCGAGCTGTGGGAGGCGGCGCGGGCGGACCCGGCGGCGGAGCTGGTGACGGAGCGGGCGGCGCTGGAGGCGCGCGAGCGGGCAACCGAGGAGGTCCTCGACGAGGCCCTGGCGCGGCTCGACGTGGCCGAAGCGGAGATGGGGCGGCTGTGGGAACGGCTAGCGCGCCTGGAGGAGGCGGCGCCGTTAGCGAGCGGTGTTGCCGCCATGACCTGAGGACGCTCGGGAAAAAAATGGGGACGCGGGGTTGCAAGGCCCGGAGGTGAGGCTGACCTCACGTTGACCAATCCATTGTGAGCGTACAGGATCGTACTCAGAACGGAGTGTGAACATGGCAAAAGGTGGTAGCTCGGGCGGCCGACCCCCGGGATCATCAGCCCCGCCGCGGCCCTCGCCGGGTCCGGTCAATCGTCCCGGCGGAGGTGTCGGTGGAACTCGTGAGACAGGCGTCCGACCACCCCCTCCCGGAGGTCCCCGGCCGACCGGCGGCTCCCGAGGCTGAGCTCGACGACCTTTACCGGGATCTGAAGTTTGAGGCCCAGCGGTGCGCATACTACCATGGGATGCGCGCCCGCTTCTTCGACAGCTTCGGAAAGACCATCTCCCTCGTGTCGTTCGTGGCTGGTGCGGGCGCCTTCACGTCCCTGATCCAGGGCGTGGGTCCCCTCGTCTCGGCACTGGCGACGGTCACCGCCTTCTTCTCCGGCCTAAACCTGATCGTCGGCTTCGCCCGGAAGGGCCGCGACCACGAGGTCCTGCGCAGCAAGTATTACGGGGTGATGGTCGAGCTCGAAAAGGCGCGCGGCGACGGGCAGAGGCTCCGCGAGATCCAGGTACGGCTTCTCGGGTTCTACGCCGACGGCACGATCTTCATGTCGGCCCTGGACATGATCGCCTTCAATCGGGTGTGCGCTTCCACCGGCCGGGACGATTGCCTGACCTACGTGCCTTGGTGGCATCGGGCGCTGGCCCACGTCTGGTCGTTCACCGGCTACTACTGCAACGGCAAGCGGCCCGCGCGGAAGCGCGGGACCGGTGCGGCCTGATCGCCCTCAAGTCCACTCAGCGTCGACTGGAGAGCGTCGGCAACCCGTCGAAGGAGGGTGTCGAGGGCACGATCGCGAGGCCGCTTTTGCGCAGCGCGGCGTCGGCGTGGGCGTAGCCTGCCCTCATGACGACCTCCTGGATCTCGTCGGGGAAGCGCTTGAGACGCGTCTTCACCGCCGCAGCGCGCTTGGTATCGGCCTCCGAGAAGCCGAGGGGGTTGTCGGGACCGTGAGCCTCCACGCCCTCACCGATGCCCCAGGAGACCAGCTTACGCTCGCCCATGCGGTCCAGGCCCCTGAGCACCCGCTGCCTGAGGAAGATGCCCTGCTGGAGGGCGATGTCCGAGACGCGCAGGGCCTGAGAGAACCAGTTCGACCGCGGCAGCGGATTGCCCGGCATGGCCCGGCCGCCATCGCTGACCAGGATCGTGCGGTATCGCTTCCAGATCGGCTCCAGGCCAACATTGTCGTAGACGCCGCCGTCGGTGAGGCAGAGCCGACCCTTGTACCCGTCCTCGTGCAGGTCGGCCTCCTCCAGCGCGGCCATCGCACCATGGGGTACCCGCACGTAGGCCGGCGACATGTAGGGGGGAAAAGCTGCGGAGGCCGAGACGACATCCGCCACCCTCAAGTCCGGGCGCTTCCATTCCCCGACATGGTACTCGGCGGCGTACTCCTTGGCGAAGCGCCACAGCGCGCCGGTCTGGAGGCTGGTGGCGGTGAAGGTGAAGCGGGGCCGATCCGGCAGGTCTTGGAGGGTCGCGCCCCCGAACAGCGTCCTGTCGTAGACCCGGCCAGCGATCCCGGCGGCGGACAGGCGGGGCAGAAGCCCGAGCACCACGGCCGGGACGTCGACCCACTTCTGCGCCAGTGCCAGCAAGGGAAGCCCCACTTCCTCGCGCAGGTTCGACGCCACACCCCTGTCGTCGAAGCGCAGGCGGTTCCAACCCACCGCCAGGGCTCCGGCGGCGATGGATCCCCCGGACACGCTGGAGACGCGATCGAGCCGCGGCAGTAACCCGGCCTCGTTCAGCCTGGTCAAGGCGCCGACGTGGAACAACATGGCCCGGAAGCCGCCGCCCGAGAGGCAGAGGCCGATCCCGTGCTCAAGCTTCTTGCCGCCCAGGAAATCCTCGGCGGGCGCGGAGCTCCCACTCGCGGGGATTGCGGCATCCATCAGCGCGCCTGGGCCGGCCCGTCGGTACGATGTTGCACTTTCGTTCCTCCCGCCCCAGTTTAGCTGGACGGGAGGCAATATATGGCCGCGGTGCTCACGTTTCACCCGCTCGGCGACGCCGACGGGACCCTCATCGACCTGGCGGACGGCCGCAAGATCCTCATCGACTTCGGGGACGAGTGCACGACGGCGAAGGACGAGCGGCGGATCGATCTCGCGGCAGCGCTGAGGGCCGACCTGATCCGATCCGGCAAGTCCGGCTTCGACGCCGTGCTGTTCACCCACCTGGACCGGGATCACGTCTACGGGGCGGAGGACTTCTTCTGGTTCGACCATTCCCCACGCCTTCAAGGCGGCGGTAGGGCGCGCATCGGCGAGCTCTGGGTGCCAGCGGCGGCGATCCTGGAGGACGAGTTGCCCGACTTCGCCCAGGTGATCCAGGACGAGGCGCGATACCGTCTCCTGCACGGATACGGGGTTCGGGTCTTCTCGCGTCCCGAGGCGCTGGCCGGCTTCCTGGCTTTACACGGGCGAACCCTCGCCCATGTCTACGGCCTGATCGTCAACGCCGGCGATACGGTCCCGGGCTACGCGCTCGATGGACCGGAGCGGGCGCAATTCTTCGTGCACTGCCCGTTCGGCTGGCGTCAGGACCGGAACGAGCAGGTCGTCGACAGGAACCAGGACAGCGTGGTCCTTCAGGCCGTCTTTCACGAGGGCGGGGCGTTGCGCCGGGTCCTTTTCGCGTCGGACATCGATTCCGAGACGCTCACCCTGATCGTGCGGACCACGTTGCGGCATGACCAGGCGTGGCGGCTCGGCTGGGACGTCTGCAAGATCCCGCACCACTGCTCCTACACCGCCCTTAACAAGGACGACAAAGGCACCTCGATCACGGTGCCCGTACCGGAGGTCAGGTACCTGTTCGAAACCTGCGGGGCGCCGAATGGCATCATGGTATCCACCAGCCGCAGCATCCCGGAGAACGACCTTGACGTGCAGCCGCCCCACCGCCAGGCAGCGGCCTACTACAAGGAGGTGGCGCACCGGTCGGGCGGCCGGTTCGAGGTGACGATGGATCACTCGCCCGCGCGGAATCCCCAGCCGTGCAAGGTGGTCATCGACGAGCAGGGGTGTCGTTTCGTGTCCCTGCTCTCACAGGGACCGGGCCTGCTGCGGCCCGCCACGACAGCCGCGGCGGGCTTTGCATTCCCGAACCATCCCGTCGTTCCCGACAAGCCGGCGGGCTTCGGTTGACCTGGTTCATCGAGCGGCCCGATCGCTTCGTTGCCGAGCGGAGGGCCGTCGCCGCGCTCGCCGGCGAAGTCGATTGGCTGCCCGCCTACGACTTCGTCCTCGACGGGAGGGACCGCCTGCTGTTGCGGTTCACCGTTCTGGCAGGCGGCGCGCCGATCCAGCTTGAACTGCGCTACCCGCGCTTCTACCCCGACGCGCCGCCCGAGGTTGTGCCGGTCGATCCGAGCCTGAGGCTGGCCGACCATCAATGGGCCGGCGGCTCCCTCTGCCTGGAGCACCGGGCCGACAACTGGCGTCCGGAGGTCACCGGCGCCGTCATGATCCGCTCCGCTCATACCCTGCTCTCCGCGGAGGCGGAATCCGCCGGCGGGGCCCGGGCGCTGCCGGCGGTCCACGATCTCACCCTGGGCCAGCTCCTGCGCGGGGACAACTTCCGTCACCTCTACTCGACGGAGCTGATCGAACTGCTGCAGGGGTCCGCTCCCTCGACGCCGATGATGGCGACGATGCGCTACCGGAGCCAGGCCGAGACGATCGTCTCCTGGATTGACACGGTAGACGCTCCCGGTGGCCAGTGGCGGCAGCCCGGGTTTCCCGAGGGGGGTCGAGCCATCCGAGGCGTGGTGATGTGGGTGCCAAACGGCGCCTCGGCCGAGCGTCTGCTAGACCGGACGGCGTCAGACCTCCCGCGGCGCCTCGCCGAGCTGTGCCGGGTTTCGCAGGAAGGGCTCGACGATGCACGGTTCGTATTCGCCGCGAGCTCCGATTGGCCGCGGATGGTTTGGCGGGTCCTGGGGGATGGCCAGGAGCTCATTCCGGTAACGCCGCTCCGGATCGGCGACCGAGGGATGTGGCGAGCGGCCACGAACCCTGCCGCCTTGCCGGGTAAGCGCGCCGCTATCGTCGGGTGCGGCTCGGCGGGATCGAAGATTGCCACCACGCTCGCAAGGGCGGGGGTCGGTGGCTTCCTACTCATCGACGACGACGTTCTGATGCGCGGGAACCTCGTGCGGAACGACCTGGACTGGAACGGGGTCGGCGAGCACAAGGTGCATGCCCTCGGCACTCGCCTGAAGCTCATCAACCCCGACGTCGCGGTTACCGGACGTCCCATCCGGTTGGTGGGCCAGGAAGCCAGCTCCAGCGTCGACACGGCACTGGAAGCGCTGGCGGGCTGCGATGTGATCGTCGATGCGACGGCAAATGCCGATGCCTTCAACCTGCTCTCGGCTGTCGCGACACGGTCCCGCCGGCCGCTCGTCTGGCTGGAGGTCTTCGAGGGGGGGCTGGGTGGCATGGTCGCGCGCCACCGCCCGCACGTCGATGCGCCGCCGCAGGACATGCGCAGCGTCTACCTCTCGTGGTGCCGCGATCACAACGCCCCATGGACCGGCGTCGAGGCGGGGGATTACGCCTCGCGTGAAGCGGACGGTCATGTGCTCGTCGCTGACGATGCCGAGGTCGGCGTCATCGCCAACCATGCGGCGCGGTTCGCGCTCGATACGCTGGCCGAAGGCAACACCTTCCCCTACCCCATGTACGTCATCGCGCTGCGAGCCAGGTGGATCTTCAGGGAGCCTTTCGAGGTGCTTCCCATCCGCATCCCGCTTGGCGAGACGGACGAGGGTGCCGCCCTGACCGAGGAGGCCTTGACCGCCGCGATCGAGTTCCTCGACGAGCTGCTCGCGAAGCGCGCCGATGAAGATCCTGCTCCCTAGACCGGTCGTCACCTTGTGGAAGGACGAGCTGCGGCGCGCCGGACGTCGGGAGATCGGCGGGGTCCTGATGGGCGAGGCCGTCGCGCAGGACACGTTCCGTATCGTCGAGGCCAGCGTGCAACGTGGCGGCGGTACCGCGACCAGCTTCGTACGCGACCCCAGGCATCACGGCGAGGCAATCCGCGCGTTTCACCGAAGGACGGGCCACGACTACACGCAGTTCAACTATCTCGGCGAATGGCACTCGCACCCGTCGTTTCCGACCACGCCCAGCCGCGATGACCTCGCCGCCATGCATGAGCTTCTCGCGGATGGCCGGATCGGCGCGACTTTCGCGTGCCTGTTGATTGTGCGGCTCCGGCTCTTCCGCCGCCTCGACGTAGGGGCCTATGTCTTCACGCCGGATGGCGGGATGCAGCTCGTCACGGTCGTGCGCGAGAGGTAGCCACCGGCATCGCCGGTTACACCGGAGTAGCGTCCTCGGCCTTGAGCCCGCCGGTCACGCGGGCGGGGTCGACCCGCAAGCGCTCAACCCACTCCTTCAGGTTCGGCGGCCGATACCCGGGATTGTCGCGCCACCGCTCGAAGACGCTGCCGTCGATGGTCTCGTTGATCCGCCAGGTCGTGCGCGCCGACCCAACCGTAGGCGGAGCTCCCACCGGGCGGTGGAAGCGCGGCGTGACGAGACGCAGGAACCACGGCCCGAAGGTGGCGTAGGAATCGGCGATCTCCGCGTTTGGATCGGGCGTGTCCATGGCGAAGCCCGGCCGGAAGGCAAGGCCGTGCAGGGCGGCCTTGTCCAGGATCCACTTCAGGGGCGCCTGGGCGAGGATGTCGCTCGGGTAACCGCCGCCAACGTTGGCGTGGGCCCCGACGAACCAGCGCTGCTCGACCGCGTCGAGGCTCCGGCGCGGGCAGGTCGCGACCTTGTCGTTGTCGGCGGTCTGGGTCCAGAAGGTCGGCTCGAAGGCCCGACGCTGCTCGTCGAGGGCGAGGGCGTGGAAGGCGTAGGTGTTCGAGCGGTAGAGGTGGGTGTCGAGGAAGCGGTACTTCGCGACCCGGGCGCTCAGGCTCGACAGCGGGTTGCCGACCGAGCCGACCGTGTCCCAAATCCCCATGAACTTCACGTCGGCGGGCACGCAGTGGGCGACGAGCCAGCGCTCCTCGATGCCCGCGAGCCGCGCTGGGTCGGTGGCGATCAACGTGCGGATCGTCGGCTCGGTGCGGCGGCGGTAGCGGGCGTATAGCTGCTCGATCGAGAGCGGGGCCCCGGGCCGGAGCACGCCGCACTTCGAGATCAGGCCGGACAGGCTGCGCGCGGCGTAGGCGCCGCGGCTGAAGCCGAAGACGAAGATCTCGTCTCCCTCCTCGTAGGCCTGGACGAGCCAGGTGTAGGCGTCGACGATCTCGTTATCGAGGCCGTAGCCGCCGATCCCGCCGCGCACCTTCTCGCCGATCCGGGTGCCGACGCCCTGGCTGTAATAGACCAGCTGCCCGGCAGCCGCCGGGTCGCAGAGCGACTTCAGGCGCCAGACGTTCGTGTTGTTGTTGAGCGTGTTCCAGGTGCCGTCGAGGAAGATGGCGAGGCGCTTCATGGCGGATACCCCCCGGTATCGCGGGACCCGAGGCGGTCCGGTCCACCCCTAACCCGGCGCACCTCAACGCTCGCGCTCCGGCGACGTTCCTGATGCGTTCCTGGACGAGGCCTGCAACCCGCGCCACTGACCTGTCCCCGTTATCCACACCCCTCCCGATTGAATGCCGAGGGCCAAGCTTGGCCGCTTGGCGGAACCCGGCTGGCATGTTCCACTTTTGTTCCACAGGATTCGGAGCGCGCGCATGCAGGTCTCGGGCGTCACGGTCGGGTTGCCGACACCCATCCCCATCCTCGCGACACCCGTGCGCGCCGGCTTCCCGAGCCCAGCCGACGACTTCGTCGAGGAGGAGATCGACCTGCAGCGGCTGCTGATCGTCAACCGGCCCGCCACCTTCCTGGTGCGGGTCGCCGGCGACAGCATGGTGCTCGCACGCCTCTTCGATGGCGACCTCGCGGTGGTCGACCGCTCGCTGACCCCGCGCAACGGCGACGTCGTGGTCGTCGACATCGACGGCGAGCGCTCCTTCAAGGTCTGGCGGCGCCAGGGGCCGCGCGTCACGCTCTCCTTCGCCAACCCGCGCTTCCCGGAGTTCCGGCTCTCGCCCGACGCCGTGGTCGAGGTCTGGGGCGTGGTCTCCGGCTCGGTCAACCCGAGGCGCCGGAGCGGCGAATGAGCGGCCGGGCCTACGCCCTCTCGGACGGCAACTCCTTCTACTGCTCGTGCGAGCGGGTCTTCGATCCCAAGCTCGCGCGGGTGCCGGTCATCGTGCTCTCGAACAACGACGGCTGCGCGATCGCCCGCACCAGCGAGGCCAAGGCGCTCGGCATCCGCATGGGCGAGCCGTACTTCAAGATCCGGGAGATGTGCCGGGCGCGCGGCGTGCGGGTCTACTCCTCGAACTACGCGCTCTACGGCGACATGTCGGCCCGGGTGAACGCGGTCTACCAGGGGTTTTCACCGCGCATCGAGGTCTACTCCATCGACGAGAGCTTCCTCGATCTCTCGGACGTGCGCGAGCGCGACCGGGTACCGCTCACCCGCGACATGCGCGAGACGGTGCGGGCCTGGACGGGGATCCCGACCTGCGTCGGCATCGGTGCGACGAAGACGCTCGCCAAGCTTGCCAACCACGTCGCCAAGACGGTGCCCGAGCTCGGCGGCGTTTGCGACCTGACCGACCCGGTGCAGTACGACCACTGGATGGCCCGCATCCCCCCGGACGAGATCTGGGGCGTCGGCCCGGCCAACGCGCGCAAGCTGGAGGCGCTCGGCTGCGTCAGCGTCGCCGACGTGCGCGATCTCGACACCCGGGCGGTGCGCAAGGCGATGACCGTCGTGGGCGAGCGCCTGGTGCAGGAGCTGCGCGGCGTTCCCTGCCTCGACCTGGAGGAGATCGCGCCGACCCGGAAGGGCTGCGCCGTCACCCGCAGCTTCTCAGACCGGGTCGAGCACTGCGCCACGATGGAGCAGGCGGTCGCCGCGCACGCGACCCGGCTCGGCGAGAAGCTGCGGCGCGAGGCGCTCGGGACCGACCACGTCACCGTCTTCTTCCACACCTCGGAGCACGACCGCGACCGGCCGCAGCGCTCGGTCTCGACGGTGGTGACCCTGCCCGAGGCCTCGAACGACACCCTGGTGCTGGTAAAGGCGGCGACCCACGGCGTGCGCAGGGTTTGGCGGGACGGCTACCGGTACGCCAAGGCCGGGGTGGTCACGACTGATCTCGTGCCGCTGGCGGCCTCGCAGCGGGCCCTGCCCGGTCTCGGCCGGCTCGACCGCGAACACGGGGCGGCGCTGATGGCGGCGCTCGACGCCTGCAATGCCCGGTTCGGCCGCGGGGCCGTCGTGCCAGCGACGGCGGGCCTCGCCGAGAAGCGCGACTGGTCGACGAAATTCGAGATGCGCTCGCCCCGCTACACCACGAGGCTCGACGAGCTGCCGGTGGTCGCGGCGGCCTGAACGGGAGGGCTCGCACCCGGTTGTTTAATGAGACACAACGTCAGGATATTGTGGCCGCCGGACCGATCAGTCCGCACGAATGGCTGCTTTCGGTCGGCGAGCGGTCATTCTCGTAGCTTCGATCAAAGGTCAGCTACTGGCGCAACTGAGATCCACAAGCTGAGCTGATGCGACGTCCGCTTCGGAGATGCCGCCGAAGGCCACTGAATGGCCGAGAGGGGGGCGAAGCGGAAGGTCTGCTTTCCGGCTGGGAGCTAAGGTTCGGTTGTGGCGCTCTCCAGCCTTGCCGTTGATTGTTACTCGCTGGCTTGACGCACCGCTTGCTATCCGCTGCACCTGCTGCCGAGTTCGATGGAGGCGCCCCGGAGATCCGCTCCGATGTCACCGTCGCCCGTCGGACGCCAAGAGAAATCTTCCCCAGACTCCTAACGCTCGGTCCCCTTCCTCTTCCTATCGTTCTAGGACCGCTTTATCGTAGCCCCTGACACGAAGGCCTGGGCTTTAGAAGGTTGACCCAGGCCGGTTCGCGAACCCGGGCTAGGTACATTGCTGGGATAGAAACAGTTCGGCCCATAGGAGCGCAAGCTCATCAGACAGGAGGGCCAATTCCAGTGATGTGCAGATATGGCTGCCGGGGAGCTGAAGGGCTCAAATCTTCCGCGCATCTCCCATGATGCCGTTACCTCCGACGAGGCGCCGGGCTTGACCTCCCGGTAAGCCGCTGACGCGAGAGGGCGAGCCGCTGTCACGACCCCACCATTCGGCGGGGCGTGGCAGGCTATTGCCTTGTTGCGCCTCGCTCAGACGAGGCGACAATGATTAACGATATCAATCACAACATCGCTGCGCACCCTGATGATCTTCTCAGGCCTAACGATGCTGCACGACTGCTCAGGGTCTCGGAGGTCTGGCTGAAAAAGCTACGTCTTGCCGATGACGGACCTAGGTTCGTGCGGCTGAGCGAACGTCTCATCCGCTACAAGCGCTCCGATCTGCTCGCGTGGGTAGAGGCGCGCTGCTGACACCTTCCATCGAAGTCCAGTCACAACAAAGTCGATTAAGAAAAGCGCAAGAGGCTGACCGATGATGGAAAATAAAAACGCCGCAGGTCATAGGGCCGCGGCGCGAAAGTTTGCTGACAATCCGGAGTGTATCGAAAAATGGCTGGGGAAAGAAGGCCGAACATTTGCTTGTTTCGGACGTAAAATCCTGGCGAATGGCTACTCGGTTATTCCGCTCGCCACGGGCGACAAGCGGCCGATCATTGCTGAATGGCAGCGCTTCTGTGCGCAGCCTGCCTCACAAGCAGCCGCCGAGGACTGGGCGCGCAACCATCCCGCAGCAGGCATTGGGCTGGCATGCGGATCAGCGATCATCGGTATCGACATCGACATTCTCGATGGAGCACAGGCCGATCTAGTTGAGGGTTTGGCACGCCAGCACCTCGGGGATACGCCGCTTGTGCGTGTCGGAATGGCGCCGAAACGAATGCTGATCTACCGGCCTTCAGGGCCAGTGAGGGCTGCTAAGCCCCACCCGATTGAGGTCCTCTCGCTCGGCAATCAGATTGCCTCGTTCGGGATCCATCCTCGGACCCAGAAGCCGTATGTCTGGTCGGACCACAGTCCCCTGGACACGCCAATCTCCGCACTGCCGGAGGTGACACAAGCTGCCGTAGATCGGTTCCTAGCCGCCTGCAGAGATGTCCTGCCGATTTTGTCGAGCGAGGCTCAAGAGCCCGAGTTCGACGAGTTCGGCTACGTCATTGGCCGGCGCGACGTCCACGCATTGAAGTGCGCCTGGAAAGCTGCGTGCCGCAGAGCTAGCGACGGCTTTAGCGCGGTGCTCGATGACGCCTGGGACCTCTTCTTCTACGGCCTGCATCCGGATCATCGGCAACGTGTGCGAGCGAAGACAGGTCGGCCTTGGGCAAAAGACGACAAGGAGTTTGTATCGAAGGTCCGAAGTGCTCTGCGCAAGACCGAGGAGCGCAGTACTCAACGGGCTACTAGCCGCACGCAGCGCGCGTTGATTGATGACATCCCACCGCATTTCAGGGCAGATGAACTAAGTGCTGAGCAGGCGGGCGAGCGTGTTCGCGATCTCGTTGCAGGCTGGATCGAGCACGGAGGGAAACTCGCGATTGCCGGCGCGGCTGGTATCGGCAAGAGCACTTCTGTTCTCAGTGCGATCAGGCAGTGGAACCGAGAGCAACTGATTGGCCCGGGGTTAGTCTGGTATCTCACTCCAACTGTGAGCTTGGCGGAGGAACTTGCAGCTAAGTATCGCGCCCAAGGGGGCACATGCGTAGCGATCAGGGGGCGCCTTCATGAAGACGCAGAAAGAGGCCCGCTTTGCATTCGCCCGTCATTCGTCCGAGCTGCGGTTGAGCGCGGGGTCGGAAATATAGCCGCCACTTGTTGCGAACTTCAGACTGAGGACGATAAGTATCTTCAGTGTCCACATCGATCTATGTGCCCCTACTATGCGCAGTTGGCGGAATTTGCTGAAGTTAAGTTTATGTCACATGAGTACATGCTGCAGCGCCTCGGAGAGCGCTTCGGAAGGCCAGACATGGTCGTAATCGATGAAGCGTTTATGCATAAGCTTGTTAGGTACTCGCAGACCGCCACTGCGGGCGATCTTCTTCGAGACGCTGCCGATCAGTCTACAATGATGAAGATCGTAATTGACGCTCTTCGCGACGGCTTATCGCCGAAATCTGCACTGCGCGATGCTGGCATCACGAAGGCGGCCCTGGTTGAAGCCGCTCAAGCGATCGAGCCTGAAATTGAAGGGCAGGTTACTCCGAATATGGATGAAGAGCAGGCTCTAGCCGCTCTCGAGCGCCTGCCCAAGCGCAATAAGGCTGCACTTGCATTTCGTAGACTGGCGGACGAGTTGAGTTGTGAGCGCGACGAGACTCACTCCATCTATGTCGCAACGAAAATGGTTCGAGCCCATGTTGATGGCGCAGAGATTACCACCGAGATGGAGTTGTTCTACATACAGCACAGGAGCAATCCAAAATTTAAGAAAGACATCCCGATCTTGCTTCTTGATGCCACAGCGAACGAGACACTCCTCCGCAGCCTGTGGCCGGATCTTCAATTCGAAAAGATTGCAGCCAAAAGGAACGCTATCATCACGCAAACTTATGGCCTCCAGGCCGGCAAAACAGCGATGACGGCCGGATCAAAAGCCAGCAAGTATGTTTCGGATCTGCGCGCTTTCCTGGAGAGAGTCGGAAAAGACAGGCGCGGTCTCCTGGTTACGTACAAGGACGTACTCTGGGAGGGCCATGAGCGCCGGTTCTCATTGCCCGACGGGTGGTCGTCTACCCACTTCGGCGACTTGCGAGGACGCGACGAGTTCAAGGACTGCGACGTCATAGTGGTTTGCGGGCGCATGCAGCCTCGAGTGGAAGACGTTGAGCGCATGGCGCGCGGGTTTTTCTATGACCGCAACCTCCAGATGACCTTCCTCAAAGGGGGCAACTTTCCGCGGGTGCAGCGTGGCTACCGCCTAGCAGACGGGCCGCAGAGCGGCACTCTCGTGCAAGCGCATCCGGACGAGACGATTCAGGCCTTGGTCGAGCAACTGCGTGAAGCAGAAGTCGTCCAAGCAATTGATCGGCTGCGTCTCCTGTACCGGCCTCAGCAGGCGGCGGTGTACCTACTTACCGACCTCCCAGTTGATGTCACGATCGATCGCTTGGAGCCTTGGGGTTCACTCGTTGAACAGCGGAGCCGGATCGACCGCGCCGCCGCGCGCCTGCCTGGCGTGCTTCCTCTTGTGCCGAACTGGTTGGTGTCTGAACGCCCCGATCTCTGGTCAACCAAGAAGGAGGCTAGCATGGATATCGAGAGGCTTCTCAAGGCTCGAGACGCGAGGCCGCTCATGCGTTTCAGACGCACCGACAAAGATGAAGATGGTTTCATCGCAAACTTCGGCCTCAAGGCGCAGATGTACCTCTTCAAAAGGGCGTCTCATCCCCAGGGGCGCGCTTCCCGGTGTCTCTCAATCCACACGCCCAGCACCACCCGGTTCACGCTGACCGCCTTGCTCGGAGAGTTGACGATGTTTGAGCCCCCGATGCCGGTGCTTGCCGCAGCGCGTGACCAAGCGCCACCGGTGCAACCGTCACAGCCAGCTTCCAATGATGATGTGCCAGGCCGCGCAGCGCGGGGCGTTGCCGGCTGATCCTAAATCCTCGGTTCGCTATAAGGATCTATTATAGCGAACCGAGGATTCAGAGCGGAGCGGCTATAACCGGCCATGCATGATTGCCATGCACCATTAAACAAACGGCAATCTAATGTGCCGATGGGTCTATGTTTTTCGCGCCCTGGTGGCGGCAACTGCGCATCGACAAAGGCTTGATCTGCGCAGACGCAGACGCGGAGTCGTTCGTGTTGGCGGAGCCCTGGTCAGGTGATCCAGTGTGACGCACGCCGCAGGTCCCTACGAACTACTGGCCGCCATGTCTCTACGGGAGGAGCGCCGCCAAAACAGCCGTCCAATATTGTGGTCTTCCAATCAGGAGAGCAAAGCCGAAGCAGGACCAAAGTTGGTCAAGACTGAGGGCCTATAGCTCGCGGTGTTCGTTATTTAGAGCGACAAGATATCTCATGCTCCTCATACAGATGTCCTTCTGTGTTGCCAATGACCGTCAACGGTTTTGCGGGAAGCTCGCATAAGAGCATGGCCGCTCTCCAGTGCCGATGCGTATTCCGCAACTCGATTTTTGCTGAGTGCTCAATACCGAGAGATTTGAGCAGATCCCGCGCCTTCGATGGGAGAAAAACCGCTCCGCTGCGCGCATCTGAGCGGCAAACTAGAACGTCTTTTGAGCCATCGGTTTCAAAACTTTGCGTTTGACCCGACAAATCGACTCGAATTGTCTTTACGTTATTTCTGTAGTCGCGCACTGCCGAATGCCTCCTGACATGTTTCGCGGCGTGTGCGAGAGTAGCGGCAGGCCGGATTGGCGTTCAAGGGAAAGTTATGGATGTTTGGCGCGTGCAGCCCATTCTGCGCGGGCCCCTTGCTTCTGGCATACGTGCCCTTTGAGTCCTGATTGCTCGTCCGCTGATCGGCCGTTAGCGGGTTTGCACCAGAGTCTGAGTTAGCTCAGTCAGTTAGATCGCCTACGCGTCAGCAAAGAAGGAAAATTGGCGGCGCGGTCACCGGCGATGCAGGTTGGTGAGCGTGATGTCTGCTAGCGAGCGTCTGAGCAGCACGCTGCCTGATTTGCACTTGTCCGACTACGGCTTGGCTTTCTCTGGCAGGATCATGGCCGTGTCCGGATCGGTTAGGTCGCCCTGCTGCGGCTGAAGTGTGAGCGCCCGCGCTGCCTCAGGTGTTTTGCCCGCCGCGAGGTCAAGCGCCGCTGCAACATGAGCCTCGCGTGCCTGCTCGGCGCTCATCTGGCCTCGCACTATGCCCACGGCCAAGTTGATGGACAGAATGTTGGTGACCTCCTCGTCACCGAAGGACGTGATCGTGCCTCGTGTGCGGTCGGGAATGACGCTGCCATTGTAGGTCGCAATGGCGTTGTAGAGGTTGAGCGGCACCTTGTAGACAATCGTTTGCTCCAACACGTCGCGGTGCTGGGCGGGGAAGTCGTGCTCCGCCCCGGTCTTATGCACGATCGTTCGTGCCCAGGGCGCGTTGTCACGCCAGATCAGCATGGTTGCGGTCGCCTCCTGAGGTGCCCCGTACTTCGCGTGAATGGCCTCTGCTGCAGTTCGCGACGCTTCCGGCCAGCCCTGCGTCACGTCGGAGCTCGCTTCGGCGGTGGGGTGCCGAGGTTCTGCAGCGCCGGCGGGACCGGGAGTAAGTGCCAAGCCTGCAAGCACAAGAAGGCAGAGGGTGGTTCGCTTCGTGGATGGCATGGAAATTCTCCGGAACATGCCTCCGCCGGATGCGGAGCTCTGGCCTGAGGTTCGGACTCTGGTGTTACGGGTCCGAGTTGTCACGGGTCCGAGCGGGGTATATCGCGGCAGATAGGAAGAGTTCCAGGCTAGGGAGGCGCGCTGTGGCGCAATCGGTATCCCTCGACGTGAACGGCCGGGCCGTAACAGCGGCCCTCGACGATCCGGAAACGCCACTCCTCTATGTCCTGCGCGACGATCTCGGCCTGCACGGACCCCGCTTCGGCTGTGGGCTCGGCCAATGCGGCTCGTGCACTGTTCACATCGATGGGCAGGCAGTGCGCTCCTGCGTGACGCCAACTTCGAGCCTCAAGCCCGGGCAGAAGATCCTCACTCTCGAGGGGCTGGGCTCGCCGGAGGCGCCGCACCCGGTGCAGAAAGCCTTCATCGAGGAGCAGGCCGCCCAGTGCGGCTACTGCATCAACGGCATGATCATGCAGTCGGCCGCGCTGCTTTCCAAAAATAAGCAGCCCAGCGAGGATGAGATCCGACAGGCGCTCGTGGGCAACCTGTGCCGCTGCGGAACACATCTGCGCATCGTGCGTGCCGTCAAGCGCGCCTCCGAGACGCTCTGAGGGGGAGGTCCAAATGTCCATGATGACTCGCGCAGCCCTCTCGCGTCGGACCCTTCTGCAAGGCAGCGGCGCCCTAGTCATCGACTTCAGCTTAGGTGGCCGGGTGACAGCTCAGGGCGGGGCGCCCATTCCGACACCCAGCGCGGGCAAGTCCATCGCCCCCGACCAAGTCGACAGCTTCCTGGCGCTCGATGCGGAGGGACGCGCCACGGTCTATTCCGGCAAGGTCGATCTCGGCACTGGAGTCAGGACTGCGCTGGCGCAGATGGCGGCTGAGGAACTCGACATTCCCCTCGACCGCATCACCATCGTTCAAGGTGACACGGCGCTGACCCCGGATCAGGGTCCGACCTACGGCAGCCTCTCGATCCAGAAAGGCGGCGTCGAGATCCGCCAGGCGGCAGCCACGGCTCGGGCGCGCCTTCTCAGTCTTGCCGCCGAGCGCCTCGGCGTCTCCCCAGACACTCTCGTGACCGAGAACGGCAGTGTTCGCCCGAAAGCGGGCGGAGCGGGCATCGGCTACGCCGACCTCATCCGGGGCGGTCGCTTCGAAACCAAGGTGGACAAGGAGGTCACAACCAAGGACGCGGCACACTTCGCGCTCGTCGGCAAGTCCGTGGCGCGCATCGATATTCCCGAGAAGGTGACGGGCCGCTTCACCTACATGCAGGACTTCCGGATACCCGGCATGGTGCACGCTCGTGTCGTGCGCCCGCCGGCCATCGGCGCTAACCTGGAGAGCGTCGACGAGGGTTCGGTCGCCGGTATCCCTGGCCTGATCAAGGTCGTGCGAGAGGGCAACTTCCTCGCGGTGGTGGCCGAGCGCGAATGGACCGCGATCAAAGCAGCACGTGCTCTCAAGGCGCAGTGGTCAGCTTGGGAGGGTTTGCCCGAGCAAGACCATCTTTGGGAGCACGTGCGCGCCACCAAGGTAACCAAAGACGATGTGACGAGCAGTGTCGGCGATACCGAGGCTGCCTTGCCGAATGCGGCTAAAACCCTGTCGGCGAGCTACGACTTTGCCATTCATACACACGGCTCAATCGGTCCCTCCTGCGCCGTGGCGGAGATCAAAAATGGCCAGCTGACCTGCTGGAGCGCTTCGCAGATGACGCACGCACTACGCAAGCAACTCGCCGCAATGACCGGAATGGCTCCCGAGGCAGTGCGCTGCATCTACATCGAAGGCTCGGGCTGCTATGGGCGCAATGGACACGAGGACGCAGCAGGCGACGCTGTGCTCGTGGCTCGGGCCGTCGGGCGTCCTGTGCGCGTGCAATGGTCGCGAGCGGACGAGCACGGCTGGGATCCGAAGGGACCACCGACGCTGATCGACCTCAAGGCTGGGCTCGACCAAGACGGCAACGTGCTCGCGTGGCACTCGCAGTTCCTCCTGCCCGAAGGCGCGGCGGGAAACGTGCCGCTGGTGGCTGCCACCCTGGCCGACCTACCGCATGAAACGACCATGTCGCCGGGCAACATCATCCAGAACTCGGCACTGCCCTACGCCTTTCCGAATGTCCGCACTGTCTGCCATCGTCTGGCCGAGACCCCGTTCCGGCCGTCTTGGATCCGCACGCCGGGGCGAATGCAGAACACGTATGCCAACGAGGCCTTCCTTGACGAGTGCGCCGCCGCGGCTGGGGCTGATCCGCTGGCTTACCGCTTGAGAGCGCTGAAGGATCCCCGCGGCATCGAGGTGCTGAAGCGCGCGGCTGAGATCGCCAAGTGGGAGGCGCGCCCCTCTCCGGCCAAGGATGATCGAGGTGGGGGCGACGTCTTGCGTGGGCGCGGCCTCTCCTACGTGCGCTACGAACTCAACCGGACCTATGTCGCGGGTATAGCCGAGGTTGAGGTTAATCGGCAGACCGGCGCTGTACGCGTACCCCGGTTCTTCGTCGTCCAGGATTGCGGGCAGATCATCAATCCGGACGGCGTACGCAACCAGCTCGACGGCAACGTCATACAGACGGTGAGCCGCGTGCTGATGGAAGAGGTCACCTTCAATCGCAGCGCGGTGACGAGTCTGGACTGGGCGAGCTATCCGATCCTGACCTTCCCCGACGTACCCGAGGTGATCATCGACCTCATCGATCGGCCGACGGAGAAGCCCTGGGGTGCGGGCGAGCCTTCCGCGGCGATTGTGCCTGCGGCTATCTCCAATGCGATCTTCGATGCGACGGGTACACGAGTGCGCTCCGTGCCATTCACGCCCGCGAAGGTGAAGGCAGCCCTTCAGGGAACCTGATGGCGTGATCACTGGAGCTTCTGTCGATCAGGATGGCGAGCCAGTCAGCCTCTGCCAATGCTGATCGATGGTGTCGGTCAGGATGGGCATGAACGGCGAGGAGGGGTTCAGCCGGGTGACGGCCTGGATGAGCTCATTGAGCGCAGCGGTTTGAGCGTCCAGCCCCTGCACGGCCGACAGGTAGGCCCGCCCAGATCGCCTCGTCCACCGCTCCAATGCTCGCGGACTGATTGCCACTGAGGAGGTCGGCGAAGGTTTCCAGCGTTTGCTCAAGGGTGGCCATGCCCTGAGTATGGCTCGGGTTGAGTTGCGGTTGAACCCTTGGAGTGGATAGCTGGGGGTCTCTTCCTTGGCAGCCGTATCGTCACGCTCTCTGGCCCGAGGAACAGAGAGGGCTTGGCTGTCATAGAGCGACAGATGCAGGAGAGGGATGGCTACAAACCAGGGCAGGATCAGCCTCCCGATTGCCCGATGTCGTGAACACAGCCATCCTGCACATGTCCCTTGCATTCCTGGCGGATACCCATGTCTGAGCCGAAGAAGCTGGTCCGTGTGCTGATCGCGGAAATACCCAGCGGCTATGAACTCACGATCGAGGCCGACGACGGCCATGTGCTGAGGGTGGTTGCAACAGCCGATCAGGTCGACGCTCTGGCCCGGCAATTCACGAAGCTGGCGGATGACGAGCAGGCAGGCGGCTGACGAGGCCGAGAGGAGGCATGATGGCCAACGATCACAGCAAGGAGCGGAAGCAGGCGGAAGCGGAGTTTGCCAAGACACAGGATCGCGCCAAGCCGGAAGCTTTGAAGGAGCCGATCGTCAGCGCAGCGGATGAGAACACTGCGCGCTTGAAGGCAGCGCGATTGGCGCGCAACGCTGCTGATGAAACAGCAAAGCGCAAAGGGCGGCGGTGAGCCTGTTGGCCCGCTGACGAGGGCAGGAGCCAGAGGACTGCTCGGTCGGGAGCCGGGGGAGGGCGGGTCAGCCGAGTCTCCGGACGCTTATGAGCAGCGAGTAGATGATTTCAGCTGGCCAACGCCTCGCTCATGATCTCGCCCTTCCCTCCGGCTGCCTCACACCAAGCTTCCGCGTTCAGACCCTTGATGCCCTAGACAATCCACCGCCTCGCTACCGGCAGCTACGACCTTCTGCTCGACGGTGCCCTCTTCGGAGGTGTGGTCCGCGAGACATCCAGGGATCACGCGACGGGCCGAGTTGCTGGAAGACCTTCCGCAAGCGCAAAGGCCGAAGCCCTTCACGCAGGTTGAGCATCAGAGAGCGGCACCAGCATCGTTTGTCTCACGGCAGAGACCGACGCTACATGCAAAATGCATGTGCCGGGAACTGTGCGTCGCAGCAAGAGCCGATGCACTGCAGCGTCGCATCATTCTGCTCTTGCGTGGCGCTGCTTTCCGTCCCTAACGGGCGTTTCCTCCCTCGACTTCGGCCTGCCGCTCTGGCGGCCCGCATTCTGTCAGCCGATGCTGGCTCATCCCCTGCTTGGCACCTCAGCCTTCGTTCATGAGGTCGGCGTGCCCGTCTACGAGTTCCTTGGGGCCAGGAAAGAGGCGGAGGGCGTCATGAGCCCTGTCCTCTTCCGGCTTGCCATCCTGGCTGCGAACGACGACCAAGCCGTAGACGTGGCCCAATCCATCGGCCTTGCTGTCCCTGACGATCACGTGAATATCGTCTGGCTCATGAGATCGGACCGGCGCGTCCTGTGGGTCTTGGTGAGCGAAGAAGGCTAGGCAGAAGGTATCGAGAGCGACCGCTCCCGGCTCAATGTGGATGGCCTTCCAGGGTGGCGCGCATCAGTCCTCGCTGGCGCTGTGCCGCTGGCTGTTAAGAGCAGTTTGTCCGCTGATGCTTCCCCCCAGCGAACGGGAATTCATTCCATGGATAGGACGGCAAGAAATAGCCCCAGCGCGTGCCAGACTGGGTTGGGCCTAAGCCGGCGGTCCGCTTTCCTGTAATCGCCAACCTTGGCTACTGGCGCACAGCCTGAGCGGACAGAGCGACGGCACCCTGTAGCCGCCGCACTGCCCAGACATCGGAAGCCTACTCGGCCGCTTCACCCACGTTCGTCTTGCGCGAACGGCCACGGCCCTTGGGCTTCACGGGTGCCGCCGGCTCTGCTTTTGAGCCCCGCGTCCGGCGCTGCTGGCCAAGACCGAGCTTCCGCGCCAGTTCCGAGCGTCGCGCCGAGTAGCTGGCTGCGGTGGACGGGTAGTCCACGGGCAGCACCAGATCGCGAAGGCGTTGGACCTCCCTTCAATTCGGAGGCCGAAGTTGAGTCTTTAGACGAGCTACGAATGCAGCATCAGTCTCCATGTGAACACCGTGGCCGTACGAGGAAGCCCCGCGAGGTTAACCTACGATGGGTGCGCCCGGTTGCGGCTAAGTTCGCGCTTCGGTGGGACAGATGATCCTCTCTTATGTTCACTCTGCCGGCCAAGTACCCCTGAGGACGGCGGCTGAACATCGGCCTGCTGTGTGTAATTGCGTACGCAACCCAGACGTGCATACGGCCACGCTTCAGGAATCCCCTCGGCTATTCGGCTCCTGACAGAGAGGCGAGCACCACGTGTCCGAACCAGACCGCAGACCGATCGCGATCTTGGTGGTGGATCGGGACCGGATCATCCGCATGGTCACAACCGACTTGCTGGAGGATGCCGGTTTTCGGGCCATCGAGGCTCATGATGCCCATGAAGCTCTGGATCTGCTGGAGCGCCATCAAGACGTGCGTCTCCTGATCGCCGGCCACACGCTGCCAGGACAAATGGATGGAATTCGGCTGGCCCATCTGGTTCATAACCGTTGGCCGACCATCAGGATCATCGTCACCTCGGGCGGAATGAGCCGCACTGAAGATGAGCTGCCGCTGGGCGCAAGGCTTATCCGTAAGCCCTACCAGTTCGAGGATCTGCTTCGTGAGATGGAGAGCCTTCTCGGCCAGAACGATGAGCCTGATCAGGGTGCGCCAGTGCTACCCGAGGTGATTGGCCTTCAGACACCACTGAGCGCTGCAAGCGGGGGTGCGCACATCTCCGGCCCAACTCCAGAGCCTGACAACACGTGACGAGGTTCAAGTTTTGGGGCTTGAGCTTGGCAGAGTGTCTTACCGCAAGCCGAAGAACGATAGAACGGCCACAACGACAACAACCAAGCCCACGATGTAGATGATGTTGTTCATGATCTGCTCCTCAAGAGCGATGCCTCATGTTCAACATTAGAGCGAGCAGGGCCGTTCCGTTGGATGAACATACGTACGGCTCTGTGTGAAGCTGAAGCGCCGCCCGATTTCACCACAAAAATCTGCGAGCCCTACCGCCAACCCCGGTTCAGCCCAGTTCCCCCGTGCCACCCCTCTGATCCTCTGATTCGATCCCGCCCCGCGGATGGGCACCTTGGTTCGGCTCTGAGGCTGGCCCCGCGAACACCAGCACGCGCCTCCAGTACGGGTCGGCACAAGAGGCCAGCCTCAAGCGTGCTGTTAGAACCGGTGGCCGCCGTGACGGTGATGTCCGCGGTGATGACGGTGATGGCCATAATGACGGTGGTGATGCCGGTGCCCGTAATGATGGCCGTGATGGTGATGGCCGTAGCCACCCCTGGCTTGGGCATCGCTGATTGATACGCCTGCAATCAGGCTCAAACCGAGGAGGGCAGAGGCAAAGAGTTTCAGCATACGGCGATCCTTCCTTTCGAGCACCTACCACCACGGAACGTGATTGTGCCCTGGAAGGGTTCCCATTCGGAACGGCCTAAATGCCGGCACGTTGAATGTTTGCACGGCTGAGTCTCATCCCCCCTTCGGCCGTGTGCATTTCTGTTCCTCAGCCTCAGCCCTGGCTCTCGCTGGGGCTTTTCTTTGCCTACGGACAGCGCCTCACCGCATCACAGAGCCATAGGATGGTGGGGCTTCAGGCCGATCTTCTCTGTCTCGTCTTGGCTCAGCACCTCGTCAGTAGCGGCTATCTCACAAGCCGGGGCAACTCTCTCTCGAACCAACTCCGCAGCCGCTTCAGCACTCTCGGAAAGCACAACCCAACGCTTCATGACGGGCTCATCCCCTGCGATCCTGGGCGACTGACAGCTGACCACATAGGCTTTAAGGGGGACGGTCTCGGTTGCTGTGTCCATGGCAAGGCTCACTCAGGGGAGCCCATTACGTTCCGCGCAGCCGATCCGTTCCCAAGCTGAGCCGATCAGTAGGCCCTGGTCTATTGGCGTTAGCAATCAGCAGATGGTGTCACGCTCCGACAGGCGAAGAGGACGAGGGCTTTCTGTCGGCACACGAAGATTTAGAAGGCCGCGATCACCGATATGCGGCTGCTTGCCGAGGGCGACACGAAAGCTGGATGAGCGGGAGATCCGGCTTGTGAACGCCACATTCGAGAAGCTGGGCGCCGTCTCTGCGAAGAAGCGACTGGCTGCGTGACGGTGAAGGAGCGGTAGGCAGTTCGCCTACGGCTCCTTCACCACTCTGGCTAGGACAGCACAGAAGGATCAAAGACGTATTCCGTCAGTGCACTCCATTCATGCGAGTGATTTCAACCCGCGTCCCTTGATTTCTCGGCGGAAATTTTGACATGCGCAAGCACGGCGATCCTAGTGCCGGAATCATCGGATAAGAGAATGTCAGAATCCACTCAGGGCACCTTGCCCGAATTCATCGAACTCGCCGCCGAGATCGTTGCGGCTTACGTCTCGAACAACCCTGTTCCTGTGGCAGAGCTTCCGGCCCTCATCGGGAACGTTCATCAGGCTCTGAACGGCCTCGCGACCGGCACGGCTCAGGCCGTTGCGGAAGAGGTCGAGAAGCCGACGCCTTCGCAGATCAAGAAGTCGATCACACCGGACGGGCTCATCAGCTTCATCGATGGAAGGCCCTACAAGACGCTCAAGCGCCACCTCGCTGGGCATGGCCTCGACCCATACAGCTATCGTCAGCGCTATGGTTTGCCCAGCGATTACCCGATGGTGGCCGCCAGCTACGCCGCGCAGCGCTCGGAACTCGCCAAGGCGATTGGCCTCGGGCGTGCGGGTGCGCAGGCAGAGCGGACCAGCGGACGCGGCCGGAAGGCCGCCTGATTGATCTCCAGCTTCCTGGGTACTCGCGGCGAACGCAACGAAGTGCCCAGGAAGACCTTGGGAGCCGCGCTCGACTTCAGACACGATGCCGCCGTCTGGCACACCGTCTCGGATGAGCTACGCCGCTCCTCCCTTCGGAATTATGTTGCTTAAATGCCTCGGCCTTGGGCAATTTTGATCGCGCGCGGTCGCCGAGATAGAAATATCATGCCGTGCTAATGACACTTGCAGATGCGACGTGTTTGTTAAGCCGCAAAGAAACGCATCATAGTGCCGAAGCGTTAGGCACCTCAGGAGTGGCCCGCCTCGGAGGCGGTTAGAGGAATGTCTGTATGCTCTACCTGATGCGTGATGCTTACGACCTGATGCTTACCCCAGCACGCGTCGCAGCAGGAGCAACCAAACAGGCTTTCGAGAATCCGTTCAGCCCCTTTGCTTACACCCCGAACCACCGCGCTGTGGTGGCTTCCTGCGAGTTGTTCGAGCGCGGCACGCGCAGCTACGCCAAGCCCGCCTTCGGCCTGCCCACATCCGAGCGGGTGGTGTGGGAGCGCCCCTTCTGCCGCGTTATCGCCTTCGGTGAGCCCTCGACAAAGCCGAAGATGCTGATCGTAGCCCCCATGTCGGGCCACTACGCGACACTCCTGCGCGGCACGGTGGCGGCCTTCCTCGACACACATCAGGTCTTCATCACCGATTGGGCCGACGCCAAGCTGGTGCCGCCGTCCGCCGGGCGCTTCGACCTCGACGACTACATCGACTACTGCGTGGCGATGTTCGATGCGTTGGGGCCGGACCTGCACGTCATGGCAGTCTGCCAGCCCTCCGTGCCGGTGCTCGCTGCGATCGCTCGTATGGAAGCAGAGGATCACCCGCTGGTGCCGCAATCGGCCGTGCTGATCGGCGGTCCGATCGACACCCAGCGCTCGCCGACCGCCGTGAACAAGCTGCCTCAGGAGCGCAGCATCGACTGGTTCCGGCAGCACTGCATCCATCCCGTTCCGTGGCCGCACGCAGGCTACGGCCGCAAGGTCTATCCCGGCTTCCTGCAACTGGCCGGCTTCATCAGCATGAACCTTAACCGCCACCAGTCGGCGCATTGGGACATGTTCAACCACCTCGTGCAGGGCGACGGGGATTCGGCCGCCAAGCACCGGGAGTTCTATGACGAATATCTGGCCGTGATGGACCTAACGGCAGAGTTCTACCTCCAGACCATCGAGACAGTGTTCATTGACCATGCCATGGCACGCGGCGTCATGCGGCACCGGGACGAACCGGTGGATTTGGGCGCGATCCGCCGCTGTGCGCTGATGGCGATCGAGGGTGAGAAGGACGACATCACTGGCATCGGCCAGACGCGCGCGGCTCTGGATCTCGCCACGAACCTGTCGGCCGAGAAGAAGGTGTACCATCTCCAGATGGGAGCGGGGCACTACGGCATCTTCAACGGCTCGCGCTTCCGGGCGGAGATCGCGCCGAAGATCGCGGCCTTCATGCAGCAGAACGCGACTTCGCTGTCGGGAGAGCTACCGTCAGGTCTCGCGGATCTGACCGCCTCCAGCCCAGATGCGATGCAAGCAGAGCCCTTCGTAGCGGGAGCTCTTCGCGAGCGAAGCTCTCGCGCAGAGCAGCGCTGACGCCGAATTGCACCTGTAGACACCCACGCATGACAGCGTCAGTTGCGGTCAGGCGATGGTAAGCGGCATCAGTGCAGGGTGTCGCGAGGATCTATGATCATCCTCGCGCCGCTGCTTTTCTGAGCCTCCTCCATGAGCCGCTTGGCCCGCTGTTGTAGCTGATCGAACCGCCCATTCAGCAGGGTGTGATGCCTCTGCCGCTTGCTCTCAAGCTGCCGGATGATCCGTTCCTTCTCGGCCTCCGGGCCGGACCATGCTTCAAGCCGCTCGCAGTCGATCTGGAAGCCGAATTCCACATCAGCCTGCGCAGCCAAGGTACTCTGAAGGCAGCCCGTTAGATCATCGAGTTCAAGGCCCTCCGGCAGATCTGGGAGTGGCACTTCAGCCCAACCTTCGCTGGCAAGATCCAAGGCCGACGATCCGGCCGGCGAGGTGAGGGGCAGGAGCACGTTGGAGCCCGCCACGATCGCGCCTGAAGCGTCTCGCAGCGGTGTCGGATGCGGCATAAAGGGGATGAGCGTCCCATCAGGCCGTTCCAGCACGGCCTGCACCCCGCGCACGGCTCGGCCTTCCTTCAGCGCCACTGCCATGGGGCATTGGTCGAGCGGCAGGTGCGCACCTTCAGTCGTGAAGATCCGCCAGGAGCCACACCAGCGTGTCTTGCCGAGTTCGGGCCGGTAGCCCCAAAGATCGGCTGCCGCCTCGTTGTAGTAGGTCAGCCAGCCGTCTGCATCGGTCGTGTAGGCAGGAGACGTGATCTGCTGGAACAAGGCAGCCCGCGACGGCTCATAGTTCCAGCCTCGGTCCGGCGCATCCAGTTCATACGCGGCATCGTCTGGCACGATCGTTAACTCTCCACGACAGGGAGCCTATCGGCTCACCAACCAACCGGCTGCCCCCCTCTGTCGCGAGCTACCTGGGAGCCAAATCTGCCCGTTTAACGGCAGCCTCGGCTCGTCGGGGCGCAGAATGCGCCACACTCCAGATCGTCCAACTCTGCGGGATTGTGCCTTGAAGCTTCCGGGGGCGGTTGCTCCATGACGCCATGACCGGCTCACGCCAGCCTGGGCTCTCCCGTAGTGTCTTGTACGGACGCTCCTAACTCGCACAAGCTCAGCGGCCATACAACGGCTCTGTGACGGGGCGAATACGCTCAACGAGGTGAGACCCGCGCGGGAAAGCCCGCGAAGTCCCTGTTCAAGCCGAACGTCGATCCAGGCGCATCACGCAGCTTCGGCCATTCGCGGTAGGAGTTTTCCGCCATCGACCCTCAGAAGCGCAGAGATCGCCATCTGCTCCTCACGGAAGAACTCGTGCATGGAGCTATAGAATCGATGCATCGAGCGGCACGCCTCGTAGATCGAGTCGTCTGCTTCGCCCTGCGAGAGCTTAAGGTAATCGCTCGCCTTGCGTTCGGCGATCTGAGCGCCAGCAATGCACTCAGCCAGTGCCTTCTGGATCTGAGGCGGAAGATTCTCATTCACCTGAGTGGTTCCTAGCACGCGGCGCGTCTCCCTGGGAGGCGGCGACTAAGCCGACGCCTTTGAAGCGTTGTGTGAGACATCCTCATTGTGCGGGATGTCTGCTTGGAGTGTGAAATGTTGACGCTTCCACGCGCACCGTGGGAGCGGAAGATCGTGCTGTGGCCGCACACGTTCGCGCAGCCCCGAGAGGCTGGTATACCAGACCGGGTTTTTGACCATAACCTTTGTTGCAGGTTGGTGACGATTCCTGCTTGCACCCGCCTCAATGTACGGCCTCGTGCATTGCCAGCGGGAAGATGTTCACCGAGCCCAATTTAGACGCTTAGCGTCTGCGTCAAAATCGAAGCAGTCGCAGTGCCAGCACACCACCCGTTCCTTTTCCAACAACTCGAACGGTCTTTCTCTGCTGCTCGTTTGGGCAGCTCTGAAGTTAGGCTTTCTGATTCACTTGGAGGAAGCGATGGACAAGGATCGAGTGGAAGGCGCGGCCACCAACATGGGCGGCAAGATCAAGGAAGGCGCTGGCAAGCTGACCAGCGACGAGAAGATGCGCCGGGACGGCGTAATGGATCAGGTCAAAGGCAAGATCCAGAACGTCGTGGGCGGCATCAAGGACACGCTCAAAGGCAAGTAGCAGCCGGTTGGCCCTCCCGGACCCGTGACCGGGCTGGTGAGGGCTACCTTGGAAAGGAGAAGTACGATGCTGAAAGGTGGTCTTCTGTGGTTGCTCGGCATTCCGCTGCCGATCATCTTGCTGCTCTGGCTGTTCGGCGTATTTCACTGAGCGCCCAGACCGGAGCGGCCCTGCTCTCGCAATAAGCGCAGCGAATCACTACTCAGAAGCTTACTTCCGCAACGAGTCGAGCCATGGCTCGGCCGTAGCATAGATATCGCCGCTCTGCCGCCAATCGTCGGTCGTCCTGCCCGTGATCTTTGCGACGTAGTCCCGCGTCTCCTTCGGCAGCAGCGAACGGCCGGAGAGCCAATCCCTGACCCGCTGCGGGCCGGCGTTGTAGGCTGCGGCGGCAAACCCAAGGTTTCCGAAACGGGTCCGGTACTCCTTCAGCAGTTCTGCGGATTTCGGGATGGCTTCGAAGGGGTTGAACGGATCTACCAGCCCGCGCGCGCTCGCAGTTCCTGGCATGAACTGAGCGACCCCTTGCGCACCTGCTCGGCTGACGGCTCGGTGGTTCAAGCCGCTCTCCTGTCGCAGAAGGCGCATCAGGAACTCGACCGGCAGGCCGTTGATGACCGCAGCATGTTCGATGAACTCGCTCATGCGCTGCTTGTCACCGAAGAAGGCCGCCGACCAAGCCTCCTCGATCGTCTGGAACGCGGACCGCTCGAAGTGGATGGCGCTGCCCATTATGAGCGCCTGCTGCGCATAGGCGTAGGCAGCGCCTCCAGCAGCAGTGGTCGCAACGATGCTTGGCATGGCCATGCCCACCACGACCGGAGGAGGAGCTTCGGTGGCCACGACTGGACGGCTCAGTGCATCATCGCGCAGCGGAGCGTCAGGGGCATAGACGAGCAACGCGGCGGCTGCGGCGAGCATACCGACCTGTCGGTTCGCGGCGAGCCGGTGGACGGCAGTCATGAGCGCGCGCCGAGCCTCCCTGGCCCGGTACACACTCACACTCGTCTGCCGAAGGAGTTCCATTCCGGGTCCGAACACGACACGTATGGCCACGCTTGCATGGCCGCGACGCTCCCTCAAGCTTGATCGCGCGGCATCCTAAACAACACTGCCATGACGGAAGTTGGGCCGAAGTTCGGGCTCCGCGTAGTCTCGTCCGTTCTACACAGGCTGCTCGCGACTACCGAATAGAATGAGCGATGGCGGACGAGACTTCTGATTCCGGCAATGCCCTGAGGTCGCGCCATGCCATCCGCAGCACAGTCGCTCAGAAGGCATACCAAAGGCCGGACCACTGCAATGGGGGGAGAATCAAGTGGTCGACGAGTCAGCCTCTCACTATGGGACCGATTCGTGCTGATCAGGGCCAATCGGGTTGGGGCATGGACCCCTTGCTTGCCTCTGTGAACTATCCTGTTCACGCTCTCCTTGCGCGATGCCCCCAAGCAAATTGCGTGATCGCCCCCGGGTCCTAGTCTTCCATCAAGTGATTGCTGCTTCAGCGCTATTCGTTACGGCGACCGCAGCGGAATGCTCCCATCGAGCGGCAAATTGCCCCCAGGTGCCGCCAATTTTCCCATTTTGCAGTGCGGCAACAATGCGGCTTTTGTGCAACTCTCGCTGCCCGAAGCGCAAAGCCGCGCCATTCCCGCTGTCATTCCGAGCGCGGCTGTAGAATAGTTCTCAGCGTTGAGACTTGAGGTGGGGCCGTAAGGGGGCGCTTGGCACCATTGGGGCGGAAGCCGACGCGGTCGGCAAACCGGCAATGTTGTGTTCAAGGCTACGGGGCGCACGCCTGAAATCCTTGGGAAGGAAAGACAAAATGATGAAGAACTGGCTCGCCGCGGGAGCGGTCGCGCTCTCCGTCGGTATGACCGGGACCGCCGCCTTCGCTCAGACCACGACGGTTCCGGGTGAGCAGGTCGGCCTCGCGGTCGGCGCCCCGCTCCCCGAGGGCGTCTACGCGCTGAACACGTTCCTGTACCGCTCGCCCGACGTCTCGCCGGTCGATGTCGGGATCAACGTTCCGATCCTGCTGTGGTCGACCCCGTGGAAGATCCTCGACGCCCGCGTCGAGCTCGCCGTCGCCCCGCCGACCGTCTTCTCGTTCGGCCGCGGCCGTAACGGTGGGGCTCTCGACACCAGCATCAACGTCGGCACCTTCGTCGGCGGCATCTTCGCCTGGGATCTGGGCAACAACATTGGCGTCAGCTACCTCGCCGGTGTGTACCTCAACGAGCTCAACGCGGGTCGCGGCTGCGGCATCGGCTGCCTGCCGATCCTGTCGTCGAACACCTACCGCCAGGGCTTCGCCATCAGCTACACCGGCGACGGCTGGAACCTGACCGCGAACCTCACCTACAACTTCTACGACACGCCCTCCTTCTTCTCCGGCGGTGTCTTCCCGACCGCCGGTGGTGCGGCGCGCGGCCCGTACGCTCCGTCGGACGCCCTCAACCTCGACCTGACGGCGACCAAGAAGTTCGGCAAGTGGGAGATCGGTGCGATCGGCTACGGCACCACCGACCTCGCCAACAACTCGCGCTTCTCGCCCGTCGCCCTCGGCGGCGCGCGCGCTGGCTACTTCGCTCTCGGCGGCCTCATCGGCTACGACTTCGGACCCTTCACGGTCCAGGGTTACGCCGCCCGCCACATCGTGAACCGCGTCGCCGGCGCCGAGGCGACCGAGGGCTGGTTCCGCGTGATCGTGCCGCTCTACACCGCAGCCGTCGCCCCGGCTCCGGCCCCGGCTCCCCTGATCCGCAAGTACTGAGACATCACTCAGTATAATCCGCGCGATAAACGACGCGTCGGTCCCCGCGGACCGGCGCGTTTTTCTTTTTCGAGTGTCATAATGCTGTTAGATTGCAAATGGGCCGCAAAACATCCGGAAGTCATCGCGCGCTGGATCAAGCTCATCTCGACTTCGTGAAGCGGCTGACGCCGATACTTGCGGAGCTTCGCGCTGGAGGAATTAATACCCCAACTGAAATTGCCTCTGTTTTAAATATTCGGGGTGAGCCTGCCCCAAACGGCAAAAACTGGTCGGCGCTGCAGGTTGTCCGAGTAGAAGCCCTGTTCTTAAAACAAAGCACGGCCCGCTTCCCTCCAAGCCTTGCTTATATAGATGGTAAGGACAAGCCGAAGAGATGAAGACTGCGCTCACCGTCTGTTACGGCCTGTTATGGCTTGAGCCAGTCGAGTGCGGCGGCAAGGCAGAGGACACCGGCGAAGCTGGTGGCGGTCTTCTCGTAGCGGGTGGCGACGGCGCGCCACTCCTTTAACCGCGCCCAGAGGCGCTCGATCCGGTTGCGGTTGGTGTAGATCCAATCCGGACAGGCGACAGGGGCCTCGTGCCGCTGCGGCGGGATCGCAGGCCGTGCACCCATGCCCCAGATGTGCTCGCGGAAGCGATGGCTGGTGTAACCCCGGTCGGCCACCACCCACTTGGGCACGCCCGGCAGCTGATCGAGCAGCGGGATGGCTGAACCGCTCCAGGTTTTCAGGAGGCTGATTGGCTTGGGTCAGGCGGCCAAGGCTTGGACCTCGGCCTGAGCATAGTAGCGCGCTTCCGCCTCGGCAGGAGGCACGTTGCCGATGGGTTCGAGCAGCCGCCGGTTGTTGAACCAGTCGACCCACTCCAGGGTGGCAAACTCGACCGCCTCGAGGGTCCGCCACGGACCGCGCCGGTGGATCACCTCGGTCTTGAACAGGCCATTGATCGTCTCGGCCAAGGCATTGTCATACGAGTCGCCGACGCTGCCGACGGAGGGCTCGATGCTGGCCTCGGCGAGCCGCTCCGTGTAGCGCAGCGCGAGGTATTGCCCTCCGCGATCCGAATGATGCACGAGCCCGGCACCTCGGACAGGTCGACGCTCGTGCAGCGCCTGCTCCAGCTGTGCGACGGCTTCTGCCGTGGCGGCCACCTGCTCCTTCTAGCTCGCGGTGTAGATCGTCAGCCTCAGCCGGTCTGCTGCGTGCGCCGAGCTGGGGAACAATAGGCAGCGGATGACCCAAACTGTGAACAATGCGCTCTGATCACGCACGGCCAGTAACGCGGTTCTCAACGCAGAGCTTCGATTCGATGGCCGCTGGCGTCAAAATCCAAGCCGGCAAACAGGCGTTACGCTGCGGTTTGAGGCAATCGGTCAGGCGGCGAGCAGAAAGGCACCTACCTGTTTGTCCTTGATCCTGAGATGGGATGGCAGCGCCTGCATGCTCAAGCTTCTCGTGTTCGCCGCTCGCCTCGCTGGACCGAGTGGCATCCTGCGGGCGCCTAGAACTTTCGGCAGGTGATATCTCAGCGCGAAAGAAATCGCTGTTCTCATTCACCACACCGTCGGCTTCGGGTTGCGCTCGTCGAAGCCCTTCTGGTGCCAGTAGGGATAGATCGGCGGCTCCTGGCTTGCTGCGTCCAAACGTGCCAACTGCTCAGGCGTGAGCGTCCAGCCAGTCGCGCCGAGGTTCTGCTTCAGCTGCTTTTCGGTGCGCGCACCGACCACGATGTTGCAGACTGTAGGGCGCGTCAGCAGCCAGTTCAGCGCCACCTGTGCCACGGTCTTGCCCGTCTCTTCTGCGACGGCAACGAGCTCGTCGAGCACGCCGAATAGGTAAGAGTCGGAGACCCGCGGCCCGCCTCTCGCTCCGCCCGCAGCGATACGACCCTGTTGCGCTGCTCGGTCGCGGCGGATCTCGCCGGTGAGCCGCCCCCAACCGAGCGGGCTCCACACCATCAGCCCGACCCCTTGGTCGAGCCCGAGTGGCATCAACTCCCACTCGTAGTGCCGGCCAATCAGCGAGTAGTAGCCCTGGTAGGCAACGTAGCGCGCGAGCCCATAGCGCTCGGAGGTCGCGAGCGCCTTCATGAGCTGCCAGCCCGAGAAATTCGAGGCGCCAATGTAGCCGATCTTGCCCGCGCGGGTGAGGTCGTCAAGCGCGCGCAGCGTCTCCTCGACGGGCGTCAGCGCGTCAAAGCCATGCATGAAATAGACGTCGATGTGATCGGTGCCGAGCCGTCTCAGGCTGGCTTCGCAGGCGCGGATCAGGTGATAGCGCGAGGAGCCGACGCCGTTGACATCCTCGCCACAGCGGAACGTTGCCTTGGTGGAGACCAGGGCGCGGTGCCGCCGACCCTTGAGCGCCTGGCCGAGGATCTCCTCCGCGACGCCCTGCGAGTACATGTCGGCAGTGTCGAAGAAGTTGGCGCCCGCCTCAAGACAGAGATCAACGAGGCGCTCCGCCTCAGCGGCATCCGTCCGCCCCCAGCGCTCGAAGAACTCGCCGATGCCGCCGAAGGTCGCCGTTCCAAGGCCGAGCACGGGCACTTTCAGCCCAGACCGCCCAAACTGCCGATGCTCCATGCAAGCCCCCGTCTGAGCGTTCCTATTTCTGCTCCTGAAGCGCCAACCTGCGACAGTTGAATTCGTGGCATGCTCAAGGGCGGCCAGTCTGTCGAGTCCCGATCTTAATACATTCTGGGATGTCTGCGTCGATCAGCGACACACGCGTTCTGCGACCTGGTGCAGGTGCGATGATCAGGACGCAGTACGGAGTGGACTCACGTTATCGGCCAACTCGCATAAGCCAATCAACTCTTTCAGGCGGTTGGTGACGCGCTGCATCGGCTCGCGGAGGCGCTCAGGATCGCTGATGATGTAGCCTGCCGTGACGTCGCG
>NZ_JAVDVV010000018.1:0-107986 GCF_031457035.1 Methylobacterium sp. BE186
GTCTTCATCTGCAAGCTGCGCAAGAAGCTCGCCAATGCCAGCCAGGGCAAGAACTACATCGAGACGGTCTGGGGCCGCGGCTACGTGCTGCGCGAGCCCGTCGACGGCGAGGAGCGGATCGCCGTCTGATCCGGCCGGTCCCCTCCCCTCGCGAACGGCCCCGCCTCGGCGGGGCTTTTTCGTTTCCGGGGACGCTCAGCCTACGGGATCAGCCGGTCCGCCCTCAGCCGGGCGAACAGGTCGAAGAAGGCGTCGTCGGTCGGCTGGTAGTCGAGGAAGCCGAGGCGGCGGCTCTTGCTCATGTCGGTGACGACCTCGATCGGGCGCCCGAGATCGGCATCGGTGTGCCAGGCCGAGGCGAGGCGGGCGAGATCGGGCTCGGCCAGCCCGTGGCGGGCCGCGATCTCGGCCCAGAGGGGCGCGTCCCCCGCCATCTGCTCCTCCAGCGGGCTGACGGTGCCGTCGAAGGGAGCGGCCTCGATGCCGAACCAGTCCGCGAGGCGGCCCCACATCCAGCTCCAGCGGACGACGTCACCGTTGACGACGTTGAAGGCCTCGTTCGCCGCCTGCTGATTCGTCGAGGCCCAGAGGATGTGGCGGGCGAGGATCCGGGCGTCCGTCATGTCGGTCAGGCCGTTCCACTGGGCGGCAGAGCCGGGGAAACGGAAGGGGCGGCCGGTCTCGCGGCAGAGCGTGGCGTAGACGGCGAGCGTCGTGCCCATATTCATGGCGTTGCCGACGGCCTTGCCGATGATCGTGTGCGGTCGGTGCACGCTCCAGTTGAATCCGTCGCGGGCGGCGGCCTCGAAGACGGCGTCCTCCTGCGCGTAGTAGAAGTTGTCGATGTCGAGCCGGCCCTGCTCCTCGCGGAAGGGGGTCTGGGGCACGCGGCCCTGCCCGTAGGCCTCGAACGGTCCGAGATAATGCTTGAGGCCGGTGACGAGGGCGACGTGCCTGATCGTGCCCGCGGGGGCGAGCGCAGCGATCACGTTTCGCACCATCGCGGCGTTGATCGCGATCATCTCGGCCTCCGTCGGCCGGCGGGCCCAGGTCGCCAGCACGACGTGGCTCGGACGCAGGCCCGCGAGGGCGCGACCCAGCGAATCCGGGTCCTGGAGATCGGCCGCGACCGGCCGCACGCCGGGCTGGTCGCCGGGATTGCGGGCGAGCCCGGCCACCTCCCAGCCCTGCGCGACCATCAGCTCGGCCGTGGCGCTGCCGACGATGCCGCTCGCGCCGACGATGAGTGCGCTGCCTGCCATGTCCGATCCTTCCCGATTGCCGCCCCCGCTGAGGCGGCAGTTAGGGAGGCCGGGTCCTGCCCGCCAGCGTGGCGGCGCGGCGGAAGCGGGCGGCGGGCGCCGCCCTCCCCTGCCCTCAGCGCAGGCCGGCGAAGCGCAGGGGCCGCGGGGCGGCCTCGGCGATGCGGGCGCCCGGCGGGTGGCCGTAGAGGCCCCGGTGCTCCGGGTTCGGCGCGAGGCGGTCGGTCAGGCCGATCACGGTCTCGGCCGCGCCGAGGAGGATCGCCCCGTCCGGCGCGAGGCAGCCGGCGAGCCGGCCGAGCACGTCGGCCTTGGTCGGCGCGTCGAAGTAGATCAGCACGTTGCGGCAGTAGATGATGTCGAACTGGCCGAGGGACTCGAACGGGTTCAGCAGGTTGAGCTGCCGGTAATCGACCATGCTGCGGATCGAGGGCGCGATGTGCCACTGCTCGCCCACCTGGGTGAAGTACTTGAGCAGCATCTGCACGGGCAGGCCGCGCTGGACCTCGAAGTGGCTGTAGAGGCCGAGCCGGGCCTTCTCGATCACCTCGGTGGAGAGGTCGGTGGCCACGATCTCGACGTGCCAGCCCTGGAGGCGGGGAGCCGCCTCCTGCAGGAGGATCGCCAGGGAATAGGGTTCCTGGCCCGTCGAGGAGGCGGCGCACCAGATCCGCAGGCGGCGCTGGACCGCGCGGCGGGTCAGCGCCCCCGGCAGCAGCGTCTCCCGGAACAGGTCGAAGGGCACCCGGTCGCGGAAGAAGAAGGTCTCGTTCGTCGTCATCGCCTCGACGACGGCGCGCTCGATGGCGGTGTCGCGGGAGACCTTGAGGGCGCCGACGAGGTCGCGCAGGCTCGCGAGGCCGAAGCGCCGGCAGACCGGCCCGAGCCGGCTCTCGACGAGGTAGCGCTTCTCCGCGGTCAGGGCGAGGCCGGAGCGCTGCTTGAGGTAGCCGCGCAGGAAGTCGAACTCGAGCTCGGTCATGCGCCCTGCCCCGTGATCAGGTTGCGGAGCGCCGGGCCGAGCTCGCCGAGCGGCAGCACGGCCTGGGCGAGCCCGGCCTTGGCGACGCTGCCCGGCATGCCCCAGACGGTGCTGGTCGCCTCGTCCTGGGCGAGCACCGCGCCGCCGGCCTCGACGAGGCTGCGGGCGCCGTTGGTGCCGTCCGAGCCCATCCCGGTGAGGATCACCGAGAGGGTGGCCGCCCCGAACAGGGCGGCGGCGTCCTGGAACAACACGTCGACCGCGGGGCGGCAGAAATTGACGGGCGGCCCGTCGTCGAGGCGGATCACCGGTTCTCGGCCCCCGCCGCCTTGGAGGCGCATGTGGCGCCCGCCCGGCGCCACGTAGATGCGGCCGGGCTGGAGCGCCTCGTCCGCCTTGCCCTCGGCCGAGGGCAGGCCGACCCGGGCCCCGAGATGCTCGGCGAAGACGGCGGTGAAGACGGGCGGCATGTGCTGCACGATCAGCACCGGCAGGCGGCGCAGGGTGGCCGCGCCGATCTTCTCGAGGACCTCGCCGACGGCGCGGGGGCCGCCGGTCGAGGAGCCGATCAGGAAGACCTTCGGCGGCGCCGCCGTGCGGGTCCGCGGGCGCAGGGCGATCGGCGCGGCGGGGCGCGGCGGCAGCGGGGCGGGCGCGGCGGGCACCCCCGGCAGAGGCGCGGGCGCGGGTGGGGGGCCGCGGCGGCGGGCGCGGGCGGCGCCGAACACCCGCACGCGCTCGATCAGCTCGACGCGGAAGGCGTCCGAGGTCGTGACGCCGCGGTTGCTCTCGGGCTTGGCGAGGTAGTCGACGGCGCCGAGCGCGAGGCATTTCAGGGAGATGTCGGCATTGCGGGTCGTCAGCGTCGACATCATCACGACCTGGAGGCCGGGACTCTTGGCCAGCAGCAGCGGCAGCGCCTGGGTGCCGTCGAGTTCCGGCATGTCGATGTCGAGGAGCACCACGTCGGGGTCGTGGCGGGCCATCATCTCCAGGGCGATGCGGCCGTTGGCGGCGGTGCCGACCACGGTGAAGCCCGCCTCCCCGATCCAGCGGGCGACGAGCCCGCGCACCACGGCCGAGTCGTCGGCGATGAGGACCTTGATCCGGCCCGGCGCGGCATGTCCCCCCGGCGCGGGCGGATGGGTGGCGGTGGCTGCCAGCATGGGGGGGTTACGCCTTCAATACGCGTGACGGGGTCGGTGCCGGGGGCTTGCCCGCCCCCGGGTTGCAGGCTCAGGCCGCCTTCGCCTCCGCGAGGCCGACCTGCTCCAGCTTCGCCGTCAGGATGTCCCGGTCGAAGGGCTTCATGATGTACTCGTCGGCGCCCGCGTGGAGCGCGCGGGCGATCGCGCCGACGTCGTTCTCGGTGGTGCAGAAGAGCACCTTCGGCGCCGTCCCGCCCGGCGCCTGACGCAGCGCGCGGAGGAAGGCGTAGCCGTCCATATTGGGCATGTTCCAGTCGAGGAGGATCGCGTCGGGCATCGCCTCGGTGCAATGGTCGAGCGCCTTGGCGCCGTCCTCGGCCTCGATCACCCGGAGGCCGATCGTCTCCACGATGCGGCGGGCGACCTTCCGGATCACGGCGGAATCGTCAACGACGAGACAGGTCTTCATGGTACTCCTCACGCTGTCCGATCGATCAGGCGGCGACGGAACCGCGCCGCTCGCCGCCGAAGGCGAGGAGCGCGTCGACGTCGAGGATGACGAGCAGGCGCCCGTCGAGGCGGTGCACGCCGAGCGCGAGGTCGCGCCAGCGGGCATCGAGGTTGATCGGCACGGATTCGTGGGTGTCCGCCCCGAGCTTCAGCACCTCGCCGACGCCGTCGACCACGAGGGCGAAGGTCTCGCCCCCCTGCTCCAGGCCGATCGCCATCTTGTTGCCCTCGGTCTCGGCCGGCGGCAGGCCGAGGCGGCGGCGCAGGCAGAGCGCGGTGACGACGCGCCCGCGCAGGTTGAGGAGGCCGACGATCTCCGGCGGCGAGAGCGGCACCGGCGTGACGCCCGCCGGGATGAAGACGTCGTGCACCCGGTTGATGGCGAGACCGAACATGGTCTCGCCCACGAAGACGGTGACGAACTCGGTGGTGGCGCCGGCATCGGCGTTGGTGTTGGCGGCCTGCATCATGATCGTACTCCGGAAAGCGGGCTCAGGCCGCCTGAGCGAGGGTGACCGCGTCGACCTCGGCGAGCGCCGCGATCAGCCCCGAGCGGTCGAACTTGGCGACGAGGTCGCTGATCGCGAGCGAGCGGGCGCGCTCGACCGCGTCGGCGCCGACGGAGCCCGTCAGGGCGATGACGGGCAGCCCGGCGAGGCGCTGGTCGGCCCCGCGCATGGCCGCCACGAGGTCGAAGCCGCTGCGGCCCGGCATCTCGAGGTCGGTGACGACGACGTCGATGCGGGCATTGGCCTGGAGGGCGGCGAGCGCCTGCTCCGCGCTCTCGACCGAGACCACGGCGTAGCCCGCGGCCTTGAGGACGGGGGTGAGCATGTCGCGGAAGAAGGCGGAATCGTCGACGAGGAGCAGGGTCGAGCCGCGCTTCTCGGCCTTCTTCGGGCCGCGCGCCCAGTCGTCGTAGGCGAGCGGCAGGAAGTGGGCGATGTTGATGATGTCGGTCGCCCGGCCGCGCAGAACCGCGGAGCCGATCAGGTCCGAGCGCTCGGCCGTGATCTCGATGTCGAGGCGCTCCTCGACGATGTCGACGATCTCGTCGACGACGAGGCCCATCGCCCGCTCGCCGTCCGAGAACACGACGAGCGCCTGCGTCCCCTCCGAGCGGATCGTGATCGCCTCGTCGGCCGGCACCAGCGGCATCAGGCGGCCGCGATACTGGATGAGGGGGCGCCCGCCGAGCCACTCGACCTTCGAGGCGTCGATCTCCTCGAGCCGGGTGACGAGGGAGAGCGGCACCGCCTTGAAGGTGCTGTTGCCGCCCTTGAAGACGAGGAGCGTCGCCTTGGCGTCGCCGGCTTCCGTCTCCTCGACCTCGGACTCGACCGGGATCGAGCCGGCCTGGGCGCTTTGGCTGACCTGCCGGGCGACGCCGTTCGGATCGACGATGAGCACCACGGCGCCGTCGCCGAGGATGGTGTTGCCGGCGAACAGCGGGATGTGGCGGAGCTTGGAGGACATCGGCTTCACGACGATCTCCTCCGTGTGGAAGACCTCGTCGACGAGGATGCCGAAGCGCTGGCGGCCGACCTGGGCCACGACCACGAAGCCGGTATCGACCTCGGCGCCGTCGCTCTGGCCGAGGAGGCCCGTGAGCGTGACGATCGGGAGCAGGCGCTCGCGCAGGCGCAGCACCGGCGAGCCGTTGATGCGCTCGACCCGCTGGCCGGTGCTCTTGTCGACGCGCACCAGCTCCAGCACCGCGACCTGGGGTACCGCGAAGCGGTTCTCGCCCGCCTTGACGATGAGGGCGGCGACGATGGCCAGCGTCAGCGGGATCTTGATCGTGAAGGTGGTGCCGCGGCCGAGCTGCGTGTTGATGTCGATGACGCCGCCGATCGTCTCGATGTTCGTCTTGACGACGTCCATGCCGACGCCGCGGCCCGAGACCGAGGTGACGGCCTTGGCCGTCGAGAAGCCGGCGTGGAAGATGAACTTCGCGACCTGCGCGTCGGTCATCTTCTCGATGTCGGCCTGCGAGGCGACGCCGCGCTCGACCGCCTTGCGGCGGATGGCGGAGAGGTCGAGCCCCTTGCCGTCGTCGGAGATCTCGATCGTGATCGTGCCGCCCTCGTGATAGGCGGCGAGCCGGATGGTGCCGCGGGCGGGCTTGCCGGCGGCCTTCCGCTCGGCGGCGCCCTCGATGCCGTGGTCGGCCGAGTTGCGCACCATGTGGGTGAGCGGGTCCTTGATGACCTCCAGGACCTGGCGGTCGAGCTCCGTCTCGGCGCCCTGCATCACGAGGTCGATCTGCTTGCCGAGTTCGGAGGAGAGGTCGCGCACCACCCGCGGCAGCTTCTGCCAGGCATTGCCGATGGGCTGCATGCGCGTCTTCATGACGCCTTCCTGCAGCTCGGCCGTGACGTGGCTGAGGCGCTGCAGGGGCACCTTGTAGCTGGTGTCGTCGTGCCGACGCGCGATCTCGAGGAGCTGGTTGCGGGTCAGCACCAGCTCCGAGACCATCGTCATCAGGTGCTCGAGCGTGTCGACGTTGACGCGGATCGTCTGCACCTTGCTCACCGCCGCCTCGCCCTCGGCGGCCGGGGCCTCGGGGGTGGCCGCCTTCGCGGGCGCGGCGGCGACGGGGGCCGGCTCCGGCGCCGGAGCGGGCGCTGCGGGACGCTCCGCCACGGCGGGCGGGGCGAAGGCGGGCTCGGCGAAGGCGGGCTTGGCTAAGGCGGGCTTGGCTAAGGCGGGCTCGGCGAGAACGGGCTCGGGCGCGAACTCGTCCGGCCCGGGCGCGGCCAGGAAGGCGGCCTCGAGATCGTCGAGCGAGACCTCGCCGGGCTTCAGCTCGCGGACCACCGGGTCCGGCAGGGGCGGCGGTGCCACCGGCGCCGGGGCGGGAGCGGCCTCGACCGTGCCCTCGGACATCTTGTCCAGCGCGCCGATCAGGTCCTCGTCGGAGCCCGCGGGCTCCGTGCCGGTCGCCTCGAGATCGGCGAGGATCGCCTTGAGGCGGTCGAGGGTCGAGAGGATCAGGGTGACCGAGGCGGCGGTGGCGGGCAAGCCGTCCCGGAAGCGGCCCATCAGCGTCTCGGCGGCGTGCGCCAGCGCCTCGAGGCGCGGCAGGCCGAGGAAGCCGCAGGTGCCCTTGATGGTGTGGACGAGGCGGAAGATGTTTCTCAGGATCTGCTGGTTGTTGGGATCCTGCTCGAACCGCACCAGTTCGGTGTCGACAGTGTCGAGATGCTCACTGCTCTCGGTCAGAAACTCACGCAGCAAGTCGTCCATCGGAAGTGCTCGGTTCGAGATCCGCACGGTATTCGTACTTCACCGAATGTGACCGGGATGGGTTAGAGAACCGTTGCAGCAAGCACCCGGCGACCGGCCGTCGAGGCGGTCTCCGTGAGCGGTTTCGGTTGACGGATCGGGAGCGGAAGGGGCGCCGGGGCTGGTTCCGGGCCGGCCGGACGGGTGCGCGCACAGAGGCGCAGGCCGCGTGGGCGGCGAGAGACGAAAACGCTCACGGGGCCGTCGGGGCTGAGCGCGTCTCCCCTCTCCCGTTCGGGAGAGGGGTGGGGATTCGCCGAATCCGGAGAGATTGCGATCCTCGCCCGGTGCGCGAGCCCTGCCCGCGACCTCTGCCGAACGGGAGCGGCGGGGTAGTTCAGGCCAGCTGCGTGTCCGAGGGCTCGCTGTCGGCGGGGCGCGCATCCTCGGGCGTGGCGGCGGGGGCCGGCGCCTCGGGCTCGGCGGAGGCCGAGACCGGCTCGGCGAGGATCGTCACCTCGTCGCCCTCGATCGAGAAGCGCACGCTCATGCCCGCGGCGCGGGCCACGAGGCCGGCATAGAAGGGCAGGATGCCGTGCGCGTCGACGGTGCCGCTCTCCGGGCGGCCCGCGATGAGCTCCTCGACATGGGCGGGGATGCGGGCGTGCGAGCCCTTGGCCTTGAAGAGGAGTGTCGGCGCCTCGCCGTCACCGGAGACCTTCACGTCGATGAGGCCGCCGCGCGGGATCGCGCTCGTGGCGATCATGACGAGGTTGAGCAGGAGCTTGACCTTGTTCTTCGGGAACAGGGCCTGGGGCGCGCTCCAGGTGAGCTGGGTCTTGTCGTCCGCGAACATCCCGCGGGAGACCTTCTCCGCGTCGGCGAGGTCGATCGCCGCCCCGGCCGAGCCGGCGGCGCCGAAGGCGATGCGGGCGAATTGCAGCCGCGCCGAGGCCTGCCGCGCGCTCTTGCGGATGAGATCCAGGGCGAAGTCGCGCATGGAGGCGTCGTTGTCGTCCTCCAGCACCTCGAGCCCGTTGACGATCGCGCCGACCGGGCTGATCACGTCGTGGCAGACGCGGGAGCAGAGCAGGGCCGAGAGGTCGAGGGAATCGAGATTCACGGTGGTCATGGCGCGCTCCGCGCGTGGTTCATCGGGTGTCGGCTCGGGCCGCCGGCTCGCGCCGCGAGGGCCCATGCCGCACGGATAGACGGCGCATCCCGCTTTGAAAAGCGGCGGCGTCGCCCGCCGCATCGGGTCGACAAGCGCGGACGCCTCGGGCATGACGGCCCGATGACGCTCACGGAGCCGCAACGCGACCGCATCGCCGCGACGCTGGCGGGGATCGCCTGCGAGGCCGGCGAGATCCTGCGGGCCCACCATGGCGGCGATTGCCCGCACGTGCTGAAGCCGGACGGCTCGCCCTCCAGCGTGGCCGACCTCGCGGCCGAGCAGCACATCCTGCAATCCCTCGCCCAGGCCTTTCCCGAGATCCCGGTCGTGGCCGAGGAGACCTCCCACGACGCGCCGCCGGCCGACCTGTTCTTCCTCGTCGACCCCCTCGACGGCACGCGCGACTTCCTCGCCGGCAACCCCGAATACTCGGTCAATATCGGCCTCATCGCGGGCAACCGGCCCGTCGCCGCCGCGCTCGCCGCGCCCGGCCTCGGCCGGGTCTGGTTCGCGGGGGCGCAGGCCAGCGAGGCGCCGATCCGGGAGGGCCGCCCGGACGAGGCGAGCCCGATCCGCGTGCGCGCCGCCCCGGCAAGCGGCCTCGTGGCGCTCGTCAGCCGCCGCCACGGGGACGTCGAGACCGAGGCCTGCCTCGCCGCCCTGCCGATCGGGGCGCGGCGCGGCGCCGCCTCGGCCCTGAAATTCTGCCTGATCGCCTCCGGCGAGGCCGACATCTACGTGCGCTGCGGCCCGACCATGGAATGGGACACGGCGGCCGGCGACCACGTCCTCACCGTGGCCGGCGGCTGCACCCTGACGCCGACGGGCCGGCCGATGATCTACGGGCGCCACGCCCTCTCCTACCGCAACGGGCCCTTCGCGGCGCTGGGCGACCGGAGCTACGCCGCCCGGGTCGGCCTGCCGGATCGCGGGCCGCTGATCCGGCCGCATTCGGCGGACGGGCTCTAGCGCGGCGGGTCCTCGATCAGCGGCCGCAGGGCCGGCCAGCCCGCCTCGGCCCGGCCCAGGATCTCCGGCTCGGCGAGGGCGCGCGCCCGGCGCTGCGCGTCGCGGAACAGGTAGAGCCGCGCGTCGAGGATCGCGAAGACGAGGGGATCGGCATCGACGATGCGCCCCTGCGCGACGCCGACCGGATCGTGGCCGCCGAGGCGGGGCGCGTAGATCTCGGGATCGCGCCGGAACGCCTCGCGGTTGGCGCCCTTCGCGAAGCGCCAGCTCCGCCCGGCCCAGGCGACTTCGTGGGCCGGGAGCCCGGCGACGGGGCCGCCGGGCAGGAAGTAGCTCACCGCGTCGTAGCCGTGCAGGGCCAGCGGCGCGAGCGCGGGGAGACGGCGCAGGCGCTCCTCCGCCTCCGGCCCGCCCCCGGCCCGCGCGGGCCGGCCGGCCGCCGCGGCGATGATCACGAAGCATTGACGGCGCGTTAACCACATCCTGCAAAATTTCGCGTCAGACTCGCCGAATCAGGTCGCGCCCGGCCAGCCGCCTTCGAGCGCAGCGCGGGGGCGATGGCAATCCCGCCGCCGGCCTGCGACGCCGCGGCGGGCCCGACGACCCGGCATTTCGCCACAATGGGGCCGGCGGGATGGAGGCGGCCGGCGGATCCTGCCGCCGGGCGCCGAAGCCCGACCGCTCGGAACGCCCGATGGCGAGCGAGGAGGAACCGATGTCGAAGCCAGACCGAAACCACGATTCCGACCGGCGCCGCATCCTGGCGGGCGCCCTCGCCGCGGGCGCGGCCCTCGCCCTCGGCCCCGTCGCCGCGCTCGCCCGGCCGGGCGATGACCCGGGCAACCCGGATTCCTTCCGGCCGGCCGAGATCGTCGATTCCGGGCACCGCTTCTTCGGCACCGTCTCGCGCGGCCTCGCCCTCACGGTGCAGGAGGCGAGCCGCCGCTGGGGCGAGCCGAACGGCTACATCCTCGGCCAGGAAGCCTCCGGCGCCATCGTCGGCGGCCTGCGCTACGGCGAGGGCACGCTCTACACCCGCAACGCGGGCCAGCGGCGGGTCTACTGGCAGGGGCCGACGCTCGGCTTCGACGTGGGCGGCGACGGGGCGCGCACCATGATGCTCGTCTACAACCTGACCTCGGTCCAGGACCTCTACCGCCGCTTCGGCGGCGTCGACGGCTCGGCCTATCTCGTCGGCGGCTTCGGCATGACGGCGGCCACCGCGGACGGGATCGTCGTGGTGCCGATCCGCAGCGGCGTCGGGGCCCGGCTCGGCATCAATGTCGGCTACCTGAAATTCACCAGCCGGCCGACCTGGAACCCGTTCTGAGGCCGCGCTGCGCCCCGCGCAGGGGCATCCCGCCCGGCCGCATTGCGGAACTTGCCCGCTGCGCGCGAAGATGGGTTAAAGACGGGGTTCGGCCGCGACGGAGCCCGCGAGGCGGGACCCGGCCGCGGAGGCCTGTCCGATCGATGAGCGTGCCCGCGTGATCGAAACCCTGCTGATCTTCGCGCTCGGCTTCCTGGCGGCGAGCCTGTGCATCCTGCTCGTGCTGCCGGCGGTCAACGCGCGCGCCGCCCGGCTCGCCCGCCGCCGGGTCGAGGCCATGTTCCCGCTCTCTTCGGGAGAGATCGCGGCGGAGAAGGATTTCCTGCGCGCCCAGTTCGCCGTGCAGCAGCGCCGGCTGGAGCGCCGGGTCGAGGCCGCCCTCGCCAAGCGCCACGCCGACATGGCCGAGATCGGCGCGCGCAGCATGGAGGTCGCCAAGCTCGCGCAACTGGTCGAGGCCCGCGACACGACGCTCGCCGAGCGCATCGGCGAGATCGCGGCGGCCCGGGGCGACATCGTGCGGCTCTCGGGCGACCTCGACGCCGCCCGCTCCGAGGGCGCGACGGGGCTCGCGACGCTCCACGCCCTCGAGGAGGCGCATTGCGAACTCCTCGACAACCTCATCGCCACCCGCCACGAGCGCGACGCGGCCCGGGCCGCGGCCGAGCGGGCGGCCGAGGCGGACGCCGCCGCCAAGCCCGAGCCGCTCGCGGTGGATTCGGCCGTCGCCGACCTGCGCCGGCAGCACGCGGAGCTCTTCGCCGAGCGCGAGGCGCTGCGGGCGAGCCTCGCCGCCGCGGAGGATGCCCTCGCGCAATCCCTGTCCGATCGCGGCGAGGGTGCGGGCCCCGACATCGCCCGCGAGAACGCCGACCTGCGCCGGCGCATCACCGAGGTGGCCGACGCCGTGGCCGGGCGGGAGCGCCTGCCCAGCGTCGACGCCTTCCCCGCGGCGGCGCGATCATGACGTCGCCGCGCCCGGGCGCTGCCTTGAGCGTGCGGACCCGCACCTGAAGGCTGCCGCATCGACACCGGATCACCGCCCCGTGCCTTGTTTCGACCATCGAGTGGCATCATCGGGGCATCATTCGTTTCTCGATCGACCAGGACCGTCCATTCATGGCCTCGAAGTTCCCGTCCCTCGCCCTCGCGCTCGGCTTCGCCGCCGCGCTTGCCGCCCCGGCCCTCGCCGACCCCGCGCCGCAGACGAAGCGGGGCAACGAGACGCTGAAGAAGTACTGCACGGGCGACTACCTGACCTATTGCGGCAACCTCGCCCCCGAGGATCCGGCGACGGACGCCTGTTTCGAGACGAACTGGAAGAAGCTCTCCGAGAATTGCCGCCGGGCGATCGACGCCTACCAGAAGACCCAGCCCGGCGCGGGCAACAAGCGGGGCTGAGCGATCGGCGCGCGGGGCTTCAGCTCGGCTGTTGCGCCCGCGCGCTCGTCTCGGCTATCGCCTGCGGCTAAGGTGGAGCGCCCCCCGGGCGAAACCGCCAAGCGTGCCGGACCCGCGTCGATGCTGCCTTCCCGCTCCCTGAAGCTCCTCATCGCGGCCGGCGCGATCGCCCTGGCGGTCTCGGCCTGCGGGCGGCGCGGCGCGCTCGAGCCGCCGGACGGCGCCGCCCGGCCCGGCCCGGTGGCCGGCGGCCCCCAGGCGCCCGCCAGCGCCCGCTCGCTGCCGACGAGCATCGGCCTCGGCAACGGCGCCGCCTCCCCCGATCCCGCCGCGGTCCAGGCCGGCGACGAACTGCCCCTCTCCGCCATCCCGCCGAGCGGCACCGAGGCGCCGCAGACGACGGGGCGCGGCGCGCGGCGCGGCTACACGGTGCCCAGGCAGCCCTTCCTCCTCGATCCGCTGCTCTAGGGGACGATCGGCGCGGGCTCGCGCCCCGGCCCCCGGCCCCCCACATCCCCGAGACCCGAACCCGCCCCGCGCCGGCCGCTGCCATGCATCATTTCCACTACCGCGACGGCCGCCTGCACGCGGAGGACGTCGACCTGACCGGCCTCGCCGACACGGTGGGCACCCCCTTCTACTGCTACGCCACCGCCACGCTGGAGCGGCACTACCGCGTCTTCGCCGACGCCTTCGCGGGCGACGACGCCCTCGTCTGCTTCGCCATGAAGGCGAACTCGAACCAGGCGGTGCTGCGCACCCTCGCCCGCGCGGGCGCAGGCATGGACATCGTCTCGGAGGGCGAGCTGCGCCGGGCGCTGGCCGCCGGCGTCGATCCGCAGCGCATCGTCTTCTCGGGCGTCGGCAAGACGCGCGACGAGATGGAGGCGGCGCTGCGGGCCGGCATCTTCTGCTTCAACGTCGAGAGCGAGCCCGAACTCGCCGCGCTCTCCGCGGTGGCGACGAGCCTTGGCCTGACCGCACCGGTCTCGATCCGGGTGAACCCGGACGTCGACGCCGGCACCCACGCCAAGATCTCGACCGGCAAGTACGAGAACAAGTTCGGCATCCCGATCACGCGGGCGCCCGCGGTCTACGCCGAGGCCGCGCGGCTGCCGGGCCTCAGGGTCTCGGGCGTCGACATGCATATCGGCAGCCAGATCACGGATCTCGCGCCCTTCGACAGCGCGGCCCGGCTGCTCGCCGGCCTCGCCCGCGACCTGATGGCGGCGGGGCACGACCTTCACCACATCGATTTCGGCGGCGGCCTCGGCATCCCCTACCGGGACGACAACGCGCCCCCGCCCGACCCCGCGGCGCTCGCCGCGGTGCTGCGCCCGCATTTCCGGCCGCTCGGCCTGCGCCCCGTCTTCGAGATCGGCCGCATGATCTCGGGCAATGCGGGCATCCTCGTCACCCGCGTGATCTTCGTGAAGCACTCCGAGGGGCGCACCTTCGTGATCGTGGACGGGGCGATGAACGACCTGATCCGCCCGACCCTCTACGAGGCGTTCCACGCGCTCCGCCCGGTGCGGGAGCCCGCGCCCGACACCCCCCGAATCGTCGCCGATGTGGTCGGCCCGGTCTGCGAGACGGGGGATTATCTCGCCCTCAACCGCGAGATGCCCGAGGTGGCGCCCGGCGATTTGATCGCCGTGATGACGGCCGGCGCCTACGGGGCGGTCCAGGCCGGCACCTACAACACGCGCCGCCTCGTGCCGGAGGTGCTGGTGCGCGGCGCCGACGCGGCCATCGTGCGCCCGCGCCAGAGCTACGAGGACCTGATCGGCCTCGACCGGGTGCCGGACTGGCTGGGCTGAGCGGGCGGCCGACTTTCCCTGTGTTCCTTCTGCCTTCTTCCGACTCGCATGATAGGCTTGCCCGGGAGGCGATGCAGAGACGCGAGGCAGGCGCGAACGGCTGCAGGCCGTCTTCCCCGATCCGGCCTAACGGGCGATCGCGTGGCAGGATGTCGAGGCTGTGCTTCTGGCGGTGGGTTGCCAACGCGTCGAAGGGGCCGGATCTCGCGTCCGCTTCGAGAAGCAACGCATCATCGCCAGCTTTCATCGCCCGCACCCTGCGAAGGAAGCGAAGCGGTATCAGGTGCGTGCCGCTCGCGAGTTCTTGCTCAAGCTCGGAGTGAAGCCGTGAACACGATGGCCTACAGGGGCTTTCACGCCCGCGTCGCGTTCGATCCGGATGATGGCCTCTTCGTCGGGCAACTCTCCGGGATCAACGACGTCGTCGGCTTCCACGCGGATACCGTGGCCGGATTGACCGAAGCCTTTCACGAGGCGGTCGAGGACTATGTCGCGACGTGCGAAGCCGTGGGAAAGGCCCCGGAGAAACCCTATTCCGGCAAGGTGATGCTGCGCGTGGCGCCGGAGGTGCATGCCCGCGCGGCGCTGGCCGCAAGGCTGGCCGGGAAGAGCCTCAACCCGTGGGGCGAGGAGGTTCTGGCGGAAGCGAGCCGCAAGGCCGTGGGCTGAGCCCCGCCCCTAGCTCAGATCGAGTCTGCGCAGCGCGTCCGCGACCTGCTGCCGGGGCAGGCCGGTCAGCGGCAGGATCGGGCGCGGCGGCTCGGCGCGGCAGAGGCCGAGCAGGTCGGCGCTCGCGTACATCACCCTGAGGCTCGAATACGCCTTGAACAGGTCCCAGAGCGGCGCGAGCGTGGCGTTCAGCCGCCGCGCTTCCGCGGCGTTTCCGTCCCGAACCGCCCGGACGATCCGCAGGCCGGTCCTCGGGAACAGGCCCGCCATCACGCAGAACCAGGCGTCGGCGCCGGCGATCAGCGCCTCGACGGAGTTCCAGTCGCCGCTGACGCCGAGCGAGAACCCGTTCGGGACGACGCCGCGCCATGCGGCGAGGTAATCCCCGGCCGCCTGCGTGTCCGGCGCCGGGCTCTTGAGGGCGACGATCCCGGGAACCTCCGCGAGGCGCCCGACAAGGGACGGCGTGAACCGGAAATGCGTCGTGGCCGGGTTGTCGTAGAGGCAGACCGGCAGGCCGCCCTCCCGCGCGACCGCGGCGACGTGCGCGAAGACCTCGTCCTCGGTGAGCGGCGTGTAGGAGACGGGAGCCAGGAGCCCGGCGGCGGCGCCGGCCGCCCTGGCATCCTGCGCGAGGCGCACCGCTTCGTCGGTCCGAAGGGCGCCGATTCCGACGAGGATCGGCACCCGGCCCCCCGACACGTCGAGGGCGGCATCGAGGGCGCGGCGGCGCTCCGTGCGGGTGAGATAGGCGTAGGTCCCCGTGCTGCCGAGCAGGCCGACCGAGTCGACGCCAGCCGCGCAGAGCGGCTCGACGAGCCGGCGCAGGGCGGTCTCGTCGACCCGGCCGTCGGCGGCGGCCGGCGTGATCGGAAAGGCGGACAGCCCTGTGAGCGTCATGGCGTCGAGCCCTCCCGCGTCCGGCAGGCGCCCCTCAGGCCGCCTCGTCCAGCGCCACCGCCCGCAGGTCCCGCGCCAGCGCGTCGACCCGGGCCGGGTCGGCGTCCCAGGCGAACATGAAGCGGGCGCCCCCGCCGATGAAGGTGTAGAAGCGCCAGCCCCGCGCCCGCAACGCCTCCATCCGGGCGGGCGGCATCCGCAGGAACACCGCGTTCGCCTCGACCGGGAACATCAGTTCGACCTCGGGCAGGCCGGCGACGGCCTGCGCGAAGCGGGCGGCGCAGGCATTGCCGTGGCGGGCATTGGCGAGCCAAGCCCCGCTCTCCAGCATGCCGACCCAGGGCGCGGCGAGGAAGCGCATCTTCGAGGCGAGCTGGCCCGCCTGCTTGCAGCGGTAGCCGAAATCCTCCGCGAAGTCGGGATCGAAGAACAGCACCGCCTCGCCCGCATGCATGCCGTTCTTGGTGCCGCCGAAGCAGAGCACGTCGATGCCCGCCTGCCACGTCATCGCGGCGGGGCTGCACTTCAGGCTCGCACAGGCATTGGCGAAGCGCGCCCCGTCCATGTGCAGGCTGAGCGCCAGCTCCCGGCAGGTCGCCGAGATCGCCCGCAACTCGTCGAGGCTGTAGACCTGCCCCGTCTCCGTCGGCTGCGTGATCGTGACGACGCGGGGCTTCGGGAAGTGGATGTCGCTGCGGTTCGTGGCGAGCGCGCGGATCGCCTCCGGGGTCAGCTTGCCGCCCGTCGTCCGGGCGGTGAGGAGCTTCGAGCCGTTCGAGAAGAATTCCGGCGCGCCGCACTCGTCCGTCTCGACATGGGCCGAATCGGCGCAGATCACGCTGTGGTAGGATTGGCAGAGGGAGGCGAGCGCCAGCGAGTTCGCCGCCGTGCCGTTGAAGGCGAAGAAGACCTGGCAGGGCGTCTCGAACAGAGCGCGGAAACCGTCCGCCGCCCGCGCGGTCCAGGCATCCTCGCCGTAGGCGGCCGCGTGGCCCCGGTTCGCCTCCGCCATCGCCGCCCAGGCCTCGGGGCAGATGCCGGAGTAATTGTCGCTCGCGAATTGCTGTGCGTCGTCGGATGGCATCTGGGGAGCCCTCGCCGCGTCTCGTCCGACGATAACGCGGCGCCCGTCAGACGGCGACCGCGCTGCCCTCGTCCATGCGCAGCGTCCAGGCGACATGCCCGTCCGGATCGACGATCCAGGCGAGATTGGTGTCCGCGGCGAGGAGCTGGTGGGACCGCGTCAGGGCGACGGCGATGGCCTCCCGCAGGCTCGGCGCCTCGATTCCCTCGTCGCTCACCGGGGAACGGACGATGCCGTTCCGCTCCCGCCAGGCGACGCGAAGGCGGTAGGTCGGCATGGCCTCGGCTCCGGTCGTCATCAGCTTGGCACCCCACCGTTGCCCCTGCAACCGTCTCATAGGCCCGCCATCCATTCCTGAACAGACGGCGCGACGGCGCGGAGAGCCTCGGCCTGGGCGCATTTGACCAAATGCGCCCGTCTGTCCCAGCATGCTAGCCTGGACGGGCGGTGGATGCGCCAACGAAAGCGCGCCACCTTGCGGCAGGAACGGGCGGGGCACGGGACGACGACGCGCGTGAGCATGGATTCTCCGAGACCGGCCGGGACCGACATGCGTGCGACCGACATGCGTGCGCGCCTCGACCGCCTCGTCGCGCGCTCCCGCGCGGCGGGGTTGTGGGAGCGGGCCTGGCCCGTCCTGTGGCGGGGGCTCGGCGTTCTCCTCGCCTTCCTCGCCGCCTCTTGGCTCGGCCTCTGGCTCGACCTCTCGCCCCCCTGGCGGATGGCGGGGCTCGCCGCCTTCGCCCTCGCCCTCGCCGCGGCGCTGCTGCCGCTGCTGCGCACGGGCCGGCCGGACCGGCGCGAGGCGCTCGCCCGGATCGACCGCGAGGCCGCCTCCCGCGACGGGGCGCTCGCCCACGGCCCGGCCCGGGCGATCGAGGACACGCTCGCCGTCGGCACGCAGGACCCCGCGACCCGCGCCCTCTGGGCGCTCCACCAGCGGCGGGCGGCCGAGGCGGTGGCGCGGCTGCAGGTCGGCCTGCCGCGGCCGATGATGGTGCGGCACGACCCCTACGCCCTGCGCGCGGCGCTCACGGTGGCGGCGGTGGCGAGCCTGTTCGTCGCCGGCTCCGAGTGGCGCGACCGCATCGGCACGGCCTTCGACTGGCGCGAGCCGCCGGCCGCCGGCCCGAACTTCCGCGTCGACGGCTGGATCGACCCGCCCCTCTACACCCGGATGCCGCCCCTCATCGTGACGATGAACGGCGCCGAGCAGCGACTGCGCGCGCCCGTGAACTCACAGCTGATCGTGCGCATCGCCGGAGAGGGCCAGGCGGCGCTGACGCCGAATCCGGGCCTCAAGCCGCTGCCCGGCAAGGAGGCGCGCGCGGACCTGCGGGAGGACCGCTTCCAGGTCGTCGGGCCGCTGGCCGAGCTCGCCATCGCGGCGGGGGGCCAGAACCAGCGCCTCGTGGTGGAGGCGATCCCCGACAACCCGCCGGAGGTGCGCAGCGTCGGCGGCCCCGAGGTGAACGGCCGGGGCACCTTCAACCTGACCTACCGCGCCAAGGACGATTACGGGATCAGCGCGGCGGAAGGGCTCGTCGAGCCCCTGAAGCCCGGCCGCTCGCTCGTGCCGCCGCCGAAGATCGCGCTGGCGCTGCCCGCCGATGCGAGCGGCGAGGCCGACACCAAGACGCTGGTCGACCTGACCGACAATCCCTGGTCCGGCGCGCGCATCCGCTTCACGATCGTCGTCAGGGACGAGGCCGGGCAAGAGGGCCGCACCGCGCCCGTCGAGATGACGCTGCCGGCGCGCCCCTTCAAGGATCCCCTCGCCCGCTCCCTCGCCGAGGAGCGCCGCCGCCTCGTGACGGCGCCGGACGAGGAGCGCCGCCGGGTGCAGACCGCCCTCGACGCCCTGCTCATCGCGCCGGACCAGTTCACGCCCCAGCCCGCGATCTTCCTCGGCCTCAAGACCGCCGCCCGCCGCCTGCGGCAGGCCGGCACCGACGAGGCTCTCACGGAGGTCGCCGACCTCCTGTGGGAGATGGCCCTCAAGATCGAGGACGGCGACCTCTCCGACGCCGAGAAGCAGCTTCGCCAGGCGCAGGACCGGCTCAAGGAGGCGATCGAGCGCAACGCCCCGGACGAGGAGATCAAGCGCCTGACCGAGGACCTGAAGCAGGCCCTCTCGAAATTCATGAAGGAGCTGGCCGACAAGCAGCGCCGGGAGCCGCGGGAGCCCGGCGAGCGCCAGAAGGAGGGCCAGCAATCATCGAAGACCGTCACGCCGGACGATCTCGACAAGATGCTGAACGACCTCGCCGAGGCGATGAAGCGCGGCGACACCGCCGAGGCGCAGCGCCTGATGGAGCAGCTGCGCAACATCCTGGAGAACCTGCAGACCGCCGAGCAGGGCGGCAAGTCCGACCAGGCCTCCCGCGAGATGCGCAAGCAGATGCGCGACCTCGACCAGATGGCCCGCGACCAGCAGGACCTGCGCGACGAGACCTTCAAGGAGGGCCAGCAGAAGCGCGGCGCCGAGCAGGGCCAGCGCGGCGGCCAGCGCCCGCAGCAGCGCGGCGAGCAGCAGGGCCAGCGCGGCCAGGGGCAGAGCAAGGATCCCGGCCAGGGCGCCCAGCAGGGCCAGGGCGAGGAGCAGCGCGGCCAGCGGGGCCAGGGCAGCCCGGGCAGCGGCGGCGGGTCGGGCAGCGGCAGCGTCGGCGAGCGCCAGCAGGCCCTGCGCCAGCGCCTGGAGGACCTGCAGCGGCGCATGAAGGAGAACGGCATGCGCGGCGAGGAGGGTCTCTCCGACGCCGAGGACGCCATGCGGCAGGCCGAGAACGCGCTCCGCCAGGGCAAGGAGGGCGAGGCGGTCGACGCGCAGGGCCGCGCCCTCGACGGGTTGAAGCGCGGCGCCGAGGGCATGCAGCAGCAGGCGCAGGAGATGGCCGAGGGCGAGGGCCAGGGCGAGCAGGAGGGCGGTCAGCAGCCCGGGCAGCAGGGCCAGGCCGGCGCCCGCGACGACGACCCCCTCGGCCGCCCGACCCGGGGCCGCGACATGTCGGACGGGCGCGTGCGCGTGCCCACCGCCGACGAGTCGGCGGTGCAGCGGGCGCGGCGCATCATGGAGGAGCTGCGGCGCAAGCTCGGCGACCCGACCCGGCCGCGCGAGGAGCTCGATTATTTCGAGCGCCTGCTGCGGCGCAATTGAGCAGGGCCGACCCCTGCCCCTCGGGGGCCGGCGCGTCTATGGTGCGCGCGCGCGCATCCGTCCCGAACCATCCGGCCCCATGTCCTCGAACACGCTCGTCCTGATTGCCTGCCTCGCCGTGGCGCTGGTGCTGTTTCTCGGCCTCGCCAACATGATGCGGGGCGGCAGCGCCAACCTCTCGCAGCGCTTGATGCGCCTGCGCGTGCTGCTGCAATTCCTGGCGATTCTCCTGATCATGGGCGTGGTCTGGTGGCGCTCGGCCTGAGCGCCACTGTGGCGTGAACGCCGCACAGGCCCCGGATCGGCCCGGGGCGGGATGATTTCGCGGCGGCGAGGCGCGGCGCCGACTGCCGGCCTTCCGGACCCCGTGCTAGTCACGGACGGTACAACCGGATTTGCACCGCATGATCGCTCGATCCCTCCGCTCCCTCGTCGGCGCGCTCGCCATCTCGGCGACCGCCCTGGCCGGCCATCCGGGGAGCGCGGCGGATCTCGTGAGCCGGGCCCCCGCGCCCGTCGCCTACACCCCCCCGGTGGCGCCCATGAGCATCGTCTCCGAGGTCCGCATCGGCGGCTCGGTGCAGGATCCCGGGAGCGCGGAGCGCAACACCTCGAACATCAACGGCGAGATCCTGTTCGCCAAGCCGCTCGTGAGCATCGATCCGTTCTGGCAGGCCTTCGTGCCGCGCCCGACCGCCGGCGGCAGCTACAATTTCGGCGGCCGCACCAGCTACGGCTATCTCGGCGCCACCTGGACGGTCGACCTGTTCCCCGAGACCTTCAACCGGGTGGTCTTCCTCGAAGGCTTCTTCGGCGCGGGCTTCCACGACGGCAAGACCGGGCCGAAGGCGCTGCTGCCGCCGGGCTTCAACGCGCTGGGCTGCAACCCGCTGTTCCGCGAGGCGGCGGCTTTGGGCTTCCGCATCACCGAGCACCTGAGCATCATGGCGACGGTCGAGCACATGTCGAATGCCGGGCTCTGCATCGAGAATCGCGGCCTGACGAATTTCGGCGGCAAGATCGGCTATACCTTCTGAGCGAAGGTCCATTCCGAGGGAGCGTCCGGGCGCCGTGGTCACGCTGAACCGCATCTACACCCGTACGGGCGACAAGGGCACCACGGCGCTGGCCAACGGCGAGCGCCGCTCGAAGGCGGATCTGCGCGTCGAGACCTACGGCACGGTCGACGAGACCAATGCCTGCATCGGTCTCGCCCGCCTCCACGCCGAGCCGCGCCTCGACGCGATGCTCGCCGCGATCCAGAACGACCTGTTCGATCTCGGCGCCGACCTCGCCACGCCCGAGGGGCCGGAGCCGCCCGCCTACGAGCCCCTGCGGATCGTGGCGGCGCAGGTGAAGCGGGTCGAGGCCGATATCGACGCGCTGAACGCCGACCTCGCGCCCCTGAAATCCTTCATCCTGCCGGGCGGGAGCCCGGCCGCGGCCGCGCTCCACCTCGCCCGCACGATCTGCCGGCGCGCCGAGCGCCTCGCCGTCGAACTGGCCTCGGTCGAGGGCGAGCGGATCTCGCCGGAGGCCCTGCAATACCTCAACCGGCTGTCGGACTTCCTGTTCGTGGCGAGCCGTTCCGCCAACGCGAACGGCGCCCAGGACGTGCTCTGGGTCCCCGGCAAGAACCGCTAGGCCTTCACCGTACCGCGTTTTCAAATCCGGCCCCGATACCGGCGTTGCCGCAGCGCGGCGCCGGAGCCTTCGCACACGCGTTGACAAGGCGGAAATGTGGCCGTTACGGTCCGCCGCCCTGCGAGAGCGGGGTTCGATCCCTTGAGATCGCAATGAGGCCGCGCGGAATCACGCGCCGGCCCGTCCACGATGTCCCGTGCGGAGGATTGAGACCGCCATGAAGGTTCTGGTGCCCGTCAAGCGGGTCGTCGACTACAACGTCAAGATCCGCGTCAAGGCGGACGGCTCCGGCGTCGAGCTGTCGAACGTCAAGATGTCGATGAATCCCTTCGACGAGATCGCCGTCGAGGAGGCGATCCGCCTCAAGGAGAAGGGCAAGGTCACCGAGATCGTCGCCGTCTCGATCGGCCCGCAGCAGGCGCAGGAGACGCTGCGCACCGCCCTCGCCATGGGCGCCGACCGCGCGATCCTCGTCAAGACCGACGTGAATTGCGAGCCCCTCGCCGTCGCCAAGCTCCTCAAGGCGGTGGTCGAGAAGGAAGGGCCGGAACTCGTCATCCTCGGCAAGCAGGCGATCGACGACGATTCGAACCAGACCGGCCAGATGCTCGGCGCCCTGCTCGGCTGGCCACAGGGCACCTTCGCCTTCAAGGTCGAGTTCGGCGAGGGCGCGCTCGACGTGACCCGCGAGGTCGATGGCGGCCTGCAGACGGTGACCCTCAAGCTCCCCGCGATCGTCACCACGGACCTGCGCCTCAACGAGCCGCGCTACGCCTCCCTGCCCAACATCATGAAGGCGAAGAAGAAGCCCCTGGAGGAGGTGGCGCCCGACGCGCTCGGCGTCGACGTGACCCCGCGCCTCAAGGTGCTGAAGACCGAGGAGCCCCCGGGCCGCAAGGCCGGCGTGAAGGTCGGCTCGCCGGCCGAGCTCGTCCAGAAGCTCAAGGTCGAGGCCGGCGTCCTCTGACCGGCGGGGCGCCTGCCGCCCCGCCCTCCCGTCACAGAAGCCCGCGCGCGGTCCCGACGCGGATCCCGGGCCGACCATCCGAGGTCTGAGACTCATGGCAACCCTCCTCCTGATCGAGCACGACAACGGCGCGGTGAAGGATTCGAGCCTCAAGGCTCTCTCCGCCGCCCGGGAACTCGGCGCCCCTATCCACGCCCTCGTCCTCGGCTCCGGCTCGAAGCCGGCCGCGGAAGCCGCCGCCAGGCTCGAGGGCCTCGAGAAGGTCCTGAACGCCGAGGATGCGATCTACGATCACCTCCTCGCCGAGCCGACCGCGGCGCTGATCGCGGGACTCGCCGGGCCCTACGAGGCGATCGTGGCGGCGGCCTCCACCACGGGCAAGAACGTGCTCCCGCGCGTGGCCGCCCTCCTCGACGTCGCGCAGGTCTCGGACATCATCAAGGTCGTCTCGCCCGACACCTTCGAGCGGCCGATCTACGCCGGCAACGCGATCCAGACCGTGCAGACGAGCGAGGCCAAGAAGGTCATCACCGTGCGCACGGCCGCCTTCAAGGCGGCGGGCGAAGGCGGCTCGGCCGCGGTCGAGGCCCTCTCGGCGCCCGCGCCCGAGGCCGGCGGCTCGACCTTCAAGGGCGAGGAGATCGCCAAGTCCGACCGTCCGGAACTCGCCGCCGCCCGCATCATCGTCTCGGGCGGCCGCTCGCTCGGCTCGGCCGACAAGTTCAAGGAGCTGATCGAGCCGCTGGCCGACAGCCTCGGCGCGGCGGTCGGCGCCTCGCGCGCGGCGGTCGATGCCGGCTACGCCCCGAACGACTGGCAGGTCGGCCAGACCGGCAAGGTCGTGGCGCCGGACCTCTACGTGGCCGTCGGCATCTCGGGCGCGATCCAGCACCTCGCCGGCATGAAGGATTCGAAGGTGATCGTCGCGATCAACAAGGACGAGGACGCGCCGATCTTCCAGGTGGCGGATTACGGCCTCGTCGGCGACCTGTTCCAGATCGTCCCCGAGCTGCAGGCCGAGATCGGCAAGGCCAAGGGGTGACCTGAGGCGCGACAGTCTCGGGCGGGCGTTCGCGCCCGTCCCCGTTCCTGCGGAGATGGGCTCCACCGCGACGCGGGAATGTTCTAAGTAACCGAGACGACGCGTCCCCGGCAGGCCTCGGCGGAATCGGCGCCGTTCGGTGTAGGTAGCGTGGCCCGGGGGCCGCGCGGCGGGGGCACAGGGCTGACATGGGTATCGACGTCAACACGATCGGCATCATCGGCGCGGGCCAGATGGGCAGCGGAATCGCCCAGGTCTGCGCGATCGCCGGGCTCGATGTCCTGCTGAACGACCGCGATCCGGACCGGATCACCGCGGGGCTCGCCACGATCGACGGCCATCTCGCGCGCGCGGTCTCGAAGGGCCAGATCACCGAGGAGCAGCGCCGCGCCGCCCGCGAGCGCATCGTCCCGGCCCCGGGCTTCGCGGACCTCGCACCGAGCGACCTCGTCATCGAGGCCGCGACCGAGGACGAGGCCACGAAGCGGCAGATCTTCTCGATGCTCTGCGCGCAGCTGAAGCCCGAGGCGCTCGTCGCGACGAACACCTCCTCGATCTCGATCACGCGGCTCGCCGCCGCGACCGACCGGCCGGAGCGGTTCATCGGCATCCATTTCATGAATCCGGTGCCCGTGATGCAGCTCGTGGAGCTGATCCGCGGCATCGCGACCGAGGATGCGACCTACGAATCCGCGAAGGCCCTGATCGCCAAGCTCGGCAAGACCTCGACGATGTCGGAGGATTTCCCGGCCTTCATCGTCAACCGCATCCTGCTGCCGATGATCAACGAGGCGATCTACACGCTCTACGAGGGCGTGGGCTCGGTCGAGGCGATCGACACCGCGATGCGGCTCGGGGCGAACCACCCGATGGGTCCGCTGCAGCTCGCCGATTTCATCGGCCTCGATACCTGCCTGTCGGTGATGCAGGTCCTGTACGAGGGGCTGGCCGACTCGAAGTACCGGCCCTGCCCGCTCCTCGTGAAGTACGTCGAGGCCGGCTGGCTCGGCCGCAAGACCAAGCGCGGCTTCTACGATTACCGGGGCGAGCACCCGGTGCCGACCCGCTGAGCGGGCCGGCCCGGGGCTGCTTTACCAAGATCAGCGCGCGTTGCCGTTTGCGTTCGGCTGGGCGGGCTGCGGGTAGGCCGGGTTCTCGGTCGGCACGCTGCCGCTGTTCGAGGAGGCGGGCGCGTTGGACTTGCCGGTGACGGAGCCCGTCACTTCCTTGCGGGAGGCGTCCTGGCTCTGGCTCGCGTAGTCCTTGGGGGAGTTGGCGCCGTTCCAGGTCAGCAGGCCGACCGTCGCGATCGCGAGCAGCACGAGGCTCGCGAGCAGGACGTAGAGGACCGGCTTGCCCCGGGATCCTTGGCGCGCATTCTCGTCGGGAAGCCGTTCAGCCATAGCAAACCTCGTCTTTCCGCCGCCGGGGGCGGGTGAATCTTCGGGATCGACACGCGATCGTGACGGCCGAAAACGCGGCGCTCCGGGGCCAAGTTCCTCCGGGCAGGCCCGACGGCTGGGGATGAGGGGCGCCGCGAGGCGCCGCTGCCGGGCGGAAATCCCGCCCGTTCGTCCTGGACGGCGAGGCATCGAAGCCGGTGCGGGAGGCGCCTCGCGCCCCCTCTCCCGTTCGGGAGAGGTGGACGCCCGGGCCGAGCCGGATGTCAGCGCCCCGTCACGAGCAGGATCTTGCCGAGATGGGCGCTCGATTCCATCAGCTCGTGCGCCTTGGCCGCCTCCTCCAGCGGGAAGGTCGCGTGGATGACGGGCTTGATCGCCCCGGATTCGAGGTCCGGCCAGACGTCCCGGCGCAGGCCCTCGGCGATCTCGGCCTTCTCGCCCTTCGGGCGCGCCCGCAGCGTCGAGCCGGTGAAGGTCAGGCGCTTGAGCATCACGGGCGTGATGTTGAGCCCCTCGACCTTGTAGCCGCCCATGAGCGCGATCATCACGAGGCGGCCCTCGACGGCGAGGGAGGAGAGATTCTTCCGGAGGTAGCTCGCGCCGATCATGTCGAGGATCACGTCGACGCCCTTGCCCTCGGTCAGGCCCTTCACCGCCTCGACGAAATCGGCCTCGCGGTAATCGATCGCGGCATCCGCACCGAGCGCCTCGCAGAAGCGGCACTTCTCGGCCGAGCCGGCGGTGGCGAAGACGCGGGCGCCGTGGCGCTTGGCGATCTGGATCGCCGTCGAGCCGATGCCGCTCGATCCGCCATGGACGAGGAAGGTCTCGCCGGCTTTCAGGCGGCCGCGCTGGATCACGTTCGAGTAGACCGTGAAGAAGGTCTCGGGCACGCCGGCCGCCTCGACGAGCGACAGGGGCTTCGGCTTCGGCAGGACCTGGCCCGCCTCGGCCACGGCGAACTCCGCGTAGCCGCCGCTGATCGTCAGCGCGCAGACCTCGTCGCCGAGGGAGAGGCCCGAGACGCCCTCGCCGAGGGCCGCGATGCGGCCGGCGACCTCGAGGCCCGGGATCTCGGTCGCGCCCTTCGGCGGCGGGTAATTGCCGAGGCGCTGCATCACGTCGGGCCGGTTGATGCCCGCCGCCGCCACCTCGATCAGCACCTGCCCCGATGCGGGCACCGGCAGCGGCGCCGTCTCCACCGCGATCACGTCCGGCCCGCCGGCTCCGGTAAAGCGGATCTGGCGCATGGTCTCGGGCAGGGTCCCGGTGGCTGGCATCGCGGCGTCTCCTGAGGGTTGGCGTCTCTCGAGTCGCGCCCTTAGTTGCGGCCGGGCGCTGCCTTGGCAAGGGCGGCGTCCCGCCCGTCCACCTGCTTCCGGCCCGTCAGCGCGTCCCGTACATGCGGTCGCCGGCATCGCCCAGGCCCGGCACGATGTAGCCGTGGTCGTTCAGGTGGCTGTCGATCGCCGCTGTCCAGATCGGCACGTCCGGGTGGGCGGCCTGCAGCCGCGCGATGCCCTCGGGCGCGGCGAGCAGGCAGACGAAGCGAAGGTCCTGCGCGCCCCGCTGCTTCAGCCGGTCGAGGGCGGCGACCGCGGAATTGGCGGTGGCGAGCATGGGATCGAGCACCAGCACCGTGCGGTCGGCGAGGTCGGACGGGGCCTTGAAGTAGTACTCGACGGCCTCCAGCGTCTCGGGATCGCGGTAGAGGCCCACATGCGCCACGCGCGCCGAGGGCAGGAGCGAGAGCATCCCGTCGAGGAAGCCGACGCCCGCCCGCAGGATCGGCGCGAGGACGAGCTTCTTGCCCTGGATCTGGCGCCCCTCCATCGCCTGGAGCGGCGTCTCGATGGTCACGGGCTCCAGAGGCAGGTCGCGGGTCACCTCGTAGGCGATCAGCATCCCGATCTCGTTGAGGAGGCGCCGGAAGCCTTGGGTCGAGCGCTCCCGGTCGCGCATCAGGGTCAGCTTGTGCTGGACGAGCGGGTGATCGACCACCGTGACGGTCGCGGTCTGGACGTGCATCGATCCTCTCCTGCCGTAGCGCGCGCCGACACGAAAGGCGCAACGGACGCCCACATGCAAGACGGGCTCCCCACCGTGAGGCGGGGAGCCCGGATCCGTGCGGTCCCGATGCGGGGCGGCTCAGACGCTCGTCGTGCCGTTCGGCCCCTGCGACCGGCGCTTGGCCATGAAGGCGTCGAACTGCTCGCGGTCCTTCGCCCGCTTCAGTTCCTCGACGAACTCGGCGAAGGCCCGGCTCTCCTCTTGGAGGGCGCGGCGCTGCGCGTCGAGCCGGTCGAGCTCGGCCTTGCGGTACTCGTCGAAGGCGAGGTTGCCGGTGCTGCCGTTCGCCGCCTCGAAGGCGCGGGCGAAGCGGGAGGCGGGGCGCGGGCCGCCGTTCCAGGAGGAGACGCCGCGGGTGGCGAGGTCACGCATCTCGGTGAGCGCCGGGTAGCCCGCGAGCTTCCAGGCGATGTAGGCAACCGCGAGCGGCCACCAGTAGATGAAGCTCACGACGATCGCACCGATCTCGATCGATCGGCGCGGGAAGGGGCCGCTGCGGCACACCTTGCCGCTCGACCAGGAGGAAGTGGAGGAGAAGCTCACGGTTCACGGCTCCGATGTTAATGTGAACCACATTCACATGCGGGCGAGGCCGCGGGCTTTCAAGGGCAGCTGCCTCCTGTTTTCTCGGCGCGTCCGGATGCCGCGTGGGGCGGGCGCGTCAGGAGGGGTTCGCGGCCTTCGCGCCGTGCACGAGGGCGAGCACGCCGGCCCGCAGCAATTCGTACTTGTCGGGCACGCCCGGCCCTTTCGGGAGCTGGCCCGCCGCCGAGAGGGTCGCGAGCCCGTGCGAGAGCGCCCAGACCTCGAGGGCGATGAAGCGCGGATCCACCCCGCCGAAGCCTTCGGGGAAGGTCGATTGCAGGGCCTCGACGAGGAGGTCGAACGGGCTCGGCCGGCCCGGCTGCGGGGGCCCGAGCTGGACGCTGCGCGTCTCGAAGATCGCTGCGTAGTAGCCGGGCTCCTCCTCCGCGAAGGCGAGATAGGCCTCGCCCATGCGGGTGAAGCGCTCCAGCGGCGTGCCGCGGGAGGTGAGCGCCCGGGCGAGGCGCTCGGCGAGGTCCGTGAAGCCGCGGCCGGCCACCTCTTCGAGCAGGGCCTCGCGCCCGCGGAAATGGCGGTAGAGCGCGGCCGGCGTCACCCCGACGAGGCGGGCCGCGTCGACCAGCGTGAAGCCACCGACGCCGCGCTCGGCGATGAAGCGGCGGGCGGCCTCGATCAGGGCTTCCTTCAGGTTGCCGTGATGGTAGCTGCGCCGGTCGCCCGGTCCCTCGCGCCACGGTCGCACAGAACTCTCCTCACACGCATCCGCCCATCCGCATACGGGCGAGCGGCCGCATGGTTTCAATCGCGGAGGCCATCCCTATCACGGGACCGGCCGTTTTCGACCTGCAACGTGCAACAGTAGACAGGAGTCTGGCTCCGCGGGCGCCTTGAGGCGGCCGCCGCCCGCCTGTAACGCTGGCGCGATGCGCGATCCCGACGCCTTCGCGGCCTGACACGATGGCCTTCATCAGCCTGAAAGCCTGGAAGGCGCGCTCGGCCGAGCAGGCCGCCCAGTCGGCCCGCCTGAAATCCGAGATCGCGGCGGCCCTCGCGCTTGGCCCGGAGGACGCCCTCACGGTCAACGCGATCGCCTGCCCCGACCCGGGCTGCCCCGATATCGAGACGGTGGTCCTCGTGATGCGCGCGCGCGAGCCGACCCGCGCCTTCCGCATCCGCCGCCCCCTGGAGGCGGTGGAGGCCGCCGACATCGAGACGGTGGCGCAGGAGGAGCGCGGGCGGCGGGCAGCCGGCACGGCGTGATCGGGGGCCGGATCGCACGTCCGGACGGGTCGCACCCCTCACCCGGTCGGCTCGCGCCGACTCGACCTCTCCCGAACGGGAGAGATGGGGCGTCGGCCCCTCCACACGACCCTGAAACGATCAGCCGCGGGTCCCCTCTTCCATTCGGGAGACGGGCCTGCCGCTCCGCTTCCTAAAGCCACGAGATCCCGTGCTCCGGCGCCCGGACCCGGAGATGGGCCGCGACCGTCGCGCCGATATCGGCAAAGCTTGCCCGCGCCCCGAGGTCGCGCGCCGCAACGCCCGGCCCGAAGGCGAGGATCGGCACCTGCTCGCGGGTGTGCTCGGTCCCGGTCCAGGTCGGGTCGTTGCCGTGGTCGGCGGTGACGATGCAGAGATCGCCCGCGCCGAGCGCCGCCTCGATCTCCGGCACCCGCGCGTCGAAGGCTTCGAGTTCGGCGGCATAGCCCGGCAGGTCGCGGCGGTGGCCGTACTCGGTGTCGAAATCGACGAGATTGACGAAGACGAGGCCGCCATCGGGCAGGTCGCGGAGGGCGTCGAGCGCGGCTGTCAGGCAGGCGGCGTTGCTGCCGGGCTTGATCTCGCGGCCGGTGCCGCGATGGGCGAAGATGTCGCCGATCTTGCCGACGCTCACCACGGCGCGCCCCGCATCGGCGAGGATGTCGAGGAGCGTCGGGGCCGGCGGCGTCACCGCGAAATCCTTGCGGTTGCCGGTGCGCCGAAAGCCCGTCTCCGCCGTGCCGACGAAGGGCCGGGCGATGACGCGCCCGACGCGGTAGGCATCGCAGAGGTCGCGGGCGATGCGGCAGAGATCGTAGAGGCGCTCCAGGCCGAACGCCTCCTCGTGGGCGGCGATCTGGACCACGCTGTCGGCGGAGGTGTAGCAGATCGGCTTGCCGGTGCGGACATGCTCCGCCCCGCAATCGTCGATGATCGCGATGCCCGAGGCGTGGCGGTCGCCGAGGATGCCGGGCAGGTTGCCGGCCTCGATCAGCGCCCGCGTCAGCTCGGCGGGAAAGGCGGGACGCGTGTCGGGGAAGTGGCCCCAATCCTCCAGCATCGGCAGGCCGACGATCTCCCAGTGGCCGGACGGCGTGTCCTTGCCGGCCGCCGTCTCGGCGGCGTGGCCGTGCGCGCCCCGGACCGGCCCCTGCGGCTCCAGGCCCGGTGGCACGCGGCCCGTGGCGCCCTGCGCGGCGAGGCCGAGGCCGAGTGCCGTCAGGTTCGGCAGGCGCAACGGCCCGGCGCGCAGCCCCGGACGGTCGCCGCGCCCGGCCGCGCAGCCCTCCGCGATGTGGCCGACCGTGTCGGCCCCCGCATCGCCGTAGCGCGCGCCGTCCGGCGCTCCGCCGATGCCGACGGAATCGAGCACGATGAGCAGGGTGCGGGGCATCGGCGCGGGGCTCAGGCCGTCTCGGTGTCGGCGAGTTCGCGGCTCTCGAGGGCGAAGGCCGCCGAGAACAGGGTGCGGGTGTAGTCCGTCTGCGGCCGGGCGAAGATCTGGTCGGCCGGCCCCTCCTCCACCACCTGCCCGTGCTGCATCACGAGGACGTAGTTGGCCAGCGCCCGCACCACCTTGAGGTCGTGGCTGATGAACAGGTAGGCGAGCTTGCGCTCCCGCTGCAGGTCGCGCAGCAGGGTGACGATCTGGGCCTGCACCGAGCGGTCGAGGGCCGAGGTCGGCTCGTCGAGGACGACGAAGCGGGGCTTCAGCACCATCGCGCGGGCGATGGCGATGCGCTGGCGCTGGCCGCCGGAGAATTCGTGCGGGTAGCGGTCCATCGTGGCCGGGTCGAGCCCGACATCGGCGAGCGCCTGCGCGACCACGGCCCGGCGCTCCGCCGAGGAGCGGACCTGCCCCTGCACGACGAGGCCCTCGGCCACGATGTCGGCCACCGACATGCGCGGCGAGAGCGAGCCGTAGGGGTCTTGGAAAACGACCTGCATGTCGCGCCGCAGGGGCCGCATCTCGGAGACGCCGTAGCGGCTGATCTTCTGGCCGAGGAAGACGATGGGCCCTTCCGAGCCCGTGAGCCGCAGGAGCGCGAGGCCGAGCGTCGTCTTGCCGGAGCCGGATTCGCCCACGACGCCGACCGTCTCCCCCTCGCGCACGAGGAGCTTCACCCCGTCGACCGCCTTCACGTGGCCGGTGGTGCGCCGGAACAGGCCCTCTTTCAGCGGGAACCAGACCTTGAGCGGGCCGGCCTCCACGAGGAAGGGTGCGTCGGACGGCACGGGGTTGGCGTGGCCCCGCGGCTCCGAGGCGATGAGGCGCCGCGTGTATTCGTGGCGGGGCCGCGCGAACACCTCGGCCACGGGACCGGCCTCGACGATCTGCCCACGCAGCATCACGCAGACGCGGGAGGCGACCCGCTGCACGATGCCGAGATCGTGGGTGATGAACAGCATCGCCATGCCGAGGCGCTTCTGGAGGTCGGCCAGAAGCGAGAGGATCTGCGCCTGCACCGTCACGTCGAGGGCGGTGGTCGGCTCGTCGGCGACGAGGAGGTCGGGCTCGCAGGCGAGTGCCATCGCGATCATCACGCGCTGGCGCTGGCCGCCGGAGAGCTCGTGCGGATAGGCGCCCATGCGCCGCTCGGCGTCGCGCAGGCCGACGAGTTCGAGCAGTTCGAGGATGCGCGCCCGCGCCTTCCGGCCCGTCAGGCCGCGGTGGAGCGAGAGAACCTCGCCGATCTGCCGCTGGATCGTGTGCAGCGGGTTGAGCGAGGTCATCGGCTCCTGGAACACCATGGTGATGTCGGCGCCGCGCACCTCGCGCATCGCGCGCTCGGGCAGGCCGAGGAGGTCGCGCCCCTTGAAGACGATGCGCCCGCCCGGATGGTGGGCCGCCCCGTCGAGGAGGCGCAGGATGGAGAGCGCGGTCACCGACTTGCCGGAGCCGGATTCGCCGACCAGCGCCACGGTCTCGCCGGGCTCGATCGTGAAGCTGACCCGATCGACCGCGCGGACCTCGCCCTCTCGGGTGCGGAAGGCGACCGACAGGTCTTCGACGGACAGGAGGGGTTCGGTCATCGAGATCCCGGCGGGCGGACACGGCGTGTGCCGTCCTTATAGCGCGGGCGGCGCCGAGGGCGAACGGCTGCGCCGGGGCGCGGAAACGCAGGGTCCCCCTCATCCTCCGCGAGGGCGCCGCCTCACCACGTCACGCGCAGGCCCGCATGCCCCTGGTTGCTCGCGGCCCGGGCGCGGTACTCCCCGCGATAGCCCACGAAGAGGCTGACCCTGTCCGAGGACCACAGGCTCAGCGTCGTCTCGACGAGCAGCCCGTCGCGCCCGGCGCGGGCATCGCGGGCGCGGAACGGCTGGTCGAGCAGGAAGGCCGTGGCGAAGGGCGCCGCCTGGACGAGGTCGTGCGTCCAGCCGAGGCGGATGTCCGGCCGCAGGCGCGCCCAGCTTTCCGGCAGCGCGTCGAGGCCGAGGGCGAGGCCGACGAGGCTGGTGGCGCGACCGAAGGTCTGGCCGGCGAAGGCGAGGCCGAAGCCCCCGGTCTCGGCGAAGCCCGCCCTGTGCAGATCGTTGTAGGAGAGGCCCGCGAGCGGCTTCACCCCGAGAAGCCCGGCCTGCGTCGGGACGAGGAGCCGGTAGCCCGCCTCCACCGAGGCGAGGGCGCCGAGCCCTTCCGTGCGCCCGCGCGCCGTGAGCGTCGCGCCGAAGGGCTGGAGGCTGCGGCGCGCGTCGAGATCCGCGTAGGCACCGCCGGCGCTCGCGTCGAGCTCGAAGCCGCCCCGCTGGAAGCCGAGATAGGCCGCGCCGAGATAGGTGTCGGCCGTGCCGCCGACGCCCGGCGCCGAGACGCCGAGACGCCGGAGCGGGCGTAGCCGAAGGCCGCGCCGACGAGGAGGTCCGTGTCGACGGCGCGGTCGGCGCCGAGCATGACGCCGCCGCCCTGCGCCCGCAGGCCCGGCCCCGCCGCGTCGGCGCCGATCCTCAGGGCGTTGCCGAAGCCGAGCCCCCAGACGCCGGATCCCACGGCCGGCGCACCGGGCAAGCCCCCGTCGAGGGCGGAGAAGCGCGTGGGCAGGGTCGCGATCGGCGACAGGTAGAGGCCGCCTGTGCCGAGGCCGGTCGCGGCGGTGGCGAGGCTCGGGGCGAAGCCGCCCTGCACGGAGGCGGTGCCGGAGCGGAGCGAGGCCAGGCGCTGGCCGACGAGGCCCGTCAGGCGGCGCGCATCCTCGACGGCGGCCTGGGCGACGGCGCCGCTGCCGGCGCCCGAGAGCGCGTCGAAGACGCGCGGCAGATCGGCCGCGGCCCGGCCGAAGAGCGGGTCGAACAGGGCGAGGGCGCGCTCGCTCATCGCGTCGCCGGGGGCGCCGCGGGCACGGTCGAGGGCCGCGCCGACGGCGCGCTGGCGCGCGCTCAGCGGCACGCCGTTCGCCTCCAGGCCGCCGTAGGCGGCGGGAGTGACCGCGCCGAGGATGGCGTCCGGCCGGTAGAGGAGATCGATCCGCGAGGCCGCGGGCAGGCCCGTGGCGCCGGTCTCGGACGTGACCTCGACGCTCGCGAAGCGGCCGAGGATGCGGGCGCCCTCCTCGACCATGACGACCGGGAACCGGGTGCCGATGGGCGCGACGACGCTCCCGGCCGGGATGCCGAACATGTCGAACACGAGCCGCCCGGCGGCGGTGAAGGCGTGGCCCGCGCCCGAGACCACCGCGACGCTGTAGCCGAGGCCGGCCTCGGCCGCGTCGGCTCCGTCGACGATGGCCTGGAAGGTCGCGCCGGGATCGAGCGTCAGGTTTCCGTGGACCACGAGGTCGCCGGAATTGCCGGAGCCGGGGCTCAGGAGACCCTTCACCTCGACGGTGCCGAAGATGTCGCCCTCGCCGCTGAGGGCGGCATCGCGGGCGATGGTCAGGCGCGGCGTCGTCAGGGTCCCATCGACCTCGATTTCGACGTTCTGCGCCCGCAGGGCACCCCGCAGGGTGGTGCGGCCGGCCACCTCGACCTTGCTGCCGGTGCCCTCCGCGCTGCCCGCCCCCGTGACCGTGATCTCGCCCTTCGCGGCGACGGGGGCGGACCAGTAGCGCGCCTCGCCCGGGCCGAGCGTCACGAGGGTCTGGTCGGCCTCCGGGTCGATCTGCGCCTTGCTCAATGCGAGGTCGAGGCGCACGAGGCCGCGCCCGTAGATCTCGTCGGTGCCCCGGGCGCCGAGATCCTGCGCCGTGCCGAAGAGCAGCCGCACGATGTCGAGGGAGGAGTAGGTCGGGAAGGCCTGGAAGAGGACGGCGAGCACGCCGGACACGTGCGGCGCCGCCATCGAGGTGCCGGCGGTGTAGTGGTAGACCGCCTCGGCGTTCGGACCGACGACGTCCGTCCTCACGGAGCGCGGATAGGTCGAGAGGATGCCCTCCGCGCCGCTGCTGTTGCCGCCGCCGGGCGCGGAGACGCACCAGCGGGCGGAGACGCCGCAGCGGTTCGAGCTCGGCGCGATCGTGAGGTCGGCGCCGACATTGGCCACCGCCACGATGCTGCCGGGCAGCCGCCCCAGGGCGGAGAAGTCGTAGGAGCGGCCGCCATCGTCGTAGACGCCGCGGCTCCGGTTCTCCGGGCGGATATAGGGGAAGAGCGCGACGCCGGTCGGGTTTCCGGCGGTGGCGGGCGCATTCGTGGCGTCGTTGCCATTGGCGTAGACGAGGATCTTGCCGGCCGCGAGCGCCTTCGAGGCCGCCTCGTATTCCCGGCCGAGATCGCCCGTCCGCCAGATCCGGGCCCTCGCCGCGATCGTCGGCCCGTAGCTCCCGTTGATCACCCGGACGTCGGCGAGACCCGCGGCATAATCGAGGGCGCGATCGGAATCGAAGGCGCCCTCCCTCTCGGCGCCGATGCCCTTCAGGACGACGAGGTTCACGTCCGGGGCCACGCCCATCATGCCGACGCCGTCCCGGGCCGCGCCGATCGTGCCGGCGACGTGGGTGCCGTGCCCGTCGACGTCGATGATCCCGAGCGTGGGGTCCTGGTCCCGCGGGAAGGCCCGGCTGCGGGCGTCGATCCGTCCCGCGAATTCCGGGTGGGTGCTGGCGAAGCCCTCCGCCGGGTTCCCCGTGCGGAACGTGGCGTCGATGCCGGAATCGATCACCGCCACGGTGACGCCCTGCCCCGTCAGCCCGCCGGCAACCGGCGCGCCGTCCGGACGGGCCGTCGCGTTGAGCGCGGCGGCCTGCCCGACCGCCCGGTTGCCCCAGTTCGCGTTGAACTCCAGCACCGTGCCCTGGGGCGTGCCCGCCGCGAGCGTCGGCTGCCGGAAGGCGAAGCCGTAGGGATCCTGCTCCGTCGCAGGCGGCGTCCGGGGCTGGAAATAGGGGAAGGTGGTCAGGTCCGGCGCCGTCTGCGCCCGGGCCGGATCGGCACCCGCGAGCGCGGCCGAGACCAGGAGCGCGGCCCGCACGCGACGGGACGATGAAGCGCGGCCTGCGAGCATGCGGATTTCCCCAGGGGATGCGCGCATGCGCCGAGCGTATCCGGCGGCCGAAGCCCCCGCTTCGCCTGCCGCGCCGTGCTCCCCGCCGCGAGCCTAGACGGGCCGCCTCAATCGACGAGAGCGCAAAAGCAACACAGATTGAAATTTAGACTTCGCGAAGGCAGATATCGACAGATGTTAGCTCCTTGACCCGATAGTACAACTTGCGATTTGAAAGTGAGATTTTCTTGCAATCCTGCAACATCTGGCGCGCGGCGGCGGCCGGCCTCCGCCTGAGCCGGCGCGGCCAAATCCCTCCCGGCAGACCGGACGCCGCTTGCGCATTGAACGAGCGGCCGGAGGCTCTAGAACCCGCCGGGTGATTCCCTCAGCCAAGATCCCGGCGGCCGCGGCCTGCCTCCTCGTCCTCGCCGCGCCCGCGCAGGCCCTTCCGACGGAGGGCGCCACCGAGACCGTCGAGCAGGCGCTCTGCCGCCTGATCGAGGGTTCGGCCCGCACCCACCGCCTGCCCGTGCCCTTCCTGACCCGGCTGATCTGGCGGGAGAGCAGCTTCCGGGTCGGCGTCGTGAGCCCGGCGGGCGCGCAGGGCGTGGCCCAGTTCATGCCGGGCACCGCCCGCGAGCGCGGCCTCCTCGACCCGTTCGACCCGGAGCAGGCGATCCCGCACGCCGCGCATCTCCTGGCCGACCACCGGCGCCAGTTCGGCAATCTCGGGCTCGCGGCCGCGGCCTATAACGGCGGCCCGACACGCGTCGCGAACTGGCTCGCGGGCTCGGGCGGCCTGCCCGCCGAGACGCGCTCCTACGTCTACGCCATCACGGGGCGCCCGGCCGAGGATTGGCGCCCGGGCGCGGGCAGCGTCGAACTGGGGGCGCCGGAGGGGGGCCAAGCGGCGCAGCCCGACAAGACGCCGGCGCAGCCCGACAAGAAGCCGGCGCAGCCCGACAAGACGCCGGCGCAGCCCGACGCGAAAGCGGGGCCGCCCGGGGCGGGTCCGCCGGAGGGCACAGGGAGGACGAGCAACAACGAGCGGAACGCGGTGGACATCGAGGGCCCCCAGACCTGCCTGCAGGTGACGGCGGCGCTCCGCATCCCGTCGCGCGGCGACCGCTTCGCCCTCGGCCTGAACGAGGGGCCGGCCGCGCCCTGGGGCATCCAGCTCGCGGGCAATTTCTCGAAGTCGCTCGCCCTGCAGAGCTTCTCGCGGGCACGCAACCTCTACGCGAGCGTGATCGGCGAGGTCCGACCGATGATCATCGGCACCCGCCTGCGCAACAGGGGCACCCGCGCCTTCTACCGCATCCGCATCCCGGCCCAGAGCCGGCAGGCCGCCGACACGCTTTGCGGCAAGATCCGCACCGTGGGCGGCGCCTGCATCGTCCTGAAGACCTGACCGCACCACCCGAAGGCCCGGCCGGAATCCGTCCGAAACCATACCTTGGCCATGAATCCGCCCCGACCGGCGTGCGATCACGCGGCTCGGCGCGAACCAGAGAGACGCATGCTCAGAGCCATCACCGCATTCGCCGGTCTCGTCTGCCTCGCCCTCGCGGCGCTCGGGATGGGCGGCTGCTCGCCGCTCGCCCTGTTCGACGCGCTCGGGCCGCGGGACCACGGCGGACGGCAGGCCCTGAGGAACCAGCCCTTCGGCGAGAACCCGCGCCGCCGCCTCGACGTGTTCGTGCCGGTCGATGCGCCGGCGCAGGCGCCGGTCCTCGTGTTCTTCTACGGCGGCTCTTGGCAGAGCGGCTCGAAGGAGGATTACGCCTTCGTCGGCCACGCGCTCGCCGCACAGGGCTTCGTCACCGTCCTGCCCGATTACCGCCTCTACCCGGAGGTGACCTTCCCCGGCTTCCTCGAGGACGGGGCGGCGGCGGTGGCCTGGGTGCGCGACAACATCGCGGCCTATGGGGGCGACCCGCGCCGGATCGTGCTCGCGGGGCACTCGGCCGGGGCCTACAACGCGGTGATGCTCGGACTCGACCCGCGCTACCTGCGCTCGGCGGGCGTCGACCCCAAGGTAATCCGCGCGGTCGCGGGCCTGTCGGGTCCCTACGACTTCCTACCCTTCGACCACGATACCTCGAAGCGCGTCTTCGGTCAGGCGGCCGACCCGACCCTCACCCAACCCGTCACCTTCGCCGGCCCGCACTCACCGCCGACCTTCCTGGCGACCGGCGAGGCCGACACCGTCGTGCGCCCGCGCAACACGCAGAGCCTCGCGGCCAAGCTCCGCGCGGCCCGCGTGCCGGTGCAGGAGCGGATCTATCCGGGGCTCGACCACAGCGACACGCTGCTCGCCCTCTCCGTGACCTTCCGCTCGAAGGCGCCGGAACTCGCCGAGATGGCGGCCTTCCTCAAGGCGCAGGCGGCCTCCCGCCAGCAGATGACGGTGGGCGTCCGGTATTGAGCCGCCCCGCCGGCCGCTCAGGCCTGGAGCAGGTCGGTCCCGTTGGCGTCGAGGTGGCGGCCCTCGCGGTCGAGATGCAGGTAATTCGCGCTGAACAGCGAGACGCGCTGCAGCGCCTCGAGATCGGGAATCGTCAGCTGCCGGCCCTTGAGGACGATCAGCCCGTTGCCGCGCAATTCCTGCAGCACCCGGTTGACGTGCACGTTCGACAGGCCCGTCGCGTCGCCGAGATCGACCTGGGTGACCGGCAGGAGGCAGCTGTCCCCCTCCGTCAGCCCGACCGCGCGCAGGCGGATGAACAGCTCGCACAAGAGGTGCCCGACCCGCTCAAGCCCGGTGCGCTGGCCGAGATTGACCGTCCATTCCCGCTGCACGGCGACCGTGACCAGCATCTCCCACCAGAGCGCCTGGGTGATCCGGGGATGCCGCTCCGTCAGGTCGAGGAGTTGCTCGCGCGCGATCTCCGCGAAGCGGACCTGGGTGATGGTGCTGATCGAGTGGTCCATCTCGCGCAGGACGAAGATGTGCGGGTCGCAGAGGTCGCCCGGCAGGAAGAACGAGATGATCTGCCGGCGCCCGTCCTCCAGCGTCTTGTAGCGGCAGGCCCAGCCGTCGAGCATCAGGTTGACGTGCTCGGGCGGGTCACCCTCGTGAATGATGTCCTGGTGGGGCCTGAGGCAGCGAACACGCTGGCTGGCGATGTCCCAGGCCGCGCGCCGATCCGCGGCGGACAGGCGCGTGAACTGCTCCAGCTTGCGGATGAAGTGCTGCGGCATGCCATGCCTCTCCTGCCAGAGTAGCGGCACAGTAGCACACACCCCCCGCCCGAAACTCAACTATGTGAAGAGAACTCGACTGGGCGGGGCGTACTCTTCTGGACACTCGACCCGGCCCGGTGCATGATTGTGCGCAACCGAGTTTTTGGATGCCGCGATACTACTTCCATCTCCGCACCCGGGATGCGCTGCAATGGGACCCGGAGGGCGTCTGCTTTCCGGGGCTCGACGAAGCCTATCTCGACGTTTGCCAGGCGGTCCGCGAGATCGCCGTCGAGTATCTGCAGACGGGACGTCCGCGGACGGAGGTCCGGTGCTACGCCTTCGAGATCACCGACGCCGAGGGCCGCCTCCTGATGGACGTGCCCTTCACGGAGGTCCTCGACGGACTCTCCTCCCGGCCGCGCCGCATGCCCGCCTCGGCGATCAAGGCGCAGACCGAGATCGAGCGCACCCGCCGGCTGATCGCGTCCGTCGGCGAGCAGCGCGAGGCTCTCCAGGCGACGCTCGGCGAGACGCAGCTCCTGATGACGCGCCTGCGCGCCCTGTCCGAGGGACAGCGCGGCCTCAACCGGACGCGGCCCTGACCAGGGGGTTCGGCTCCGGCCCGTCAACCTTACGACGCGAATTCGGGGCAGAACCTGGCCTGCGCGCACGGAAGGCGTGCGGGCTTGCGCTAGGATGCGCCCCGTCCGCGGGTCAGCCGCCCACCCCCCGCTGAGAGGCCACGTCCCGTGTCATCGGCCGCACAGATCGACGCCGGCAGTATCGCGGAGGCGCGCTCCGGGCGCGCCGCCCGGGACATCCCCGACTGGATGCGGATCGCCCTCAACGGCACCGTCATCGTCGTCTTCTGGAACCATCTCTGGTTCGCCGACCTCAGCGACCGCAGCCTCCTGGAGGCGGCCGAATCGGGAAGCCTGCTGACGCAGGGCATCTTCATCGCCCTGGCCCTGGCCATGGGTGCCGCCCTCTGGCGGCTCGGCCTGGAGCGGCTGCGCCCGCTGATGAGCTGGCCGATCCTGCTCTGCGCGGGCTGGCTCGCCCTCACCATCCTCACCTCCGTCGAGCCCCTCCTCTCGATCCGGCGCGCGATCCTGCTTCTGATCGCGGCGATGCTCGCCGCGGGCGTGCTCGTCGTCGCGCGCTCGGCTCGCCAATTCGCGCTGACCCTAGCGGCGAGCGCGCTCATCATCGTCATCTCGTCCTTCCTGGCGGTGGCCCTGGTGCCGCAGCTCTCGGTTCACTCGGCCTTCGACGTCCAGGCCGAGCCGGACCATGCCGGCCTCTGGCGGGGCATCTTCCCGCACAAGAACGAGGCGGGCTCGGTGATGGTGATCCTGATCCTCGTCGGCCTCTACGTGGCGGCGACGCTGAGCCGCTTCACCGGCTGGGTCATCGTGCTGCTCTCCGCGATCTTCCTCGTCGGCACCAACTCGAAGACCGCGATGGCCACGGTGCCGGTCATCCTCGCGGTGACGGGCCTCTGCCAGGTCTTCCGCGGCCCGTGGCTGCGCGCCCTGCTCCTCGTGGCGCCCATCCTCGCCTTCTCCATCCTCTCGATCGGCTCGATCTTCCTGCCTCCCGTGAAGGACGTGCTCGAACTCCTCCTCAAGGACGCGAGCTTCACCGGCCGCAGCGAGATCTGGCAATTCGCCGTCGACAACATCCTCGTCCGGCCGGTGCAGGGCTGGGGCTACGGCGCCTTCTGGCTCACCGAGCGTACCATGTACGGCAGCGCCACGATCTCGACCTGGGTGAACGGGGCGCGCCATGCCCACAACGCCTTCCTCGACACGGCCCTGACCACGGGCCTGCCGGGCCTCGGCATCGCGCTGCTCGTCTATCTCTACGGCCCCTTGCGCGACCTGAACCGCATCGCGGGCGCGCGCACGATCGACCCGACCACGATGCTGTTCATCCGGCTGTGGTTCTTCGCGATGATCTCGGCCTCGTTCGAGTCGGTGCTCTTCAACGGCAACAACCCGACCTGCTGCATGGTGATGCTCGCGATCTTCGGGCTGCGGATGCGCACGCAGCACGCGCTCGTGCGGCGCTGACCCGCGCCGCACGAGGGAGGCGCCCCCTCACTCGGGCAGGGCGAACACGACGAGCGCGTCGCCCGTGCCGAAGCCGGACGCCTTGGTGAACGAGGAGCCGCCGGCCGCCACCGCCACGTACTGGCGCCCGTCGACCGCGTAGGTCACCGGCGGGCCGCTGATGCCGGCGCCGCACTGGAAGCGCCACAGCAGGCGGCCGTCCCGCGTGTCGTGGGCGTCGAGATGGCCGTCCTCCTCCCCGGAGAAGACGAGGCCCCCTGCCGTCGAGAGGGTGCCTCCCGACAGGCGGCTTCCCGCCTTCACCGACCACGCGATGGCGCCGCCCCGCGCGAGATCGACCGCGGTGAGCGTGCTGAAGGCGGGCTCGCCTCTCGCCTCGCTCGTCTCGGTGTAGCGGATCTCGGGCCGGCCGCCGGCCGCCGGCACGGTCTTGACCGTGTAGGTCGCGGCCCCGTGGCGGACCTGCGCGAAGGCCCGGCCGAGAGCCGCGTCGTAGGCGACCGGGTGCCAGGAGATCGCGCCGAGGGGGCCGGGGCTCACGATCGTGCCCTCGGGGCTCGGGGGGGCGAACAGGTTCTTGTGCGCGATGACCGGCTCGGAGCGGGCCAGCAGGCGGCCCGTCGCCCGGTCGTGCACGTAGATCCAGCCCGTCTTGCTCGCCTGCGCCACCGCCTTCACGGGACCGTCCGGCGTCGGGTGGTCGAGGAGGAAGGGCGGGCTCGCCACGTCGTAGCCCCATTCCTCGTGAGGCACCTGCTGGAAGTGCCAGCGCAAGGCGCCCGTGCGCACGTCCAGCGCCACGAGGCTCATCGTGTAGAGGTTGTCGCCGGGGCGGGTCAGGCCGAAATTCTGGGGTGCCGGGTTGCCGGTGCCGAGGAAGATCAGGCCGGCCTGCGCGTCGTAGGCCGGGGTCATCCAGAGGGAGCCGCCGCCCACCCGCCACGCCTCGCGGTGCTGCGGGGCCGCCGCCTTCTCGGCGGCGATGTCCCGGTGGAGGGGCACGCCGTCCGGCGTCGTCGCGCGGAATTCGCCCTCCCAGCCGTCCTGCTTGGTGACGTACCAGCGCCAGCGCTCCTCCCCGGTCTTCGCGTCGTAGGCGGCGAGCCAGCCGCGGCGGCCGTAGCCGCCCTCGATGCCGACGACGGAGCCGCCGTCGAGGCCGCCCTTGTCGTCCTCGACGTGCAGCCCGTAGCCGGCGCCCGTGACGCCGACGATGACGAGCCCCTCGGCGACGAGCGGCGGCATCTTGAAGCCGAGGCGGCTGGAGCCCTGGACCGGCTTGTCGCCGAGCTGCGCCGAGAGGGCCGAGGCCGTCTCGGTCTCGCCCTCCTCCGGGCGCACCGCCTCCTTGTCCCAGACGAGCTTGCCGGTCCTCGCGTCGAGGGCGATGACGCGCCCGTCCATCGTCGCCTCGTAGACGAGGCCGTTCGCGACGGCGACGCCCCGGTTCGAGGGCGGCCCGAAGATCTTCTCCGTTCGCGCCCTGTGGGTGTAGGTCCAGAGGACGCGGCCGGTTTTCGCCTCGAGCGCGGCGACGTGGTTGCCCGTCGCCGAGACGTACATCACGCCCTCGACGATCACGGGCTCGGCCTGGAAGTAGCCGGTCACCCCGGTCTGGAAGATCCAGGCCGGCCGCAGCGCGGCGACGTTGCCGCGGTCGATCTGCGCGAGCCCGGCATGGTGCCGGTTCGAGGGATCGCCCCCGAACATCGGCCAATCCTCGGCGTGGGCGGGGCCACAGACCGGGAAGGCGGCGGCGAGAGCCAGCGCCGCGGCGAGCCGGCCGCCCATCATGAGCGCACCGCCTTGGCGAGCTGGGCGGGGGTGTCGGCCGCGCCCATGGCCTGCGCCATCTCGGACGCGCTCTGGCCACCCGCGTCGCGCCGGTCCGGATCCGCCCCGTGAGCGAGGAGCAGGTCGACCATCTCGGTCCGGTTGAACATCGCCGCGACCATCAGGGCGGTGCGGCCGCCCTCGCCGCTCCCGTCCACCGCCGCCCCGTGCGCGAGGAGGAGCCGGGCGATCCCGATCTCGCCCTTGAAGGCCGCGCCGGCCAGGGGCGTCTGGCCCCGATCGTTGGCGAGTTCCGGGTCCCCGCCCGCCTCCAGGATCACGCGCGTGGCCTCCTCCTGCCCGTTATAGGCCGCGAGCATCAGCAGGCTGTCGCCCTTGTCGTTGCGCAGGTTCGCGGGCAGGCCCTGGCCGAACAGGGAAGCGAGGTCCTCCGCATGCCCCATCCGGGACATCTGGAAGACGCGGCCTGCGAAGGCGATGGTGTCGTCGTCGAGGGTCCGGGGCGGGGTGTCGGGAGCGTCGGGCATCGAGGTCTCGGATCAGGAAGAACGCCCGCGCATCTGGGACTCGACGCATCACCTGTCCAGCGCCCGCGCATCACGCTTCGACGCGGGCGCAACCGGACCCGCCGCTCGCGGCGGCAGGCACGCGGTGGAGCCGATACTGATGCGGCATGGGGCGAAACCGCCCAGAAACGGAATCTTTTCAGTCTACAGCGTCATGCTCAAGCAAAACCTGCCCCCGCCGGAGCAACCTGAACAAAAGTTCGGCTCCGCCGCTTGCTTCGAACACATTTCGCGCTTATCATATGTTAACTGTGATCGCTTACCGGCGCAGCATGGATCGGACGCGCCGGGCTTGGTCCTGCGTTTCGCCCCGAGGCGCGACTGGAAGCGCTCGCAAACCTTGTGAGGCCGGCGCCAGAACTGTGGCTGCGAAGCGGGACGGCGCGGATTTCTCGGAGGCTCGACGCGCCAAGCCGAGGCTTGAGAGAGACCGAAACACGACGCCTGTGAGCATCGCATGCGGGACGACGCACTGAACCGAGCCTCTATCGCCCCGACGGGGCTCGCCTTCTCCTCGCGCGAGTTCCTGCGGCTCATCGAGAGCTGCGGATTGACCGGGACGTGGGGTTGGACCTTCGCCACGAACGAGCAGGTCTGGTCCCCCGGGCTCTACCGGATTCTCGGCCTGGACCCGAGCCGCGTGCGCCCGAGCTACGATTACTTCCTCAGCCTCGTCCATCCCGACGACCGCTCCGAGATCGAGACCACGACGCAGGTGATGCAGGACGGCATCCTGCACGACCACACCTACCGGCTGATCCGTCCGGACGGGTCGCTCCGGATCCTGTCCGGCCGCGGCGAGGTCTACCTCACGGCCGACGGGCGGCCGCGGGCCGCGGCCGGGATCGTCCTCGACGTGACGGGCCAGGAACAGCTCGCCCGCGCCCAGGCCGCGGAGCGGCGCCGGAAGCAGGCGCTGTTCGAGCAGGCCGGCGTGATCACGCACACCCTGCCGCCCGTGCTGGCCGAGGGCGAGACGCCCGACCTCGCCACCCTGACGGGCCTCTCCAGCGCCGCGGTCGGGGCTGCGGTCGGGGCTGGCGGGGAGCCGGGGGAGCACGCGCTCTGGCGCGAGGTGCTGGAGGCCGGTTTCCGCAGCGGCAACACCTTCACCTCGATCGGGACACTCGCCCTGCCCGACGGGCGCCGGGAGCGTTTCCAGACGACGCTCGTGCCGATGCGCGACGTCGACGGCTCCATCCTGGAATGGATCAGCCTGATGCAGCCGGCCAGCCCCGAATCCGATCTGCGCGCCGAGGAGAGCGCCGAGTTCGACGAGGGGATCGAGGGGTACCACCTGCGGGCGGCGCGCGGCCTGCTCGACTGGTCGATGACGGATCTCGCCAATGCCAGCAACCTCTCCTTCTCGACGATCCGGCGCCTCGAGGAGAACGCGGAAGGGCCGGCCAACCGCTCCCGCCGGGCCGTGATCTCCGCCCTGCGCGAGGCCGGGATCCGGTTCCCGCGGATCGACGGTTCCTCCATCGCGGTGGCCAAGGTCTGAGGCCTGCCGTGAACGGTCCCGTCACCGCCTCTGACCTCGCCTTCTCCTCCCGCGAGTTCCTGCGGATGATCGAGGAGTTTGGTCTGACGGGCCATTGGGGCTGGACCTTCGCGACGGATGAGCACGTCTGGTCGCCCGGGCTGTTCCGGCTGCTCGGGCTCGAGCCTGGACTCGTGCGGCCGAGCTACGACCTGCTCCTCCACCTCGTTCATCCCGAGGATCGCGCATCGATCGACACCGCCGCCGAGGTGCGGGCGGGGCTGGCGCGCGAGGCCACCGTACGGGTGATCCGGCCGGACGGCGCGATGCGCATCCTGTCGATCCGGGCCGAGATCTACGTCGCGCCGGACGGGCGCCCGCAGGCAGCCGCCGGGATCGTGCTGAACGTCACCGACCGCGAGGCGCTGGTCCGCGCGCGGGCTGTCGAGAGGCGGCGGAAATGGGCCCTGTTCGAGCAGACCCGCTCCTTCACGTACTCGGTCTCGAACTTCCCCATCGGAAATCTCCCGCACGAACTCAGTGTCCTGACCGGCCTGGCTCCGGAGATCTTGCGCTCAGAGCGTGGTCTCATCATCGCCAGGGAGGAACGAGCCTTCTGGATCGCGTTCGGGAACGAGTACTTTCCGTCCGGCAAGCCCTTCATCGCCAAGCCGCTTCTGATGCTGGCAGATGGGCAGACGGCCCGCTTCCCCACCGTCGTCGTTCCGACGCTGAATGCGGATGGGGGGATCGAGAGGTGGGACAATTTCGTGTTCCCGGCGGATCGCCAGGCTACGCTGCCGACCGATGATCTGCTGCGCGCGCTGCAGGAGCGGGTCGGCGGCCATCACGTGCGAGCGGCCCGTGGCCTCCTCGACTGGTCGATGCACGATCTGGCTGCGGCGAGCGGCCTGTCCTTCTCGACGATCCGACGACTTGAGGAGGATGCCGAGGCCACCGCCGCGCGGTCGCGCCACATGGCGGTCGCGGCGCTCCGCGCCGCCGGCATCCGCTTCTCGCTCCTCGACGGCGGTGCCATCGCCGTCGCCAAGGTCTGACGGGCGCTGCCCTTTCCGGCGCGGGCCGCAGCCGCCATATTCGGGGTATGCCGATTCCCAAGAAGCCCCGCCACACCTCGGGAAAGGCCGAGAAGCCCGAGCTGAAGCCGCTCGACCCCTTCCTGGCCGAACTCCTCAACCCGGCCCTGAACCGCAACCGCCTGCCGGAGCCGCCGCCGGCGAGACCCGGCGAGCCGAAGCGGAAGGGCCGCGCGAAGAAGGCCGATCCGGCCGCCGCGACGGGCTTCGGCGAGGCGCCCCAGGCGAGCTACGCGCATGGCAGCGCGGCCGATGTCGACCCGCGCCTCGCCCAGGCGCTCGGCCTGCGCGACGGCGAGGACGGGCCGGCGCCCGAGGGCGCGGTCGAGGACGGGCAGACCTCGCTCGCCGCGGACGGCGTCTCGGCCACGGTCGACGCGCTCCAGCGGCTTCTGACCGAGGGCAACCCGCTCTTCAAGGACGGGCAGACCTGGGTGCCGCACCGGCCGGAGCGCCCGCAGAAATCGGAGGGCGGCGTCCCCTTCCGGCTGAAATCCGAGTTCACCCCCGCGGGCGACCAGCCGACCGCGATCGCCGAGCTCGTCCAGGGCGTGAAGGCGGCCGAGCGCGACCAGGTGCTGCTCGGCGTCACGGGCTCGGGCAAGACCTTCACCATGGCCAAGGTGATCGAGGCGACGCAGCGCCCCGCGCTCATCCTCGCGCCGAACAAGACGCTCGCCGCGCAGCTCTACGGCGAGTTCAAGAGCTTCTTCCCCGACAACGCGGTCGAGTACTTCGTCTCCTACTACGATTATTACCAACCGGAGGCCTACGTCCCGCGCTCGGACACGTTCATCGAGAAGGAGAGCTCGATCAACGAGCAGATCGACCGCATGCGCCACTCCGCGACCCGCGCCCTCCTGGAGCGGGACGACGTGATCATCGTCGCCTCCGTCTCGTGCATCTACGGCATCGGCTCGGTCGAGACCTACACGGCGATGTCGTTCACCGTCTCGCTCGGCGAGAAGATCGAGCAGCGCCAGCTCATCGCCGACCTCGTGGCGCTCCAATACAAGCGCATCCAGTCGGATTTCGCCCGCGGCACCTTCCGGGTGCGTGGCGACGTGATCGAGCTGTGGCCGGCCCACTTGGAGGATCGCGGCTGGCGGATCGGGCTGTTCGGCGACGAGATCGAGAGCATCGTCGAGTTCGACCCGCTGACGGGCAAGAAGATCAACGAGCTGAAGTTCGTGAAGGTCTACGCCAACAGCCACTACGTCACGCCGCGCCCGACGCTGCAGCAGGCGATCAAGGGCATCAAGCACGAGCTGAAGGGCCGCGTCGAGGAGCTGACCCGGATGGGCCGCCTGATCGAGGCGCAGCGCATCGAGCAGCGCTGCACCTTTGACATCGAGATGATCGAGGCAACGGGCTCCTGCAACGGCATCGAGAACTACTCGCGCTATCTCACGGGCCGCAAGCCCGGCGAGCCGCCGCCGACCCTGTTCGAGTACCTGCCCGACAACGCCCTCGTCTTCACCGACGAGAGCCACGTCACCGTGCCCCAGATCGGCGGCATGTACCGGGGCGACTTCCGCCGCAAGGCGACGCTCGCCGAGTACGGGTTCCGCCTGCCCTCCTGCCTCGACAACCGCCCCTTGCGCTTCGAGGAATGGGACGCGATGCGCCCGCAATCGGTCCACGTCTCGGCGACGCCGGGCAAGTGGGAGATGGAGCGCACGGCGGGCGTCTTCGCCGAGCAGGTCATCCGCCCGACCGGCCTCGTCGATCCCGTGATCGAGGTGCGCCCGGCCCGAAGCCAGGTCGACGACCTGCTGGGCGAGGTGCGCGAGGTGGCGCAGGCCGGCTACCGGACGCTGGTGACGACGCTGACCAAGCGCATGGCCGAGGACCTGACCGAGTACCTGCACGAGAACAACGTGCGCGTGCGCTACATGCACTCGGACATCGACACGCTGGAGCGGATCGAGATCATCCGCGATCTCCGGCTCGGCGCCTTCGACGTGCTGATCGGCATCAACCTGCTGCGCGAGGGTCTCGACATCCCCGAATGCGCCCTCGTCGCCATCCTCGATGCCGACAAGGAGGGCTTCCTCCGCTCCGAGACCTCGCTCGTCCAGACGATCGGCCGCGCCGCCCGCAACGCGGATGCCCGCTGCATCCTCTACGCCGATCAGGTCACGGGCTCGATGGAGCGGGCGATGGCCGAGACCGAGCGGCGGCGCCAGAAGCAGCTCGCCTACAATGCCGAGCACGGCATCACCCCCCAATCGGTCAAGCGCAACATCGGCGACATCCTGGAGAGCGTCTACGAGCGCGACCACGTGCGGGTCGATACGGGGCTGGCCAAGGACGCCGTCACCGTCGGCCACAACATGAAGGCCGTGCTGGCGGATCTCGAGAAGCGGATGCGGGCGGCCGCGGCCGATCTCGACTTCGAGGAGGCGGCGCGCCTGCGCGACGAGCTGAAGCGGCTCCAGGCGACCGAACTCCTCGTCGCCGACGACCCGATGGCCCGGCAGGCGGACGTGGAGCGCGAGGCCGGCCGCTACGGCGAGCGCGGCGGACGTGGGCGGCCCTCCGGCGGCAGCCGGATCGCCAAGCCCAGCCTCGACGACATGGGACCGGGCACCGACCGCGAAGTGCCCGTAGGCGGCCCGCCGCCCGCGTGGCAGGAGCGGCCGAAGGCCCGCTCGACGCAGGGAATCGGCGGCCAGCGCCCGAAATACAAGGGCCGCGGCTCGCGGGACCGGTGAGCAACGGGCAGGTCCGGAACCTGGGGAGACCTCGCGCTTTCCTTCGGCAAGACACCGCAGATGCTGCGGCTCACCTTGCCTGACCGGGAGGCCGTCGTGCCCCATTCTCGTCGATGCCTTCGTCCCCGCGCCGGCGGCGCGGCGACCGGCCTGTTCCTCGGTGGCCTCCTCGTCGCCGCCACCGCCGCCATCGCCGTGCCGGCGAAGGCGCAGAGCGTCGAGAGCCGGCGCGACCAGCCGAACGCCTCGACCCTCCCCGCCGATTTCCCGACCGTGAAGAGCGGCGAGCGCGGCGCCGACCAGCGGGTCGGCGGCGTGGCGCCCCCGAGCGCGATCCGCTCGACCACCGCGGTCGTGCCCGCCTCGGGCGGCGGCAAGGCGGCGGTGACGAACCCCCTCGACCACCTGCCGAAGAGCGACCGCGTCGGCCTGAGCGGCCGCCGGGAATAGCGGCGCAGCGCCCGAACCGCCCCGCTCGCGCAACCGCGCCCGCATCTCCGCCGTTGAGACGGGAATGCCGGCAAGGGAGCGCGCCATGGGACTTCTCGATTCGGTCATCGGCGGGGTGCTGGGACAGGTGCTCGGCGGCGGGCGCGGGTCCGGCGGCCCCGGCAGCGCCCAGGGCGGCCCCGGCATGTCGCCGCTGGTGAAGGCCCTCCTGATGCTGCTCCTCGCCAAGGGCGCGAGCGGCGGCTTCGGCGACATTTTCGGGCGCGGCGGCCCGCAGCACCGGCCCGACGACGAGCCGGGCCCGGAGGACGACCGCTCCGGCGGCGCCGGCCCCTACGGGCGCGACGACCGCGACCCGTCCGGCGACATCGGCGGCTTCAACCAGGGCGGCTATGACCCGAGCGGCGCCCGCCGCGACGGCCCTCCCCCGCGCGAGGGCGATTACAGCGACCTCTCCGGCATGCTCGACGGGCCGGGCGATGCCGGCTCAGGCCGCGGCCCGGGCGCCGGCCCCTACGCCCATCTCGACCGCGAGCCCGGGGACCCGTTCGGGCAGGGCGGCCCAGGCGGCCAAGGCGGCGGCCCCGATCTCGGCGGCCTCGACGGCCTGGTCGAGCGCTTCCAGCGCGGCGGCCTCGGCGACGTGATCGGATCCTGGATCGGCCACGGCCAGAACCGGCCGGTTCAGCCGAACCAGCTCGCCCAGGCGCTCGGCCCCGACACGCTCGACACGCTGGAGCGCCAGACCGGGATGAACCGCGACACGCTGCTCTCGCAACTCGCGCAGGTGCTGCCGGAGGTGATCAACGGGCTGACGCCGCAGGGGCGGGTTCCGGGTGAGGAGGAGCGGAGGCGGTGGTGACGGTGTAATTAAACCCGCCGCATCACCAGCGACGCATTCGTACCACCAAACCCGAACGAGTTCGACAGAACCACGTCGACCCGCTTGCGCTTCGCCTCGTGCGGCACGAGGTCGATCTCGGTCTGGACGCTCGGGTTGTCGAGGTTGAGGGTCGGGGGCAGTACGCCGTCGCGGATGGCGAGGACCGAGAAGATCGCTTCCACCGAGCCCGCGGCGCCCAGGAGGTGCCCGATGGCCGATTTCGTGGAGGACATCGAGGCCTTGGCGGCGGCGGGGCCGAGGAGGCGCTCGACGGCCTTCAGCTCCAATTCGTCGCCCATCGGCGTCGAGGTGCCGTGGGCGTTGATGTAGTCGATCTCGCTCGGGTCGATGCCGGCGCGCTTCACGGCGGCCGTCATGCAGCGGAAGGCCCCGTCGCCGTCCGGCGAGGGCGAGGTGATGTGGTAGGCGTCGCCCGAGAGGCCGTAGCCGACGATCTCGGCGTAGATCTTCGCGCCGCGGGCCTTGGCGTGCTCGTACTCCTCCAGCACGAGGATGCCGGCGCCCTCGCCCATGACGAAGCCGTCGCGGTCCTTGTCGTAGGGGCGGGAGGCGCGGGTCGGCTCCTCGTTGAAGCCGGTGGAGAGCGCCCGGCAGGCGGCGAAGCCCGCGAGCGAGAGGCGGTTCACGGGTGATTCGGCCCCGCCCGCCACCATGACGTCGGCGTCGCCCAGGGCGATCAGGCGGGCGGCGTCGCCCACCGCGTGCGCGCCCGTCGAGCAGGCGGTGACGACGGCGTGGTTCGGGCCCTTGAGCCCGTGCGCGATCGAGACCTGGCCGGAGGCGAGGTTGATGATGCGGCCGGGGATGAAGAAGGGCGAGACCCGCCGCGGCCCCTTCTCGTGGAGCGTGATCGAGGCGTCGTAGATGCCGCCGATGCCGCCGATGCCGGAGCCGATCAGCACGCCCGTGGCGTACTGATCGTCATCCGTCTTGGGGTGCCACCCGGCATCGTTGAGCGCCTCGTCCGCCGCCGCCATGGCGTAGACGATGAAGGGGTCGACCTTGCGCTGCTCCTTCACCTCCATCACCCGGTCGGGGTTGAAGGTGCCGTCGGTGCCGTCGCCGAACGGGATCGAGCAGGCGATCTTGCAGGCGAGGTCGTCCGTGGCGAAGGCCGTGACCTTCGCCGCCCCGCTGTCGCCCGCGATCAGGCGGCTCCAGGTGTGCTCCACTCCGCTGCCCAGCGGCGTGACCATGCCCAGACCCGTAACGACAACCCGACGCATCGCGCTATCCCGAACCGTTCCGTTCCCTATGAACGGCGGGCGGGGCGTTTCGGCCCCGGCCGCGCCGCTCGAAATATCTTACGCGGAGTTCTTCTCGAGGAACTTCACCGCGTCGCCGACCGTCTGGATGGTCTCCGCGGCGTCGTCCGGGATCTCGACGTTGAACTCCTCCTCGAACGCCATCACGAGCTCGACGGTGTCGAGGCTGTCGGCGCCGAGATCGTCGATGAAGTTCGCGCCCTCGACCACCTTCTCGGGCTCCACGCCCAGGTGCTCGACGACGATCTTCTTCACGCGCTCAGCGATATCGCTCATTGTTGGTCCTCGTGTGTCCATCGTGATGGTGAAGGCGCCGTGGCCGCTCTCCCGTTGCCGGGCGTTTCGCTCAAGCGGCCGGTGTCCGATCGCGTGTCGTCTTGGACTTGCAACCCGCTGAACCGTCAACCCCCCTTGCACGGCTGCCGGGGTGTTAACACAGGGTTCCCGCGCTGGCGAGAGCCGGTTCACGAACCGTTCATCCCTGTGGTTTTCCGAACGTTTTCCTCGGGTTGTACCGGGGCCGGAGGATGCGCCGGGGGAGCCCCGCCGGTCAGAGCATGGCCATGCCGCCGTTCACGTGCAGCGTGTGGCCGGTGACGTAGGCCGCCTCGTCCGAGGCGAGGTAGACGGTGGCCGCCGCGACCTCCGCGCCACTGCCGAGCCGGCCCATCGGCACGCGGGTCAGGATGCCCTCGCGCTGCTTGTCATTGAGCTCGTCGGTCATCGGCGAGGCGATGAAGCCGGGCGCGATGCAATTGACGGTGATATTGCGGGAGGCGACCTCGGCGGCGAGCGCCTTGGTGAGGCCGACGAGGCCGGCCTTCGCCGCCGCGTAATTGCCCTGGCCCGGATTGCCGGTGGAGCCCACCACCGAGCCGATATTCACGATGCGGCCGGAGCGGCGGCGCATCATGCCCTTCACGGCCGCGCGCGAGAGGCGGAAGGCGGCGGTGAGGTTGACCGCGAGCACCTGCTCCCACTCCTCGTCCTTCATGCGCAGGAACAGGTTGTCCCGCGTGATGCCGGCATTGTTGACGAGGATGTCGAGCCCGCCGAGCGCCGATTCGGCCGCCGGCACCAGCGCCTCGACGGCCTGCGCGTCCGCGAGGTTGCAGGGGGTGACGTGGACCCGCTCATGGCCGAGCTCGCCCGCCAGCGCCTCCAGCGCCTCCTGGCGGGTGCCCGACAACGCCACGGAGGCGCCCTGCGCGTGCAGCGCCCGGGCGATGGCCCCGCCGAGGCCGCCGGTGGCGCCGGTGACGAGGGCCTTGCGGCCGGTGAGATCGAACATGGGGTTACGTCCCTCGCGTGTGGCGGATGGTCAGAGCGTGGGCAAGGCCGCGACGTCGTCCGGCGTCCCGACGGGGCTGGCCGCGGCGCCCGGCGCGATGCGCTTGACGAGGCCGGTCAGCACCTTGCCGGAACCCAGCTCGTAGAACGTGTCGACGCCTGCCCCGGCCATGGCGGCGACGCATTCGCGCCAGCGCACCGTGCCCGTCACCTGCTCGACGAGCGCGGCGCGGATCGCCTCCGGATCGGTCACGGGCGCGGCGCGGACATTTGCGTAGACGGGAATGATCGGGGCGGCGATGCGGACCGCGCCCAGCGCCTCGCGCATCGCGTCGGCCGCCGGGCCCATCAGGCTGCAATGGAAGGGGGCGGAGACGTTGAGGAGCACGGCCCGCTTGATGCCGCGCGCCTGGGCGATGGACACGGCCCGCTCCACCGCCGCCTTGTGGCCGGAGAGCACGACCTGACCGGCGCCGTTGTCGTTCGCCACGTCGCAGACCCCGCCCCCTGCGGCCTCCTCTGCGGCCTCCGCCGCGATCTCGCGGGCGGCCTCCAGCTCGGCGCCGATCAGCGCCGCCATGGCGCCCTCGCCCGGCGCCACCGCCCGCTGCATCGCCTCGCCGCGGATGCGCAGGAGCTTGGCCGCATCCGCCACCGAGAAGGTCCCGGCGGCGGCCAGCGCCGAGTACTCGCCCAGCGAATGGCCGGCCACGCTCGCGATGTCCCGGGAAAGGTCGAGGCCGCGCTCGGCCTCCAGCACGCGCAGCACCGCGAGGCTCGCCGCCATCAGGGCGGGCTGGGCGTTCGCCGTCAGCGTCAGCTCCTCGGCCGGCCCCTCGAACATGATCCGGGACAGGTTCTGCGAGAGCGCGGCATCGACCTCGGCGAACACGTCCCTGGCCGCCGGGTGCGCCTCGGCGAGCGCCTTGCCCATGCCGACCGCCTGGCTGCCCTGACCGGGGAAGATGAGTGCTCGCGTCATGGAGAGCCGCCCTTCGTCGCTCTGAAGGCTTGAGAAAGCGCGGCGCAGTCGCATCGCAAGCCCTCGGGTGTCAACAATGCAGCGCACAAATCGCCGCCACCGTTCAGCTTGTTGCAGGGCGCCAACCGGTGTAAGACGCGCGATCATCTCCGAAAATCCTCGCGTCTTAAGTCCAGGAAGGAGCCGCCGCCCATGGCTCGCGTCACCGTTGAAGACTGCATCGACAAGGTCGAGAACCGCTTCGAGCTGGTCCTGCTGGCCAGCCACCGCGCCCGTCTGCTCGCCGCCGGCGCGCCGCTCACCGTCGACCGCGACCGCGACAAGAACCCCGTCGTGGCGCTCCGCGAGATCGGCGACGAGACCATCACGGCGGACGACCTCAAGGAGCAGCTGATCCACTCGATGCAGAAATACGTCGAGGTGGACGAGCCGGAGGCCGAGACCGTGCCGCTGCTCTCCTCCTCGCCCGCCGCCGCGGCGGTGGCCCCGCAGGCCGCCTCCAGCGACGACAGCGCGGTGCAGTTCGACCGGATGAGCGAGGAGGACCTCCTGCGCGGCCTGGAGAACCTCGCCCCGCCGGTGGAGACCGACGACGAGGGCGACTGAGCCGGAACGGACAGGCTCCCCGTCTCGAAACCCGGCCGCGAGGCCGGGTTTTCTCGTTTCCGGCCGAATTCGGCGCCTCTGCGACGCCGAGGGTCTGGCGCGCGCCTGTGCGATGCGGGAGACTTGACGCCCGATCGCGCGGGACAGCGCCCGCCGCGGTCTCGCGGCGCGGCATTGCAAGCAGGGGAAGGGTCCGTCGGCGGATGATGCGCCAGTATGAACTCGTGGAGCGGGTGAAACGCTACAACCCCGCCGCGAACGAGGCCCTGCTCAACCGCGCCTACGTCTACGCCATGCGGGCCCACGGCACGCAGAAGCGCGCCTCCGGCGACCCGTTCTTCGCCCATCCCCTCGAGGTCGCGGCGATCCTCACGGATCTGCGCCTCGACGATGCGACGATCGTCGCCGCGGTGCTGCACGACACGGTGGAGGACACCGCCGCCACCCTCGACGAGATCCGCGAGCTGTTCAGCCCCGAGATCGGCGCCCTCGTCGACGGGCTGACCAAGCTGAAGCGGCTCGATCTCGTCTCGAAGCGGGCCGCCCAGGGCGAGAACTTCCGCAAGCTGCTGCTGGCCGTGGCGGCGGACGTGCGCGTGCTCCTCGTCAAGCTCGCCGACCGCCTGCACAACATGCGCACCCTCCACCACATGCCGCCCGAGAAGCGGATCCGCATCGGCGAGGAGACGCTCGACATCTACGCGCCGCTCGCCGGCCGCATGGGCATGCAGGAACTGCGCGACGAGCTCGAGGACCTCGCCTTCCGCAATCTCAAGCCCGAGATCTACGCCACCATCGCGCAGCGCCTCACCGATCTCTCGGCGAAGTCCGAGCGGCTCGTGGAGAGCATCGAGCAGGACCTGACGGCCAAGCTCGGCGCCCGCGGCATCACCGCGGAGGTGTCGGGGCGCCAGAAGCGGCCCTACTCGATCTGGTCGAAGATGGAGCGCAAGTCGGTCGCCTTCGAGCAGCTCTCCGACATCTTCGGCTTCCGCGTCGTGGTCGACACGGTGGCCGATTGCTACGGCGCGCTCGGCGTCGTCCACACGAGCTGGCCGATGGTGCCGGGCCGCTACAAGGACTACATCTCGACCCCGAAGCAGAACGATTACCGCTCGATCCACACCACGGTGATCGGACCGAAGAGCCAGCGCGTCGAATTGCAGATCCGCACCGCGGAGATGGACGAGATCGCCGAGTACGGCATCGCGGCGCACGCCCATTACAAGGAGGCGAACCGGGCCGGCGACGGCTCGATCCACCCGAAGCTCGCCACCGAGAGCGGCGCCTACCAGTGGCTGCGCCGCACGATCGAGCTGCTCGCCGAGGGCGACAGCCCGGAGGAGTTCCTGGAGCACACCAAGCTCGAACTGTTCCAGGACCAGGTCTTCTGCTTCACGCCCAAGGGCCGGCTCATCGCCCTGCCGCGGGGCGCAACGCCGATCGACTTCGCCTACGCGGTCCACACCGACGTCGGCAATACGGCGGTCGGCGCCAAGATCAACGGCCGGATGGCGCCGCTCCTGCACGAGCTCGCCAACGGCGACGAGGTCGAGATCGCCCGTTCCGACGGGCAGACGCCGCCCGCGGCCTGGGAATCCCTCGTCGTCACCGGCAAGGCCCGCGCCGCGATCCGGCGGGCGACGCGCTCGGCCGTGCGCCGCCAATATGCCGGCCTCGGCCGCCAGATCCTCGACCGCGCCTTCGAGCGGGCGGGCAAGAGCTTCTCCGAGGACAAGCTGCGGGGTGCCCTCCCCCGCCTCGCCCGCGGCTCGACGGAGGACGTGTTCGCGGCGGTCGGGCGCGGCGAGATGTTCTCGGGCGACGTCGTGAAGGCGGTCTATCCCGACTACAAGGACGAGCGGCGCGCCGGCGGCGCCTCCGTGCAGCAGCCGCCCGCGAACGGGGCCGGCCGCCTCACCCGCTCGAAGGACCAGACGATGCGGCTCACCTTTCCCGGCGGGAACGGCGCCGCGGAGGACGGGCAATCGGACGCGATCCCGATCCGGGGGCTGGACGGCGACCTGCCCGTCAGCTTCGCCCCGAACGGCGGCGCGGTGCCGGGCGACCGCATCGTCGGCATCCTCACCCCCGGCATCGGCGTCACGATCTACCCGATCCAGTCGGCGGCGCTCGCCGCCTTCGACAACGAGCCCGACCGCTGGCTCGACGTGCGCTGGGACGTGGAGGCCGGATCGAGCGAGCGCTTCCCGGCGCGCATCGCCCTGCAATCGATCAACGAGCCCGGTACCCTGGCGCAGATCGCGCAGGTGATCGCCGACCACGACGGCAACATCGACAACGTCTCGATGAAGCGGCGCACGCAGGACTTCACCGAGATCGTGATCGATCTCTCGGTCTGGGACCTGCAGCACCTCAACGCGATCGTCGCGGAACTGCGCGGCAAGCGCGCGGTCAGCCGGGTCGACCGGGTCAACGGCTGAGGGCCGCTCCGCTTGCCTCGCCGTTTCGCCGCTGCCACAAGCGGCCCGTGATCCCCCGCCGCGGAGCCGCGACCCCATGAAGCCGGAGCAGGTGCTCGAAGAATTCCGGAATGCCGGAGCCCTGCTGGAGGGGCATTTCGTCCTCAGCTCCGGCCTGCATTCGGGCGTGTTCCTGCAGAAGATGGCGATCTTCTCCGAGCCGCCGCGGACCGAGCGCCTGTGCCGGGCGCTCGCCGAGGCCATCCGCGCGCGCTTCGGCGCGATCGACATCGTGGTCTCGCCCGCGATCGGCGGCATCGTGCCCGGCTACGAGACGGCGCGCCATCTCGGCGCCCGGGCGATCTTCGTCGAGCGCGAGCCCGGCGGCCCCTTCCAGCTCCGGCGCGGCTTCGCGATTCCGAAAGGGACCCGGGCCGTCATCGTCGAGGACATCGTGACGACCGGCCTGTCGGCGCGCGAATGCCTCGCCTCGCTCCGGGACCAGGAGGGCGAGATCGTCGGCGCAGCCTGCCTGATCGACCGCTCGGGCGGGCGCGGCGAGATCGGCGTGCCGCTGCTCTCCCTCGTGACCCTCGACATCCCGGCCTATCCGGCCGACGCGCTGCCGCCGGACCTCGCCGCCATCCCGGCGGTGAAGCCGGGCAGCCGCGCCATACCGCTCGCCTGACGCCTCTGCCCGAGGCTCCCTTTGCGCCCGCCTCCGGCTGGGAGCGAGCGCGCAGGTAACCTCAGGTTTCGGGCACGCAAATGCCCGCATCCGCTGCCGGCACCTGCACATGACATTGTCATGGGCGCGGCTTGACACGCGCGAATCCGGCTTCCAAAGCTCTTTGCAGGTTCACCAAGCAAGTCGGCTGAGAAACGAACGCCTTTTTACTCGAAAAGCCTGGCGCACAATCTTTGTCGCAATCGTTTTTCAAGACTTCAGTCGGTAACATTCCACTCAGCCATTCATCTCCCGGGCGTCAGGTACCAATCTGAAACTGCCGTGCATTGCCGAAGCCCAGAGCCATTAAATCCCTTCGATCGATTCATTTTTTCAGAACAGGCGAACCGCGCCATGAGCACACAACAACGAAGCGCCCTTTTCATCGACGGCGCCAATCTTTACGCGACAACGAAATCACTCGGCTTCGACATCGACTACAAGCGTTTGCTGAAGGAATTTCAGAGCCGGGATAATCTGATCCGGGCTTTCTACTACACAGCCATGATCGAGGATCAGGAATATTCCTCCATCCGCCCGCTGATCGACTGGCTGGACTACAACGGCTACCGCGTCGTCACGAAACCCGTGAAGGAATTCACGGATTCGATGGGCCGCCGCAAGATCAAGGGCAACATGGACATCGAGCTCGCGATCGATGCCCTGGAGCTCGCCCCCTACATCGAGCACATGATCCTGTTCTCGGGCGACGGCGATTTCCGCTCGCTCGTCGAGGCGATGCAGCGCCGCGGCGTCCGGGTGACGGTGGTCTCGACCATCCAGACGCAGCCCGCGATGATCGCGGACGACCTGCGCCGGCAGGCCGACGAGTTCGTCGACCTCGTCCACCTCATGCCCAAGGTCGGGCGCGATCCGGGTGAGCGGAATACGCGGTCCGCCGGCGAGAACGGGCGCCCGTCCCGCGACTTCGCCGATCGGGCGCCGCCGCGCAGCAATCCGGGCCTGGAGACCCGCTACGGCATCCGCCAGGGGCCGGCGCCCGACGAATCCGGCGAGGTCTAGGCGTCCGGGGCGCGCAGCCAGGCGAGGACGTCGTCGGCGCTGCGATCCGGCGGGAAGACCGGGTAGAACACCTTCGTCACCACGCCCTCGTCGACGATCATCGTCAGGCGCCGCAGGAGGGTCTGTCCGGCCGCGACGAAGGTCGGCAGGCCGAGCGCCTTGGTGAAGGCGAGATGCGGGTCGGCCAGCAGCGTGAAGGGCAGGTGCAGCCGCTCCGCCGCCTCGCGCTGGTAGGCGCTCGTCTGCGTCGAGAGCCCATGCAGGTGGGCGACGCCGAGGGCGCGCAACGCCGCGTGATGATCGCGGAAGCTGCAGGTCTGCGGGGTGCAGCCGCGCGCGCCCGGAATCAGGTCCCAATCGGGAACGAGGTTCGGGCGCCCCGGCTCGCCGGTGCGCGGATAGGCGTAGACGACGCTGCGCCCGGCGAGAGCGGAGAGCGCGACGCGCCCGCCATCGGTCGCCTCGAGCGACACGTTCGGCAGCCGCCGACCGACGAGATGGGCCGCCGCCCCGTCATCCTCCGGCACCGGCAGGTCCGGGGGCAGGCTGAGAAAGTCCGGTTCCATGAGAGACCCTCCGCGCGGGCGTTCATCCTAGCCGCCGGAGCCGCGGGCGGCGAGGAGAGCGCGACGCAGCCCCACTCCCGTTGGGGAGAAGGCTGGGGTGAGGGATGCGACCTCTCTCGTTCGGGAGAGGTGGGCGGCTCGGGATCCGTCCGCGCTCGCTTCCAGCCCGCCTCTCAGCCCCGGTCGCGCAGGAGGCGGGCCCGGTCGCGCTCCCAGTCGCGCTGCTTGGCGGTCTCGCGCTTGTCGTGGAGTTGCTTGCCCTTGCCGAGGCCGAGCTCGACCTTCGCCCGGCCGCGCTCGTTGAAGTAGATCTTCAGCGGGACCACCGTGAAACCCTGCCGCTGGGTGGCGCCGATCAGCTTGTCGATCTGCCGGCGATGCAGGAGGAGGCGCCGCGGCCGCTTCGTGTCGTGGTTGAAGCGGTTCGCCTCGAGGTATTCGGGAATGTAGGCGTTGAACAGCATCAGGTCGTTGCCGGACGGTCCGGCATAGGCCTCCCCGATCGTCGCCTTGCCGTTGCGCAGGGACTTCACCTCCGTGCCGGTCAGCGAGATGCCGGCCTCGAGGGTCTCCATGATGGCGTAGTGAAAGCGCGCCGCGCGGTTGTCCGCGACGACGCGGCGGGACGGATCGGGTTTCGGGGCCATCGCGCTTTCGTCTCACGCCGGCCGCCAAGGTGCGACCGGGCCGGTCCATATGGGGTTCGCGCCCGCGCGCGGCGAGGCCGATCAGACCTCGAGCAACCCGGCGTGGCGCAGGGCGGCATCGACGATGGCGCGGGTGCCGGCGCTCACCGGCAGCAGCGGCAGGCGGACGTCCTCGCGCATGTGTCCGAGCCGGGCGAGAGCGTACTTCACCGGGGACGGGTTGGTCTCGAGGAAGAGGCTCGTGTGCAGCGGCAGCAAAAGGTCCTGGATGCGCAGGGCCTTCGCGTAGTCTCCGCCGAGCGTCGCTTCCTGCAGATCGGCGCAGAGACGCGGGGCCACGTTCGAGACGACGGAGATGCAGCCGCGGCCTCCGTGCGCATTGAACCCCAAAGCCGTCGCATCTTCGCCAGAAAGCTGGATGAAATCTTCACCCATGGCTTGGCGTTGCAGGCTGACACGGTCGAGCTTGGCCGTGGCGTCCTTCACGCCGGCGATGTTCTTCAGCTCGAACAGGCGCGTCATCGTCTCGACGCTCATGTCGACCACCGACCGGCCGGGGATGTTGTAGATGATGATCGGGATGCCGACCGCGTCGTTGACGGCCTTGAAGTGGGCGTACAGCCCGTCCTGCGTCGGCTTGTTGTAGTAGGGCGTGACGATGAGCACCGCGTCCGCTCCGGCCCGCTCCGCATGACGCGCCCGCTCGACGGCCTCCGCGGTCGAGTTCGAGCCGGCGCCGGCCACCACCGGCACCCGGCCGGCGGCCTCGTCGATGCACACCTCGACGACGCGGTCGTGCTCGGCATGGCTGAGCGTCGGCGTCTCGCCGGTGGTGCCGACCGGCACGAGACCGTGGGTGCCCTGCGCGATCTGCCAGCTGACGAAGGCGCGGAAGGCCGCCTCGTCGAAGGCGCCCTCGCGGAACGGGGTCGCAAGCGCGGTCATCGAGCCGCGAAGGCGCGGGTGTGTCTCGGTCATCCTGGCGTTCCCAGCCGTCGGTCTGCTCTCTCGCCGGATGCCCGGCCGCTCCCCGCGAGGAGCGGCGCAGACATAGGGCTTCCCTACCGCGCGCGCAAACCATCTGCGGACGCAGCTAATGACTTCTTAACGGAGGAGGGGCGAGCCTGGGACATGCGCCCTCCCGTCGGGGACTGATCCGAGCCATGGCGACACTCTCCCGGCCCCCGCTGGCGGCCCTCGCCCTCACATTGATGGCGGGCGCGACCCTGGCCGGCGTCGCCCTCGCCGCGACGCTGCCCGCGGCGCAGCAGGCGCCGGCCAGCGAGCCGGCCTCGCAGCCGACGCCGCCCGCGAGCGACGCGACGGCGCCCTCCGCCCAGGTCTCCGACGCGAAGCCGGCCGACCCGGTCGCGGCGGACGCCCTCCGGGTCGAGACGGGCACCGAGGAATCGCCGCCGGCGAAGGCCGTGCCGCCTGCGGCCACCTCCTACGCCTCCGCCGATCCGGAGGCGCCGATCGCCTTCCCGCTCCCCGATGCCGGGATGACGCCGGCCGCGCCCGTGCCGGAACTGCCCGATCCGGCCCGCGCCGCCCGCAGCGGCGAGACCGACGTGACGCAGCTGCGCCAGGCGATCGACCTCTACCGCAAGGGCAAGGTCTCGGAGGGCGACCGCCTGCGCGACGGCTTCGCCGACCCCGCCGCCCGCGCCCTCCTCGAATGGGTGGCGATCCGCGCCGGCGCCGGGATCGGCTTCGAGCGCGTCACGGCCTTCCAGCGGACCAACCCGGACTGGCCGGCCGGCCCGCTCCTGCGCCGCCGGGCCGAGGAGGCGCTGCTCGCCGAGCGGAAGAGCCCCGCCACGGTGCGCGCCTTCTTCGCGACCTCGAAGCCGTCGAGCGCGCCGGGCCGCTTCGCCCTCGCCCTCGCCTTCAGGGCGGAGGGGCTGAACGAGGATGCCGCCACGCTCGTCCGCGAGCTGTGGCGCGAGGACACGTTCGGGCGCACCCTCGAAGCCAAGGTGCTCGACGCGTTTCCCGGCGTGCTCGGCCGGGCGGACCACCGCTACCGCATGGAGCGCGCACTCCTGAAGGAGGATTGGGAGACGGCCGGCCGCGCGGCGGCCCAGGCGGGCGGCTCCTACGCGACGCTGGTGCGGGCGCGCCGGGCGGTCGAGGACAAGAGTTCGGGCGCGCTCGCCGCGCTCAACGCCGTGCCGCCGAGCCTGCGCAGCGATTCGTCCTACATCCTGTCCCGCGCGCAGTATCACCGCCGGGCGGACCGGACGGGGGAGGCGGCGACGCTGCTCGCCGCCGCGCCCACGAACCCCGACGTCCTCGCCGACGGGGACGAGTGGTGGGTCGAGCGCCGGATCGTCGCCCGCAAGCTGATGGATCTCGGCGACGCCCGGACCGCCTACGCGGTGGCGAGCGGCCACAGCGCACGCACGGTCGAGAAGCGGATCGAGGCCGAGTTCCACGCCGGCTGGATCGCCCTGCGCTTCCGGGGCGACGCGGTCGCCGCGAGCCTGCATTTCCGGCGCGCCGCCGACATCGCCGAGACCCCGATCTCGGTGGCGCGGGCCGCCTACTGGCAGGGCCGGGCCGCGGAGGTGCTCGACCAGCCCGCCGACGCCAAGGCCTATTACGAGCGGGCGGCCCTTCAGCCGATCGCCTATTACGGGCAGCTCGCCCGGGCGAAGCTCGGCCAGACCAGCCTGCCCCTGCGCAGCCCCGCCCCCCTCGACGCGGCCGCCCGCGCGGCCTTCGACCAGCGCCTCTGCGTGCGCGCCCTGCGCCTCCTCGGCGAGGCCTCGCTCAAGGAACTCGCGCTGCCGCTCTACATCGACGCGGCGCAGAAGCTCACCGACCCGAGCGAGTTGCAGGCGCTCGGCGACCTCGCGACCGAGTTGAAGGATGCCCGCGCCCTCGTCGCCATCGGTAAGCTCGCGGTGCAGCGCGGCCTGCCGCTCGATGCCCACGCCTACCCGACGATCGGCATCCCGGCCTTCGAGGCCTTCTCCGCCGTGCCCCTGGTCGAGCGGGCGATGGTCTACGCGATCGCCCGCCAGGAGAGCCAGTTCGATCCGCGGGCGCAATCGGGCGTCGGCGCCCGCGGCCTCATGCAGATGATGCCGGCCACCGCCCAGCGCACGGCCAAGCGCGTGAGCACAAGCTACGACCAGGACCGGCTCACGAGCGACCCCGCCTACAATGCCCGCCTCGGCCAAGCCCATCTGGGCGAGCTGATGGAGGATTGGCGCGGCTCCTACATCCTCGCCTTCGCCTCCTACAACGCGGGCGGCGGCAACGTGAAGAAGTGGATCGACGCCTACGGAGACCCCCGCAAGGGGCAGGTCGACGCGATCGACTGGGTCGAGCGCATCCCCTTCACGGAGACCCGCAACTACGTTCAGCGGGTGATGGAGAACCTGCAGGTCTACCGGAACCGCCTCGACGGCAAGAGCGCGCTCCTGATCGAGGGCGACCTGCAGCGCGGCGCGCGCTGAGGGGCTGCCGAGCGCCGGTCCGGGCCGGCCTCGGGGGATGATCGCGATCTACGCGCCGGCGGCCGGCTCGTGATCGCTGCGCTCACCGCGCGCGAGGGCTCCGAGGGCGCAGCCGCCGAGATAGGTCCAGAGCATCAGCGCCGCGCTCTCCGTCCAGAAGCCCGCCTCCCCGGGCACCAGCCCGGCCATGGCGACCGCGCCGAGGAGCGAGGCGGCGGTGAGGAGCCCGAGCCCGGCCGCGGCGCCGCGCGGCCAGCCGCCGAGCCAGCCGGCGCAGAGGCCGAGGGCGAGGCCGGCGGCGAGACCGGGCCAGAGGCTTCCGAGAAGCAGGGTCACCGAATCCATCCCACTCACCCCCGCAGCGTGAAGACGATGGCCTGCGCGCCGGCCTCGGGCGCGCCGGCGGCCGCGCCGACCTGATCGGCCGCGGCACCCGCCTGGAGGAGGTAATCCACGATCGCCTGCGCGCGCAGGCGGGCGATGTCCGGTTCCGGCTCGGCAACGGGAGCGTCGGCCGGCTTCGCGCCCTTGGCGGCCTTGGCGCTCTTGTCGGCCTTGTTCTTGTCGGCGGTGGCGTTCTTGTCGGCGGCGGCCTTGCCCGCCTTCGCATCCTTGCCGGGGGCGGCGTCCTTGCCGGGCGCGCTGCGTCCTGCGGCTTCCTTCGCCGCGTCCTTGTCGATCGAGGCCGTCGTCTGGACGGCGCCCGCGTCGGCTGACGGCGTCTCGCGCCGGCTGCCCGGCGGGTCGAGATGCCCGGCGACCTCGAACCGGAGATCGGGGCAGAGCTTGGCCAGGGCGGCGATGGCGTCGAGCACCGGATAGAAATCCGCGGCGAAGGCGCTGCTCCCGGGCGCGAAATGCAGCGGATGGGCGCGCGTCTCGGCGGCGAGGTCGCGCCGGCAGGCCTCGATCTCGCGCCGCTCCGGAGCGCCCGGCGTGCTGACCGAGGCGGTGGCCCGCCACGCGGCCGGAAGCGCCGCCGGGAAACTCGTGCGCAGGCGACGGCCGCTCTCCGGATAGAGGCTCGTCCCGGTTAGGGCGATGTCTCGGTCGGCAACGGCGAGCTCGCCGCTCGCGAGGAGCGCGAGCTGCGGGATCGCGGTCTCCAGGGCGGCGACGAGGTTGGGGGGCGCGCCCTCCGCGAGCCGCGTGCGATCGACGATGCGCTCGCGGATGAACCGGGGGCGGATCGCGGCGAGGACGCGCTCGCGCGCGGCGGCGTCCGGGAGGTGCCCGGCGAGCGTGAGGCCGTCGCCGTCCCGCCGGAGGGTCACCCGGTAGGGTGAGAGCGGCGCGGCGCGCAGGTCCAGGCTGCCCGGCGCGACACCCTGCGGGCGGCGCTCGCGCAGCAGGACCCCGATCTCGGCCACCGCCTGCCCGTCCACGGCGCTGCCGGCGGCGGAGAGGCGAATCCCGTCGAACGTCACGCTGCCCTCGCGCAGCAACCCGGCGGCTTGGAGGGTGAAGCGCGTCAGGGCCTCCGGATCGATGCCCTCGCCGAGCCCCCGCGCCGTGCGCGTGCGATCCTCGACGGGGGCGCCCTCGGCGACCTCCTGGGCCGCCTTGCGCAGGAGCGTGCGGGCCGTCTCGGAGACCACGTTGCCCGTCAGCGTCAGGCCGCCATCCGCCCGCCGCTCGACGCCGAAACGGAACTCGGCGACGCGGGGCGGCCGGATCTCGATACGGCCGGCACTGTAGCCGGCGGGCAGGTTCGCAAGGTCCGCGCGCAGGGTTTCGTAGCTGTCCGGCCCCGCCGCCTCGCCTTCGAGCCCCAGCGTCGTGTCGCGCACCGTCGCGACGCCGCCGGGTGCCAGGGCCTGGAGCCGCGCCAGGGCGAAGGCCGCCACGGACGGGAAATCGGGAGGGCCGCCGCGCACGGCGCGCGCCTCATCGGCGAGGGCGACGGAGGCCGGCAGTTCCGCCCTCAGCCGCGCGTCGAGGGCGCTGCGGCCGATCTCGGCCGGCCGGCTGCCGGACAGGTCGATCCGGTCCTCGCGGGTCCGGATCGCGGTCCAGACGAAGGGCGAGACTTCCTCGACGAGCCCGATGGCGGACAGGACGCGCCGCGGGGCCCCCGCATCGGCGAGGCGCAGCAGGAGCCGCTCGCGAGAGGCCGCATCCGGCGCGTCGCCCTTCACGACGAGGTCGCGCCCCTGCCCCGTCAGGCGAAACCACGTCTCCCCGGTCGCGTCCACCGCATCCTGTTGGCCCGAGGACGCCGCCCGCGCGGATGCCTCGACCGCGCGCTCGACCTCGGGCTGCGCGTGGAGGGTGGCCGCGACCCAGACCAGGCCGAGGAGGGGCAGGCCGAGCAGCCAGCCATGGCGCCGGCGGGCCGTGGGAGAGGGAAGAAGGGAGACCACGATGCGTCCGATGATGAGCCTCGGCGTCGGTCGAGTGGACGCTGCCTTCACGGCAGCTTGAAGGCCATCCCCGCAATCCTGCGGTCGGTCAACGAAAAAACCCCGGCCTCTCGGCCGGGGTTCTGAAGCGCGGGGCTCGCCCGATGCGGCGACTTAGAAGTCGCGCTGCACGCGGAAGCGGGCCTGGAAGGTGTCTTCCTTGGTGACGCTGTAGAGGGCGCCCGCCACGCCGTTGGCCGCGGTGGTGCGGTCGGCGTTGGCGACACGGCCGTTCAGCGTGCCGACGCGGATGTACTGGGCCTCGGCGCCGATATCGAGATCCTTCACCGGCGACCAGATCAGGCTGGCGCCCGCGACGACCTGGTACGTGTCGCGCAGGACCGGGCTGAGGCCGAAGCCGAGGGTGCCCGGAGCCGAGGTGATCAGGTTGGTCGTGGTGTAGGTGGTCGCGCCGTTGGTGAGCGTGCCGGCGGCGGTTCCGATGTTGGCCAGGGCCGCACGGACGCCAGACGGGAAGCGCATCTCGCCGTAGCTGCCGAAGAAGGCCGACCGCCACTCGGGCGCCCAGTAGTGGAGGTAGGAGCCGACCACCGTGAAGCTGTTCGACAGCTCGATGCGGCCGGTGTTCGGGTTTACGACGGCGTCGGCCAGCCACTGGTTGAACGGGTTGCCGCCGTAAACCGAGGTCTGGTTGATGTAGGTGCCGGTGAAGGCGGTGTAGCCCGTGTAGATCGAGGCACCCTCGCCGTAGGCACCCTGCAGGTAGAGGGCGTCGCCGGGGGCGATGAAGGGCGCGTTGACCTTCACGCCACCCTGGACGGCCCAGCCGTAGGCGGTCTGAGCGCCGGCGAAGGCGTTGGTCGCGATGCGGGCTCCGGCCGCGCCGCCGACGAAGGTCGAGTTCGCGAGCGGGCCGCCGACGTTGACGTCCTTGACGGCAGCCGAGAGCTGGGCCGAACCCCAGGCCGCATCGTAGCGGAGCGCACCGACGAAGTCGGGCATGCGCGAGCGCTCGACGGCGTCGATCTGGGTGACGCCGGTGACCACGCCCGCGGCGTTGCGCGAGATGATGATCGGGGTCGGAGCGGTCGTGCCCTGGAAGAAGGCGGCCGCCGTACCGGCGCCGGCCGCGGGACCCGCGGCCTGCGAGTAGAGCGGGTTCTTCCGGAACATCGGATCTTCCATCGAGATCGTCGCCGAGAAGCCCTCGCCGAACTTCGCCGTGTAGGCGAGGAGGTTCGTGGAGGGGACGTCGGAGCCGAGCGTCGAGGCGATGATCTCGAAGTCGTGGGCGTAGAAGTCGAAGAACGACGAGGCGCGACCGGCGGTCAGGCCGGCGAATTGCACGAAGGCCTTGTCGGCGACGACGAATTCCTGGACGCGGCCGAACGTATCCTGGCCGAAGGCCGGGAAGGCGTTGGCGATGCGCTGCTGCGTGCCGGAGGACATCTTGCTCTGGCCGGTGCGGCTCGCGATCTCGGCGCGGACGAAGGCGCGCAGCGTGCCGTAGCCCGTCTGGGTGCGCGCATCGAGGTTGAGGCGCAGCAGGCCGCGGTTCTGGAGGGCGTCGCCGGCGCCGGCGATCTGACGGCTACCGTCCGTCATGTAGCCGACCTCGTACCGGGCGCGGCCCGAGATACGCAGGCAGGTCTCGGTGCCCGGGATGTAGAAGAAGCCGGCCCCGTAGGCAGAGCAGACGCGGACGTACTCGACAGGAACGGCCTTCTTGACGGGAAGGTCCGCGGCCTGAGCCCCTGCGACGACGGTCAGCCCCGCCGCCGACCCCAGAAGAAGGCTCTTCACGAGCTTCATAGTGAAACCTCCAAAAGCTTCGAGACCCTCGGGACCGGACGTTATGTCGGCACCGGCTTCCGTTGTGCGCCGGCTTGTCCGTTCGTCCTTTTACCCCGTGGAGGTCTGGCCCTCCCCGCACGGGCATCGGCCGAACCTTGGGCGGGACTTCATCCCTGCCTTGGCCGTACCATGAGGGAGGGGCCGGCCCGCGGCAACATGGATCAGCGCCTTCAAACCCGCGTGAGGAGGCTTTGCAGGGCGCTGTTGCAGGCCGGCAACGAATCCGTCGTCGAACCCGAGACTTTCCGCTCGCCCGGCGCGAGAAATCGGCGATCGAGAGCCGACTTCACAAGATCGGAGAAGGTATCGCGCGTAGGTTGAACTTCCGGCAGAAGGTTAATCTCGGCTGCATCAGGCTTTCGATTCGACCTCGACTCGGGAGGCGTCAGGCGCCGGCCGCCTCGCGCAGCATCTCGAGGGTCAGCCAGCGCTCCTCGGCGGCGGCGAGCTCGGTCTCCGCGTCGACGAGCGTCGCCGACGCCTTCTCGAATCGGCCGGGGTCGCGGGCGTAGAGGTTGGGGTCGGCCAGGATCTCGCGGAGCTTGGCGATGGCCGATTCGAGCTTCTCGATCCGCGCCGGCAGGGTCTTCAGCTCGTGCTGCTCCTTGAAGCCGAGCTTCGTCCGGGCGGGGCTCCCGGGCGAAGGATCCTGCGCGGCGGCCCGCTCGCGCGGGGGCGCCTTCTGCTTGGCCGCCTCGCGGGCCTGCACGCCGGCGCCGCGCTGGGACACCATGTCCGAGTAGCCGCCCGCATACTCGATCCAGCGCCCCTCCCCCTCGCTCACCAGCACGCTCCCGACGACGCGGTCGAGGAAGTCGCGGTCGTGGCTCACGAGGATCAGGGTGCCCGCATACTCGCCGAGCATCTCCTGCAGGAGGTCGAGGGTCTCGAGGTCGAGGTCGTTGGTCGGCTCGTCGAGGACGAGGAGGTTCGAGGGCTGGGCCAGCGCCTTGGCGATGAGGAGCCGGTTGCGCTCGCCGCCGGAGAGCACGCTCACGGGCGTGCGCGCCTGCTCGGGCGTGAACAGGAAGTCCTTCAGGTAGCCGATGACGTGCCGGCTCTGGCCGCCGACCGAGACCGTGTCGCCGCGCCCGCCCGTCAGCACCTCGGTGACGGTCTGGCCCGGCTCCAGCACGGCGCGCGCCTGGTCGAGCAGCATCATCCGGAGATTCGTGCCGAGCTGCACGGCGCCCGAATCGGGTTCCAGCTTGCCCGTCAGCAGGTTCACGAGGGTGGTCTTGCCCGCCCCGTTCGCGCCCACGATGCCGAGGCGGTCGCCCCGGGCGATGCGCAGCGACAGGCCGTCGACGATGCGCCGCGCGCCGTAGGATTTTCCGACGCCGCGCGCCTCGACGACGATGGTGCCGGAGGCCTCGGCCTCCGTCGAATTCATGGTCACGGTGCCGACCGGGCGCCGGTCCTCCCGGCGCTGCCGGCGCAGATCGTGCAGGTTTCCGAGGCGCCGGACGTTGCGCTTGCGCCGCGCGGTGACGCCGTAGCGCAGCCAATCCTCCTCGGCCGCGATCTTCCGGTCGAGCTTGTGCCGGTCCCGCTCCTCCTCCTCGAAGAAGGCGTCCCGCCACGCCTCGAAGCCGGAGAAGCCCTGCTCGATCCGCCGCGTGACGCCGCGGTCGAGCCAGATCGTGGAGCGGGACAGGGCCGAGAGGAAGCGCCGGTCGTGGCTGATCAGGACGAGGGCGGAGCGCGTGGTCTTCAATTCGGACTCGAGCCACTCGATCGCGGGCAGGTCGAGGTGGTTCGTGGGCTCGTCGAGGAGCAGCACGTCCGGCTCGGGCGCGAGCGCCTGGGCGAGCGCGGCACGCCGCCCCTCGCCGCCGGAGAGCCGGCGCGGGTCCTCGGCCCCGGTGAGACCGAGATTCTCCAGGAGATAGCGGGCGCGGTGCGGGTCGTCGCCCGGCGCGAGGCCGGCCTCGGCGAAGGCGAGCACCGTCTCGAAGCCGGAGAAGTCGGGCTCCTGCGCGAGGTAGCGGATTGTCGTCCCCGGCTGCACGAAGCGCGCGCCGCGGTCGGATTCCAGGAGGCCGGCGGCGATGCGCAGCAGCGTCGACTTGCCGGAGCCGTTGCGGCCGACGAGGCAGGCGCGCTCGCCCGGCGCGATCGCGATCTCGGCGCGCTCGATCAGCGGGGTGCCGCCGAAGGTGAGCGCGACGTCCTGAAGGGTGAGGAGCGGGGGTGCGGCCATCGCGGGCTTATGACAGTGCGCGCGGCCGCGAACAATCGAGGGGCGCGCGCCTCACGCCGTCGGGTTGGCCGGGCCCGTCGGAGCGGGGTCGGGCGTGATCTGCGGGGATTCGCCCGGATCGTTGATCGGGATCTCGGCCGGGCGCCCGCCCGGAGATTCCTGCGGTGTCTCGCCCGGGATCTCGGGGCCGGGACCGGGCGTCGGGGTCTGCGGCGGCTCGTAGGGGGTCTCCGGGATCGGAGCCTCGGGGATCGGGCCGGGATTCGACATGCGCGACAGTCCTCTGGGTGCGGAGGGGATCTCGTCGCCAACGGCGCCCGGGTGAGGCAGTTCCTCCGGAGCGGCGCGCGTCTCCTACTTCTTCGTGAGGAGGAGATTGCCCTCCTTGCCGACCGACTTGCGGATCTTCTCGGCGAAGAGGGCGAGCAGGAGCGGCAGCCGAACCTCGACGCGCACGCTGTCCTGGCCGACATCGATCTGCCCGTCGACGCTCTGCGTCAGCGCCGAGAGGGCGAAATCGAGCCGATCACCAGTCCAGGCGAGATTGCCGATGGTGACGCCGCTCTTGGCGAGCAGCGCCCGCCCCTGCTCCACGCCCGTCTCGATGCGGCGCCGGGCCTCGTCCCGCCCGAGGTCGTGCGGGATGTCGACGATGAGGGGCTTGGCCATGTGTGCGTGTCGTCCTCGTTGGGATGTCTCGCACAGATGGGGCCGGCCGGCGCGTCGGACAACGCCGGCCGGAGCGCGGTTCAGTCGAGGACCTGGAGCGAGACGTAGGTCGTTCCGCCCATGCCGAGCGCCCGGGCCGAGCCGCGGGACAGGTCGATGATGCGCCCGTGCACGAAGGGACCCCGGTCGTTGATGCGGACCACGACCGAGCGCCCCGTGCGCGAATCGGCGACCCGGACGCGGGTGCCGAAGGGCAGGCTGCGGTGGGCGGCGGTCAACCCGTTCGGGTTGAAGCGCTCGCCATTCGCGGTCCGGCTGCCGCTGCCGTACCAGGAGGCCGCACCCGACTGGGCCGAGGCGGCATTCAGGGCGGCAACGGAGAGAACGGCTCCGAAGATGGCGGCGGCGGTCCAACGAACGGGCTTCGTGTGCATCCCGCATTCCCTTGTTGTTGATGATGGCCGCGGAAAATGAACCGGATCTCGGCCAAAATGAGACGCGATTTCCGGAAGGCGTTCAGGGGAGATTCAGGCTATATCTCCCGCGAAAAATCGCCTCGCCGCCAGAAAGCATCGGGCAAGATCTGACATCTTTGCCACCATTTCGGAAAATTCCCGAAATACATCGGTGTGCAGACGCCGCAAGAAGTGCGAAAGTCGATCGAAAACCGGTGCTCATCGCCCGAGATCTGCACGCAGCGAAACCCTGCCTCCCGCTCGGAGCGGGAACAAAATCCGGGATCGGCCGCGACGCTTGGCCTGCACCCTTGGCCAGCACGCTTATCCGGCGCGGCCGCCACTCGCGATGGCGTGGCCCGAAATGTCGCCTGGATCCGGGATCAGGCCGCTGTCGGTCCGACGGGTCGGAGCCGGTCAGCGCATCGGAAAGCACCCATCCGCGCAATCGAAGAACAGGCGTGAACAGGCAGCGATTTTCGCATGCGAGAGCAAGGCTTACCGCAGCGCGGCGTCGGATTGTTCGAGATGATGCGGGGGACTGGGCAAAATCTGCAGCCCCAAATCGAGACGCATTCTCATCGACTCGGCAACCCGACCTTTACCCTACCCGCAGCATGGTGCCCCGGTCAGTCGCGTAACCGGTGTTTGCCATGGCTTCCCCGCGTACCGTGGTCGCCGGCGCCGCCGCCCGGAAACAAGTTTCGCGTACCGGGCGGCTCGCGTCGGCGCCACGGATGGGTCTCGTACCCGCCGTCCAGCGTCTTCCCCTCGACGATATCCTGATCGGAGACTGCGTCGCCGCGATGAACAGCCTGCCGGCTGCCTCCGTCGACTGCGTGTTCGCCGACCCGCCCTACAATCTCCAGCTCGGAGAGGGCTCGCTCCTGCGTCCGGACCAGAGCCGCGTCGACGCCGTCGACGACGACTGGGACAAGTTCGCGAGCCTGTCGCAATACGATTCCTTCACCCGCGAGTGGCTCGCCGCCTGCCGCCGGGTGATGAAGCCCAACGCCACGCTCTGGGTGATCGGCTCCTACCACAACATCTTCCGCGTCGGCAGCGTGCTGCAGGATCTTGGTTTCTGGATCCTCAACGACATCGTCTGGCGCAAGGCCAACCCGATGCCGAACTTCCGCGGCAAGCGCTTCACGAACGCCCACGAGACCCTCATCTGGGCCTCGCGCGATCCGAGCGCGAAATACACCTTCCATTACGAGGCGCTGAAAGGGGGCAACGAGGACCTCCAGATGCGCTCGGACTGGTTCATCCCCCTCTGCACGGGGGAGGAGCGGCTGAAGGATGCCGCCGGCCAGAAGGTCCACCCGACGCAGAAGCCGGAGGCGCTTCTCGCCCGCACCCTGCTCTCGGCGACGAATCCCGGCGACGTGGTGCTCGATCCGTTCTTCGGCACCGGGACGACCGGCGCCGTCGCCAAGCGTCTCGGGCGCCGGTTCATCGGCATCGAGCGCGAGACCGTCTATGCCGACGCCGCGCGCCGCCGCATCGCCGCCGTCGAGCCCCTCTCCCAGGCGACGCTCGCCCTCGCGCCCACCAAGCGCGCCGAGCCGCGCGTCCCCTTCCTCAGCGTCGTCGAGGCGGGCCATGTCCGCCCGGGCGAGACGCTCACCGACGCGCGCGGACGCTTCAAGGCCGTGGTGCGGCCGGACGGCACCCTGATGGCGGGTCCCGTCAGCGGCTCGATCCACAAGATCGGCGCCCTCGTCCAGGGCCTGCCGGCCTGCAACGGGTGGGATTTCTGGCACGCGGAGCGGAACGGGCGGCGGGTCGTGATCGACACCTACCGCGCCGAGATGCGCTCCCGGATGGGCTGAGGCCCGCCCCGGGAATCGACCGCCCCGCCTCCCTGCTCCCCGATTCTTGAGCCCGACGATGACGCCCATGCTCGGACCGGCGCTCGTGATGGCTCTCGCCCTCGCGGCCGCCACCCCGTCGCGCGCGGGCGACCTGCCGGCGCCCGTCGAAGCGGCGATCCGGGAGCAGCGCCAAGCCTGCGCGCCGGAAAAGGCCGAGATCCGTCCCGGCTTCATCGCAAGGAAGGACGTCAACGGCGACGGGATCGAGGATGTCATCCTCGATTACGGCGCCTTCGCCTGCGGCGGCGACGCGACCTATTTCTGCGGCAGCGCGGGCTGCACGATGCAGGTCTTCGCCTCCACGAAGGGCGGCTACGCGAAGGTCCTGGACGAGAACGTGCGGAGGCTGGACTTCAAACACGTGAAGGGCCGCCCCGCGATGCTGCTCGGCCTGCACGGCAATGCCTGCGGGAAGGCCGGCATCGAGCCCTGCGGCACGACCCTGTACTGGACCGGCACGCGGTTCGACCCGTCCCGCTGAGGGCGACCGGACGGGCGAGGCCCTCTCTCAGGGCTCGCGATAGGCCGATCCGTCCTCCGCGCGCGCTGGGGTCTCGACGTAGCGGCCCTGCTTCGGCACCGCCACCGCCTCGAAGGTCTGGGCCAGCGCGGCGAGCGCGCGGCGCATCTCGGGCCCTGCGAGCGGCCGGCCGTGGCCGGTGACGACCCGCTCCGGCTCGAGCCTCGCGAGCGCCTCGACGGAGCGGTGCGCCGCCGCCCAATCGGTTGTGAGGTACATCGGCGGCCCGTGGATCTCGGGCCGCTGCGTGGCGACGGCGTAGGCCGATTCCTGCGCCGTCGTGACGAAGGCGTCGCCGGCGATCAGGCTGCGGTCTTCCTCCCGCCAGAACGAGACGTGGCCCGGCGTGTGGCCGGGCGTGTGCAGCCAGCGCCAGCCCGGCATCGGGGGCACGCTGCCATCCTCCGGAAGGAGGCGTAAGTGCCGCGAGACGTCGACCGGGCGCGTCGGATAGAGGGGGGAGATCCGTGCCATCAGGCCGCCGCCCACGCTCGGGTCCGGCGGCGGGTAGGCGGCGCTCCCGTCGAGATAGGGCCGCTCCAGGGCGTGGGCGTAGACCGGCGCGTCCCATTCCGCCGCGAGGTCCTCCAGCACGCCGACATGGTCGAAATGGCCGTGCGTCATCACGATCGCCTTGGGGCGGGCGCCCGCCCCGAACCGCGCCGCGGCCGCCTCCGTGATGGCGCCCTTCGAGCCGGGCACGCCCGCATCGACCAGGACCCAGCCGCGATCGCCCGCGCCGGACGGGCCGACGAAGACGACGTTCGCGATCACGAGGCGGCGGTAGGCGAGATCGTCCGCGATCGCGTGGGTCTCGTCGCCGCGCGCGGCGTCGGCGCGGGGATCGTCGGCGCGGCTGTCGGGCGTGATCGGGATCTGCTGGACCATGACCTGTCTGCTCCCGGCGGCCGAGGATGCGCACGGCGTCCACACGTGGGGATCACACGTGGGGATCGCTCGGCCAACCCCGGCTCCGGCGCCACTGTTCCGGGCCCGCGACCCTTCGGGGCCGCGACGCCCGGCCCGGCGCCGATCGGGGCGGTCGCATTCGGCGCCCCATTTGCGAAGATCGCCGGATGATGCCCCCGCGACGCCCCCTCACCGCCTTCGAGGCCTTCGTCCTCTCCCTCGCGATCATCGCGCCGACGCTCGCCATGGCCTTCAACGTGCCGCTGGCGGCGCAGGCGGCGGGCCGGGCCGCGCCCCTCGCCTTCCTGATCGGCGGCGGGGCGATGGCGCTGATCGGCCTCTCCTTCGTCGCCTTCAGCCGGCGCATCGCGACGGCCGGCTCCGCCTTCGCCTATGTCGAGGCCGTGTTCGGGCGCCGCCTCGGCTTCCTGGCGGGATGGGGCCTGCTCCTCGCCTATGGTGCCTTCCTCGCCTCGGCGACCGGCCTCGTCGGCGGCTTCCTCGCCGTGGCGCTGGAGCATCTCGGGCTCGGCCTGCCCGGCCTCTGGCAGGGTATCGCGGCGGCGGGCGGCCTGCTCGTGATCCACCTCGGCGGCCGCGAGATCCGCAGCATCACCGCGCTCATGCTGGCGATCGAGGCGGCGGCCCTCCTCGCGATCCTCGTGCTGGCCGGGATCATCCTGGCCCGGACGCCGCTTTCCGCCGCGCCCTTCCTGCCCGATCCGGGGCGCGGCTGGTCGGGCATCGGCTTCGGCATGGTCTTCGCCGTGCTCTCGCTCGCGGGCTTCGAGGGCGCGGCGACGCTCGCCGAGGAGACCCGCGATCCGCACCGCTCCATCCCGCTCGCGATCGTCGGGTCGCTCGCGGCCGCGACGCTCCTCTACACGCTCGTCTCCTACGCGCAGGTCGCCGGCTACGGGCCGGACGGCGTGCAGGCGTTGGCGGCGGCGCACGCTCCCCTCGATACCCTGGCCTCCCGCTTCATCTCGGACCGCTACGCGATCTGCCTCGATCTCGCGGCCGGCGTGAGCTCGCTGGCCTGCGCCCTCGGCACCGCCGCGGCGGCGGCGAGGATCCTGGCCACCCTCGGGCGGAACGGCCTCGGCGCGCGGCTCGCCGCGATCGACCCGGTGCACGGCGCGCCGCGGCGGGCGCTCCGGATCGTCGGTGCCGGCAATCTCCTCGCCCTCGCCCTGTTCGGGAGCCTCGCCGGATCGCGGGCCTACAGCGAGGCCTTCGCGACGGTCGCGACCCTCGTGCTCATCCTCGTCTACATGGCCGTGGCCGCCGCGCAGATGGTGCAGGCCGTCCGCGAGGGACGCCGCGCGATGGCCCTCGTCGGCGGGCTCGGCGCCGCTCTGCTCGCCTGGCCGCTCCTCAACAGCCTCTACCCGCTGCCCGATGGGCCTGGGCTCCTCTGGCCCCTCGTCGTCATCGCCTGGATGGGCGGGGGCGTGCTGCTCGGCCGGGCCGGGCGTCTCGGCGGTCCTCAGACCTGAGCGCCGGGCGCTGGCTCGGAAATCGCATCGGACCGCGGAGCAATCGAACCGGGGCGAGCGCCGATGCGTTGCGGCCCTGTGAGGATGCCGGTGCGACCGGCGCGAGGACGGGGCGGAGGGACGAGCGGCGGATGTGCGGGCTCTGCGGCGAGATCAGGTTCAACGGGCCGGCCGATCCGGCCGCCGTGAAGCGCATGGTGGATGCGATGGTGCCGCGAGGGCCGGATTCCGGCGGCATCCTCGGCCACGACAGGGTCGTCTTCGGCCATCGCCGCCTGAAGATCATCGGGCTGAGCAGCGCCTCCCAGCAGCCGATGCAGGACCCGGAGCTCGGGCTCTCCCTCGTCTTCAACGGCTGCATCTACAATTACAAGCCGCTGCGCGCGGAGCTGGAGGCCAAGGGCTACCGCTTCTTCTCCACGAGCGACACCGAGGTCGTCCTCAAGGCGTTCCACGCCTGGGGGCCGTCTTGCGTCGCGCGCTTCCTCGGCATGTTCGCCCTCGCCATCCTCGAGCGCGAGAGCGGCCGCGTCACCCTCGCCCGCGACCGACTCGGCATCAAGCCGCTCTATTACAGCGAGCCGAAGGGCCGCTTCCGCTTCGCCTCGACCCTGCCGGCCCTGCTCGCCGCCGGCGACATCGACACCGCGATCGATCCGGCCGCCCTCCACCATTACATGAGCTGGCACGCGGGCGTGCCGGCGCCGCTCACCATCGTCCGGGGCGTGCGCAAGCTCGCCCCCGCCACGATCCTGACCCTCGAGGCCGACGGCTCCCGCCGGGAAGAGGTCTACTGGACCCTCAGGGTCGGCGCCCGCGACCAGGATCGCGGCATGAGCGAGGCCGAGTGGCGGGATGCCGTGCTCGAGGCGCTCGGCACCGCGGTCGAGCGGCGCCAGGTCGCCGACGTGCCGACCGGCGTGCTGCTCTCGGGCGGCCTCGACAGCTCGGTCATCGTCGCGCTGCTCGCCCGCAAGGGGCAGGCGGGGCTGAAGACCTTCTCGATCGGGTTCGACGCGGTCAACGGCGTCGAGGGCGACGAGTTCAAGTACTCCGACATCATCGCCCGGGAGTTCGGGACCGACCACACCAAGCTCGTCATCGACGGCTCGCGCACCCTCGACGCCCTGCCCGCCGCGATCGCGGCGATGGCCGAGCCGCAGATGAGCCACGACGCGGTGGCCTTCTGGCTGCTGTCGCAGGAGGTGGCCCGGCACGTGAAGGTGATCCAGAGCGGCCAGGGCGCGGACGAGGTCTTCGGCGGATACCATTGGTATCCGAAGCTGATGGGCTCGGAGGATCCGGTCTCGGACTACGCCCGCGCCTATTTCGACCGGGACCATGCGGAGATGCGGGAGGCGCTCGCCCCCGACCTCCTGAACGGCGATTACAGCCGCGACTACATTGCGCGGTTCTTCGCGCAATCGCAGAGCCGCACCGCGATCGACAAGACCCTTCAGCTCGACCAGCAGATCATGCTCGTCGACGATCCCGTGAAGCGCGTCGACAACATGACGATGGCCCACGGGCTCGAGGCGCGCGTCCCGTTCCTCGATCACGAGCTGGTGGAGCTCGCCGCGCGCATCCCGGCCGAGCTGAAGGTGCGGGACGGCGGCAAGTTCATCCTGAAGGAGGCGTCGCGCGCGGTGGTGCCCGCCGCGGTGATCGACCGGCCGAAGGGCTACTTCCCGGTGCCGGCGCTGAAGCACCTGCGCGGGCCCTTCCTCGACTTCGTGCGCGAGGTGCTCGACCGCCCGGCGGCGCGCGAGCGCGGCCTGTTCAACCGCGCCTACGTCGATAAACTCCTGGCCGACCCGGACGGGACGCTGACGCCCAAGGGCAACTCGAAGCTCTGGCAGGTCGCCCTGCTGGAGAGCTGGCTGCAGACGCACGGACTCTGACCGGGCCCGCCCGGGGCAGCGGTCACGCCGCGCCGGCGCTTCGCCCGGCCGGCGCGGTTCCACAGCGCTCAAGGTGACGTCGTTTCTCCACGATCGTGCCGAATGGGCTGCAGCCGAGACATCACGGGGGAGAGATCATCATGTGCCGCTGGATCGCCTATCGTGGCCGCACGATCGCGCTCGAGCACTACGTGACCGAGCCGGCCCATTCCCTCGTCTCCCAGAGCATCCAGGCGCTCGAATCGACGGTGAGCCTCAACGGCGACGGGTTCGGCCTCGGCTGGTACGGCGAGCACCCGGAGCCCGGACGCTACCGCGAGGTGCAGCCGGCCTGGTCGGACGACAACCTGCGCTACCTGTGCCGCCACCTGCACTCGCACCTGTTCTTCGCGCATGTGCGGGCGGCCACGGGCACGCCCATCACCCGGCCGAACTGCCATCCCTTCGCCTGCGGCCCCTGGCTGTTCATGCACAACGGCTATATCGGGGACTGGACCCGGCTGCGCCGCCCGATCGAGGGGCTGATCCCGGACGCGCTCTACCCGACCCGCAGCGGCACCACGGATTCCGAGGCCATCTTCCTCGCCATCGCCGGGGCGGGCCTGATCGGCCCGGGCGAGCGCCAGGACCCCATCACCGCCACCCTCGAGACCCTGCGCGCCCTGACCCGCCTCGTCGACGCCGACGAAGGGGCGCACCCGTTCCGCTTCACGGCGGCGCTGGCCGACGGCCGCGACCTCTACGCCTTCCGCTACGCGGCGAACGACGCGGCCAACAGCCTCTATTACCGCCAGTCGGAGGACGGGGTCGTCGTCGCCTCGGAGCCGGTGGACCGCAAGCACGACGAGTGGATCGCGGTCCCCGACCACAGCGTCGTGATCGCCCGCAAGGACGAGGCGGTGGAGGTTCGCTCGCTCACCGATCTCGGCCTTCCCCACCGCGCCGGCATCTCCCGCCTCCCGGCCCGGATGACCGCCTAGAAGGCCCCGGCGGGCCCGGACGCGCCATCTGGGGGGCGGATCGGGAACCCGCCGCGCGACGGGAACGCGCAAGCGGAACGGCGCCATTTCCGCGCGAGATCTGCCGTCGCACCCGCCAGAACAGGCGGAGACGGTCTTTCGCGGCCTATAAGGGAGTAGCGGCCGCATATGTTAATGCTCGCGATGCCGAACTCGGCGCCTTTCCACTGATGTAGATCGGCGCACGGCGAGCGCTGCATTCTGCGATGCGGCGCGCGATCTGTCATCGTGGCCGTGGAGCAGGTCTTTGACCCGCCGGTTCTCCGCAAGCCTCGATCTCGGGACTGTCACGCGCGGCCGCGCGCACGCGGCTCAATCGGCCGCGATGCGTCGGCCCCTCATCGGGAGGGATGCCAATGTCGAGCGCTCCTCGTTCCGGGCACCGCCGCGCACCCGCCGCCGTGGCGCTGGTGGCGGCGGGATGGGTGATGGCCTCGGCGGCCTTCGCGGCGGAGGGCGTATCCGAGACGCCGGGGCCGCCGCCGCTCGTGCTGGCGCGGGACGTCGCCGGGGCGGCCGGGGCGCCGATCCCCCTCGCGATCGAGGTGCAGCGGCTGCCGGACAGGTCCGATCCCAGCACCTATCTCCTTGGCCTTCCCAAGGGCGCGCGCGTCGCCGACGCCACCCACGCGGTGACCGCCGCGGAGGAGAAGTCGATCGTCGAGGTGACCGGCTGGAACCTGCCAGACCTGTCCGTGACCCTGCAGCCGGAGCAGACGGGCACGTTCACGCTCGCGGTCGCCGCCCTGACGCGACCCGGAAACGGCGAGCCGCTGCGGCTGGCCCGCTCCACCTTCACGATCAACGCCCAGGCCCCCGATCTGCCGGAGCCCGCGCCCCTTGCCGACCCGGGGCCTGTGAAGGCCGCCGCGCAGATGGCGGCTCCGACCGTGGCGGCCCTGGAAGCGAACGTGCCTCAGAACATGCCCGCGAACTCGCCCGCGAACTCGCCTGCGAACTTGCCGGCCCCTGCGCCGGCGGGCGCCGCCGAGATCTACGTCCCGCAGCTTCCCCCGATCGCGCCGCTGGAGCCCAAAGCGCCCATCGCCAAGCTCAATCCCGTTAAATCCTCTCCCGCCAAGCCGTCTCCCCCCGATCCCTCTCTCGCTGGTCCTTCTCCCGCCAAGCCGTCGGCCCTCACGCCCGGCGACGCGAAACCCGCGCCGCTTCCCCAGCCGACCGAGGCGCAGGCGCCCACGCGCACCGCCCAGGCGCAGGCCGCCAAGCCGCCGGCTCCGGGGGAGCCCAGCCCGCGCGCCCTGGTCGAGCGGGCGGAGCGGCTGATCCGGCTCGGCGACATCAGCGGGGCCCGCCTCGTCCTGGAGCGGGCGATGGAGCGGGGCGAACCCCGCGCCGCCTTCCTGCTGGCCCAGACCTGCGATCCGCGGATGCTGCGGGCCTGGAAGGTCCAGGGCCTGCAGGCGGACCCGGAACGGGCGAGCGCCCTCTACGCCCGCGCCGCCCGGGAGGGTCTCGCGGACCCGAAGAGCCTCGCGGATGCGATGCGCTGAGCCCCTGAATCGAAACGGAGCACGCCGATGACGTCGAGGCGCACCACGCTGTCCGCCCTGTTCGGGGCCCTGGCCCTCCTGGCCGCGCCGGCCGCCCTCGCCCGCGAGGCGAGGCCGCCGGAACCGTCTCGGGAGGCCAGGCCCGAGGCGACGAACGAGGCGATGATCGGCGAGGCCATGAACGCGAACACGGTCTCGGTCATCACGGGGACGCCCGGCGGCACCTACTTCCGCATCGGGGCCGACCTCGCCTTCGTCCTGAACGACGGGGACAGGATCCGCGTCCTGCCGATCCTCGGCAAGGGCGCGGGCGAGAACGCCTACGACCTGCGCTTCCTCAAGGGCGTCGATCTCGGCTTCGTGCGCACCGACACCCTGGACCAGCTCCGGCAGGACAAGCGCCTGCGGGACGTCGAGCAGCGCATCCACTACATCGCCAAGCTGTTCAACGACGAGCTCCACGTGATCGCGCCGAAGGGGATCGACGACGTGCGCCAGCTCGCGGGCAAGCGCGTCACCTTCGACGTGAAGGGCAGCGGCACCGACTACAGCGGCCGGGCCATGTTCCGCGGCCTCGGCCTGGAGGTGGAGGCGGTCAACGTCGACCAGCCCACCGCCCTCGAGATGCTGCGCAAGGGCGAGGTCGACGCCGTGGTCTCGGTCGCGGCCAAGCCCGTCTCGGTGGTGGCCGGGTTCGATCCCGGGGACCGCTTCCATCTCGTCGCGATCCCCTACCTCGAGACCGTGAGCGAGGCCTACGTGCCCGCGACGCTGACGGGCGCCGATTATCCGAAGCTCGTGGACGGCGGCAAGCCGGTCGAGACCCTCGCGGTCGGCACCATCCTCGGCGTCTACAACCACCCGAAGGGGTCGGAGCGCTACAGGAAGCTCGAACGCTTCGTGGGCGCGTTCTTCGGCCAGTTCGACAAGTTCCTGGCGCCGCAGCGCCACCCGAAATGGCGGGAGGTCAACCTCGCGGCCTCCGTCACGGGCTGGACGCGCTTCAAGCCCGCCCAGGACTGGCTCGACGCGCATCGCGAGGAGCCGACTCCGCGCGCCGAGATCGACCGGTTCCTCAGCGAGCAGCCGCAGGACCTCGCCGCGGACAAGGAGCAGGTCTACCAGGCCTATCTGGCGTGGCGGCGGGCGCAGCAGGCGAGCTACGGGATGGCCCGGCGCTGAGGGGCCGCGACGGACCGGGCCGCTATCGCCCGGTCACGCAGACCGACGGGTAGCCGCCGGTCGGCACGAACGGCCCGTACCCGTAGGTGCAGAGCGCGTCGTGGGAGCGGACGGGCCGCGGCAGCGAGGAGCGCCGGTCGCCCGCCCCGCCACCGCCGAGGGATGCGAGGAGCTGCCGTCTCTCGACGGGACGGCGCGAGAGGGCCAGCCGGTCCCGCGCTCGCCCGACCGGCCGCAGCACGCGTCCCAGCCGGGCGTAGCGGGCGCGGCGCCGGATCTCGGCTGCGGCGCGCGCCTGCCGGAGGAGGTGGCGCCGGTAGGCTGCGTAGCGCAGATGGCGGCGCACGGCATAGGCCGCCTTCCGCCGCCCGGCGGCGGCCGCCTGCTCGGTCGCCAGCCTCGACCGGGCGACAGGCGCCCGCGGCTGGCCGAGGAGCTGGCGGCGCAACCGCGCGTAGCGCAGCCGGGGCGCTCGCGCCTCGGTCGTCCGCACGGGATCCCCGGTGACGGGGCCTGCATTCTCGGCGGTCTCGGCGGTGCGCGCGGCCGGCGCCGTCCGCGCCAGGACCTCGCCGGGCGTCACGGGGACGGCCCGCCCCGGCGCGGAGGCGCCGCAGCCGCTGCAGATCGAGGCGGTGATGCGCTTCCAGGCGCGCTCGTCCTCGTCGAGCTTCCGCTGCGCGCGCGTCCGGTAGGCTTGGATCGTCACCTCGGTCGAGGCGGGTTCCGGGGCGGCCTTCAGGCCCACGCCCGTCTCCTTCCTCAGGCGCTCCAGGATCTCGGTGACCGTCTCGTCGCGCGCAGGGGAGCGCTCGGGGGCGGCTCCGAGAGCGGCCGGGTCCTTTGGGGCGGCCGCGTCCTTTAAGGCGGCCGCGTCCTCCGCGCGGGCGGTCGCCAGCGGCGCCGCTCCCGCGGCGAGGAGGCCGGCCGACAGGAGCGCCCTGACCATTGCGCGCATGAGCCCTCCTGAGGCGTCCTGCGGACGCCGATCACCGAGCCCCCCGTTTCCCGGCCCCACAGGGTCCGGACGACACGGGTATCGCAAAGAGCCAACGGCGACGACGGGCTCAAGGTGACTACGACTTCAGGAGTAGGGATTGCCCCTCCGGGTGGCCCCGGTCAGCTGTCGTCGCCGACGCGCGCCAGCCGCTCCGGCCGGCCGCCCTGCCGCGCGAGGCTCGGCAGCCGGTCCTGCCGGGCGCCTGCCACGACGACGAGGCGCTGGATCTCGCCGCGCAGATAGGCCTGCAGGAACTTGTCGTAATCCCGGAAGGACACGCAGCCGTTCGAGGCGCCGCTCGGTCCCAGCATGTAGGTGTGGGCGAGCAGGCCCGCCCGCCCGTAGACCGCGGCGCTGCCGCCGACCGGGTTCAGGCGGATCGCGCGCACGCCGTGGAAGAGCTGCTCGCGCTCGGTGAGGTCGTAGGTGCCCGGCGGGGTTGCACCCCGCATCTTGATGTTGACCGAGGCCGGATCGTCCATGCTCTCGCCGAGCCCGGAATGGGCCTCGAGCTTCTCGCCGTTCGGCAGGACCACGACGCGGGCGCTGATGTCGTAGACGGCGATGCCGGACCCGCCCGAGGGCGTCGGCGCGGGCGGTGCGGACCGCCGGGCGAGCGACTCGGCCGGGTTCGGCGACAGCGACGCGTAGGACAGGGCCGAGGCCGGCGCCCGCTCGACGTTGAACAGCTTCTCGAAGAAGTTCCGGTCGTCCTCGGCGACGGCCGCCGGTACCGGCGCGCCGGCCCGGCGCGCCGCGAGGCGCTCCGCCCGGCGGGCGAGGTCGGTCGTGCCCGGGCGCCGGAATTCGGGCGGGCGCGGCACCGGCAGCGGCACGGTCTGCGCGAGCATCGGCCCGTCCTCGGGGATGATCGCGATCAACGTCGAGGGCGTCGGGAGAGGATCGTATTCCGCCACGAAGTGATCAGGCGATCCCGCGCGCAGCGACCCGAGGATCGCCTCCCGCCAGAGGATCGGAGCCTGCCCGTCCAGGGGCTCGACCGGGTCCGGCGCCGGCGCCTCGGCCGTGTCAACCGCCGGCTCCGCCTCGGGTTCGGCGGCCGGCAGGACGGGCGCGGCGGCCAGCGTCGGCGGCTGGGGGCGCGGGGCCGGCGGCGAGGTCGGGGCCCACAGGCTGCCGGCGAGGCCGAGGCCGGCCGCACCCGCGAGCGCGAGCAGCGCCGGCAGCGGGCTGCTGCCCGCCCGGGCACCGCGCTCGCGCCCCTGTGTCGACGGAGAAGCGTGTTCCATGATCCCGCTGCCGGCCCTCGCTGATCCGGAGCCGCCGCCGTCCCGCTCTCCCGAGCCTGTCACGACGGGCGGACATTCCGCGCCGCATCCTCGCGGCGCAGACATCCACCCGGGCTCGACCATTCTGGGGCGATCCTGTGGCCGATCTGCGATGGAACGAAATGCTACGAAGCCGTCCGGCCCCGCGGGGCCTGCGCGGGCGGGCTCACGCCGCCCGGATCAGCGCCCGGACATGCGCGGCCGCCGAGGCCGCCAGCGCGTCGAGGCGGTAGCCGCCCTCCAGGACGGAGACGATCCGGCCGCGGCAGCGCCGATGCGCCACCTCGGCGATCGCGCGGGTGACCTCGTCGAAATCGGCTGCCTGCAGCCGCAGCCCGCCGAGCGGGTCCCCTTCATGCGCGTCGAACCCCGCCGAGACGACGATGAGATCGGGGCGGAAGGCGTCGAGGGCCGGCAGCAGGTGGCGCGTCCACGCCTCCCGGAACGGGCCGCCGTCGTCGCCGGCCCTGAGCGGCGCGTTCCAGATGTTGCCCGCGCCGCGCTCGGAGGCGGAGCCGGTGCCCGGGAACCAGGGCATCCGGTGTGTCGAGGCGTAGAACAGGTTCGGATCCGGCCAGAAGATGCTCTGCGTGCCGTTGCCGTGATGCACGTCGAAATCGACGACGGCCACGCGCTCCGCCCCGTGCCGGGCCCTGGCATGGAGGGCGGCGATGGCGGCCGTGTCGAACAGGCAGAAGCCCATCGCCCGCGCCCGCTCCGCATGGTGGCCCGGCGGCCTGACCTGGCAGAAGGCGTTGGCGATGCCCGATCCCGGCTCCATCACCGCGTCGACGGCGCTCAGGCTCGCGCCGACCGCGCGCAGGGCGGCCTCCCAGGTCCCGGCCGAGACCACCGTGTCCGCGTCGATCCGGGCGGGCAGACCTCCCGGATCGGCGGCGAGCGAGCGGATGCGGTCGAGATGGGCCGGATCGTGGGCGAGGCGGATCGCCGCCTCGGCATCGGCCCGAAGCGGAGCCGCCTCGCGCCGGAGCCCCGCAAAATCCGGTCCCGCCAGGGCCTCGTCGAGGACGCGCATCCGCGCCGGGCGCTCCGGATGGGCTGGGCCGGTCTCGTGCGCCGCGAAGGCGGGATGGGTGAGGAGCAGCGTGCCTCCACCGCCGGCCCGGCCGGCGACGGGCAGGAGGCAGGCGGCCCCGGCGATCAGGCCGCGCCGGGTCAGGTGGCCGGTCACGGCGCCGGCGCCGGAGCGGCGCAGGACCCCGTTCGATGCCCGCTCTGGACCTCAGTCATGGTCATGTTCTTGCCGCCCATCCGCATCGCGATCCGCCCCTCGAACCCCGTCGGCGAGAGTGTGTAGGCCGCATGCCCCCACGCGGCGTTCCGGCCCTCGCAGGCGATCACGAAGCTGAGGCTCGCGCCGTCCCGGATCATGTTCGAGATCGGGCAGGACGCCAACGGGTTGTTGTCGCTGAGGACCTTCAACCCGCCCGTCGTGCCGGCCTCCTCCGTCACGCAAAGATCGACGGTCTTGCGGGCGCCCGCTCCATCCAGATGGGGCAGTTCGAGCCGGATCTCGGTCCGGTATCGGCCGGCCTCCGGCATCCCGGATCCGGTCGCCGCGGCGCAGACGACAAGGAGAGGGACGAGAAGCGGAACGAGGCACAAGCTCGGCAGGATCGGCTTCCTCGACGACATCGGCCCCCTCCCCGTCCGCACAGGGAAGCACAGCGTGCGAGCCGGCGCGACCCGCTTCCTGCTCGGGAATCCGGAAGGTCCGTCAGCGCCCCGTCGGACAGGCGCCACCGCGCCCCTCGCGATCGGGCGCGTAGCCGTAGCCGAAGGTGCAGCCCGGCCGCACGGAGAGGGCGGGCAGGCTGCGGTCCCGGACGCCGAGCGTCACGAATCCGAGCGACACGAACCGCTGCCGGACGCCGTGCCGGGCCCGCGGAAGCGCCATCACAGCCCGGATCCGCGGGCGGGCGACCTGCCTCTGACGGCGAGCCGCGCGAAGCATCGCGAGGCGCGCCCGTCGAGCGGCCATGCGCGACCGGATCGCGTGCTGGCGGCGCAGAACGGCCAAGCGGAGCCGCTTGCGCGCAGCCGCGGCGACGCGCGCCGAGCGGATCGCCCTCGGCCGGGCGACCTTCGGCGCCTCGGCGGCCGCAACGGTGCCGACCTCCCCTGTGGCGCCGCGCGCGAGCCGCGTGCGCGCGGCGGGTGCGGGTGCGCTCGCCTGCGCGGTCGAAACCGCGGCGTCGGCGGGGACAAGGCGACGCGCCAGAACCTCGCCCGGCGTGACGGCATTCCTGCGGGCCGGGGCGGGCGCCGTGCCGCAGCCGGAGCAGATCGAGGCAGTGATCCGCTTCCAGTTCCGCTCGGCCTCGTCGAGCTTCTGCTGCGCACGGCGCTGGTAGGTCGAGATCGTCTCGTAGTTCGGAGTGGTCTCACCGATCGTGGGCGCCTCCGTCCGCGCGGGCGGCAGCGCGGTCAGGTCCGGCAGCGCGGTCAGGTCCGGCTGCGGCGCCGGCAGGGAGCGCGATTCCGGTCCCGGCGGCACGCCCGCCGCGGCCGAGGAGATCGGCACGTCCTGCGCCCGGGCGAGCGTCGCCGGCGAGGACAGGAGGCTTGCCCCGAGGAGCGCCCGAACGATCGCACGCATGTGCCCTCCCGACGGATGCGGTCGTGCCAGCGCGCGGCACGGCCCAGATCAGGAATCTTTACCGCGAGTCGGGGCCCGCCACGACGCGATCATGCGAGCTACCACTTCGGGAGCATGTCCCTGGCGCCGGTCAGCCGCTTGCGTCGACGGAGCCGAGGTCGAGCACGGGCCCGGACGGCACGATGCCGGACGGGTTTATCGACGGATGGCTCCCGTAATAGTGCTGCTTGATGTGGTGGAAGTTCACGGTCTCCGCGACGCCGGGCAGGCAATAGAGGTCGCGCGTGAAGCGCCAGAGCGCGGGATAGTCGACGATCCGGCGCAGGTTGCACTTGAAGTGGCCGTGATAGACCGCGTCGAACCGGATCAGCGTCGTGAACAGGCGGATGTCCGCCTCGGTCAGGGTGCTTCCGGTCAGGTAGCGGGAGCGCGCGAGGCGGTCCTCCAGCCAGTCGAGTGTCTCGAACAGGGGTAGGACAGCCTCTTCGTAGGCCGCCTGCGTCGTCGCGAAGCCGGCGCGATACACGCCGTTGTTCACGCACGCATAGATCCGTGCGTTGAGGGCGTCGATCTCCTCGCGGAGATCCGGCGGATAGGTGTCGAGCGGGCGGGCGCCAACCTGATCGAAGGCGCTGCCCAGCATGCGCAGGATATCGGCGGATTCGTTGCTGACGATGGTGCCGCGCACCTTGTCCCAGAGCACCGGGACGGTGACGCGCCCGGTATAGTCGGCCCGTGCCGCGACATAGACCTGATGCAGGTAGGCGGCGCCGTTGACCGGATCACCGGTCACGCACGGACCCTCGGCGAAGGTCCAGCCCTGGTCGCCCATGTGCCAGTGGGTCACGGCGAGCTCGATCTGATCGGCCAGTCCCTTCAGACGCCGGATCATGGTGGCGCGGCTCGCCCAGGGGCAGGCGAGGCTGACGTAGAGGCAGTAGCGGCCGGGCTCGGCCGGAAATCCGCCCTCTCCCGTTGGTCCGGGGGCGCCGTCCGGCGTCACCCAATGGCGGAAGCGGCTCTCCTGGCGGCGGAAGCGACCGTCCGACCCGGCGACATCGAGTGGCCGCGGCTGCCAATGTCCATCGACGAGCGAACCCATCGTCTCCCCCATGTCCGGAGCCGGCGCCGAACCGGCCGGATCGGCTTCAACGCCGGAACCGCCCTTCGGTCGCGGCGCGGCAGCACGGGCGCGGACCGGGACCGAAGCTTGGCATACCAGCTACCCGCTCAGCAGAGGGCTCACCGCAGAAGCTGCGCGAGCCATGCATGACACCCATACCTCGCAGGCAGCGAAACGGTCACCCACGAGGCGCGGCGAGATGCTATTTCTGACCTGCTGACGCGGCCCCGCTTGAGAGGTGCCGCGGAGGGCGAAGTTCCGGACAGGCGAGTGCGGCCCGAGAGGGCTTCCTCGGCGCATCCCCGTGCGCCGCGAGGGCTTCGTCATGCCCGGTCGCGTGGTCGCAGTCACCGGAGCCGCACGTCCGATGGATCGGTCCTCTTCCCCCAAGCGCTCCTCCGCCGCGGGCGGGTGGGGTGCCCTCAAGAGCTGCGGCCGGCACCTCCTCGGCAGCCGGGCGCCGCTCTCCGGCGCCCGCGCCCTGCTGAGCGCCAACCAGCCGGACGGGTTCGACTGTCCGGGCTGCGCCTGGGGCGACCCGGAGCACGGCTCCTCCTTCGAGTTCTGCGAGAACGGCGTGAAGGCGGTCTCCTGGGAGGCGACCGACAAGCGCACGCCGCCCGCCTTCTTCGCCCGCCACACCGTCACCGAGCTGCGCGGCTGGACCGACTACGCGCTGGAGCGCGAGGGCCGCCTCACCCACCCGATGCGCTACGACGCGGGCAGCGACCGCTACCTGCCGGTCGCTTGGGACGAGGCCTTCGCCGAGATCGGCGCGACGCTCCGCGGGCTCGACCATCCGGATCAGGCGGAGTTCTACACCTCGGGCCGCGCCTCGAACGAGGCCGCCTACCTCTACCAGCTGTTCGCGCGCCATTACGGCACCAACAACTTCCCCGATTGTTCGAACATGTGCCACGAGGCGAGCGGGATCGCTCTCCAGGCGGCGATCGGTGCCGGCAAGGGCACGGTGCTGCTTGAGGATTTCGAGAAGGCCGACGCCATCTTCGTGGTCGGCCAGAACCCGGGCACCAATCATCCGCGGATGCTCGGCGACCTGCGCCGCGCCGCCGAGCGGGGCGCCCGCGTCGTCGTGCTGAACCCCGTGCGCGAGCGGGGGCTCGAGCGCTTCGCCGATCCTCAGAACACGGTGGAGATGCTGCGCGGCGCGAGCCGGCCGATCGCGAGCCACTATCTGCAGCCGCGCCTCGGCGGCGACATGGCATTCTTCCGCGGCATCGCCAAGGTGGTCCTCGCGCGGGACGAGGCCGAGATCGCGGCGGGCCGCCCGTCCCTGCTCGACCACGCCTTCCTCGGCCAGCACACCTCCGCCTTCGAGGCGTATCGGGACGCCGTCGAGGCGACCGCCTGGGCGGCGATCCTCGACCAGTCGGGATTGAGCCGGGACGAGATCGAGGCCGCGGCCGAGGTCTATCTCGGAGCCGACACGGTGATCGCCACCTGGGCGATGGGCGTGACGCAGCACCGCCACTCCGTCGCGACGATCCGCGAGATCGCCAACGTGATGTTCCTGCGCGGGCATATCGGGCGTCCCGGAACGGGCTTGTGCCCCGTGCGCGGCCACTCGAACGTGCAGGGCGACCGCACGGTCGGCATCAACGAGCGGCCGCCGGCGGCCCTCCTCGACGCGCTGGAGCGCCGCTTCGGGTTCGAGGCGCCCCGCCGGGACGGCCACAACGTTCTGGCCGCGATCCGGGCGATGCTCGACGGCTCGGCCAAGGCCTTCATCGGGCTCGGCGGGAACTTCGCCCGCGCGACGCCGGACAGCGCCGTGGTGGCCAAGGCCCTCGCCGGATGCAGGCTCACCGTCCACATCGCGACGAAGCTCAACCACTCCCACCTGCTGCCGGGGCAGATCGCCTATATCCTCCCCTGCCTCGGCCGGACCGAGATCGACCGCAACAGCCGGGGCAAGACGCAGATCGTGACCGTCGAGGATTCGATGAGCATGGTCCACGGCTCGGGCGGCATCAACAAGCCGGCCTCGCCGGAGCTGCGCTCGGAGATCGGCATCATCGCCGGGATGGCGGCCGCGACCGTGGGTTCGGAACGGGTCGACTGGGCGGGGCTCGCGGACGATTACGACCGGATCCGCGACCTGATTGCCGACACGATCCCGGGCTTCTCGCGCTTCAACGAGCGTGTCCGGCGCCCGCGCGGCTTCAAGCTGCGCAACCTCGCGGCCGAGCGCGTCTTCGACACGGCGGGCGGGCGGGCGACCTTCTCGGCCGACCCGCTCCCGGGCGAGACCGAGCATCAGCGCGCGAGCAGGGCAGGCGACACCTTCGTCCTGCAGACCTTCCGCTCGCACGACCAGTACAACACCACGATCTACGGCCTCGACGACCGCTATCGCGGCGTCTACGGCGAGCGTCAGGTGGTCTTCGCGCATCCAGACGATCTGGCCGAGCTCACCGCCCGGGCCGGCGAGCGGGTCGATCTCGTCTGCGCGCACGAGGACGGGGTCGAGCGGGTGGCGACGGATTTCCGTCTCGTGCCGTTCGACATGCCGCGGGGCAGCCTCGCCGGCTATTACCCCGAGCTCAACGTGCTGGTGCCCCTGTCGAGCTTCGGCGAGCACTCGGACACGCCGACCTCGAAATCGGTGCTCGTGCGGGTCCGCCCGCGGGCGGTGGCGGCATGAGCGCCCCGCCCGCCGACGCCGAGACGTTCCTGGCCGAGACCGACCGGATCGCCGACCTGCGGCCGGATCTGGCCCTGCTGGAGGCCGGGATCCTCGCGGGCCTGCGCCTGGGGCTGGCGGCAGACAGCCTGACCTTCGCCCGCGTCTTCGGCATCGCGCACGCCCTCGTGCTACGGGCGCTCGCGACGCTGGCCGGCCCGGCGGCTCTCCTGGCGGTCTCCGATCGCGATGCCCGGACGCAGCGCACGCGCTACGCGGTGAGCGCGACGGGCGCGGCGCTCCTCGCGAGGCTCGACGGCTGATCTCGACGTCTCGACCGGGCGCTTGCGGCCTGGGCGTGCGCCACCTCTCCCATCCGGGAGAGGCGACCCGCGCCCGGCTCAAGCCCCGTGCGCATCCGGGTCGCGCCAGGAGCGCTCGAAGGGCAGGCGCCAGGCATGGGGTGCCACGAGCTGGTGGATCGATTTCGGCCCCCAGGAGCCCGGCTCGTAGAGGCGCACCGGCGGCGGCGCTTCGAGGAGCGGCGTCGAGACCTCCCACAGGCGCTCGATGCCGTCCGCGGTGGTGAACAGCGTGTGGTCGCCCCGCATCGCGTCCAGGATCAGGCGCTCGTAGGCTTCCAGCACCTCGCCGAGCATGCCCGTGTCGCGCATAGCGAATTGCAGGCTCAGCTTGTCGAGCCGCATCCCCGGCCCGGGGCGCTTTCCGTAGAAGGAGAGCGACATCTTGGTCGCGTCCGCGAGATCGAAGGTGAGATGGTCGGGCCCCTGCGCGCCCACGCCGGAGCCCACGGGGAACATGCTCTTCGGCGGCTCGCGGAAGGCGATCGAGATGATGCGCTGCCCTTCCGCGAGGCGCTTGCCGGTGCGCAGGAAGAACGGAACCCCGGCCCAGCGCCAATTGTCGATCGCGCATTTGAGGGCGATGAAGGTCTCGGTATCCGATTCCGGATCGACGCCCTCCTCCGCACGGTAGCCGTTGTACTGGCCGCGCACGACGTCGCGCGGGTCGATCGGCACCATGCTGCGGAAGACCTTGTTCTTCTCCTCGCTGATCGGCAGCGGCTCGAGCGAGGTCGGCGGCTCCATCGCCATGAAGCCGAGGATCTGGAACAGGTGGGTCACCACCATGTCGCGATAGGCCCCCGTCGCCTCGTAGAAGGCGCCGCGCTGCCCGAGACCCAGGGTCTCGGGCACGTCGATCTGCACGTGGTCGATGAAGTTGCGGTTCCAGATCGGCTCGAACAGGCCGTTGGCGAAGCGGAAGGCGAGGATGTTCTGCGCCGGCTCCTTGCCGAGGAAGTGGTCGATCCGGAAGATCTGATCCTCGGGGAAGACCTCGTGGAGCATCCGGTTGAGGAGGCGCGCGCTCTCGAGATCCGTCCCGAACGGCTTCTCCATGATGATCCGCGAGCGCGCGACGAGGTCCGCCTCGCCGAGAAGACGCACCACCGGGAGCGCGGCCGCGGGCGGGACGCTGAGATAGTGGAGGCGCCGGCTCTCGGCACCGATCGTGGCCTCCGCCCGCTCCACCGCCTCCCTGAGCGCCGGGGCGCCGCCGGAGAGCGGCACGTAGTCGAGCATCTCGGCGAAGGCCGCGAAGGCCGCCTCGTCGACGGGGCGGACGAAGAACAGGTCGACCGCCTCCCGGGCGAGGCGCCGGAAGGCCGCCGCATCGAGATCGTCGAGGGAGACGCCGACGATGCGGCACTCGGGGATGAAGCCCGCGCTGCAGAGATGGAACAGGCCCGGCAGGAGCTTGCGCCGCGCGAGGTCGCCGGTGGCCCCGACGAGGACCACCACCTGCGGGAATTTCGGCCCGACGCCGGGAGGAATCTTTCGCACGGGCATCCCCTCCGCCGCTACGACCGGGCAAGCAACCGGAGTGCCACGCCAAAGCGGCGGAAATGGGAATATGGTCTGGAGGGCGAGGGCCCGAGGCCCCCGCCCGTGGCCGCCTACCCGATCAGGAAATCGCTCGCGTCGATCTGCGCCCGCGTGACGCCGGTGAGCACGAGCACTTCGTCGACCCCGTTGGCGAGATGGTGCAGCTCGACGTTGTTGCCCGCCGCCGTCACGTAGTTTCCGGACGCGCGCGTCCCGCTGAGGTAGGCGTTGAGCTCCGTGCCCGTGTGCAGGAAGGCGCTGACGTCGACCCGGTCCTGGCCGTTGCGGAAATCCGTCACCGTGTCCCGCCCGGTCCCGATCTCGAAGTCGAAGACGTCGTTGCCGTTCCCGCCGGTGAGGGTGTCGTTGCCCGCCCCGCCTGCGAGGAAGTCGTTGCCCTCGCCGCCGCGGAGCGTATCGCTGCCGGCGAAACCGAACAGCCTGTCATTGCCGAGATCGCCGTCGAGGGTGTTGTTCTGGGCATTGCCGCGCAGCTCGTTGGCCAGCGCGTTGCCCTGTCCGGTCTGGGCATTGCCCGTCAGCGTCAGGTTCTCGACGTTGTTGGTGAGCCGGTAGTTCACGGAGGCGAGCACGGTGTCGATCCCGCCCGCGGCGTTGGCGTTCGTCTCGGTGACGACGTCGCCCGTGTTGTCGACGACGTAGGTGTCGTTGCCGTCGCCGCCCGTCATCGCGTCGCGGTCGGCGCCGCCGTCGAGGACGTTGTTGCCCGAATTGCCGAACAGCACGTTCTGGCCGCCATTGCCGGTGGCGTTGATGCTGGCGCTACCCGTCAGCGTCACGTTCTCGACGTTGGGCAGGGCGGCGAGGCTGAAGCTGATCGCGGATTCGACCGTGTCGGTGCCGCCGTTCGCCCCCTCGATGACCACGTCGCCGACGTTGTCGACCACGAAGGTATCGTTGCCGGCGCCCCCGTCCATCCGGTCGGCGCCGAGCCCGCCGTCGAGCCGGTCGGTGCCGGCCTCGCCGAAGAGCTGGTCGTCGCCGGCCTGACCGTTGAGCACGTCGTTGCCGCCGCCCGCGCGGATCGTGTCCTCCTCGGAGGTGCCGGCGAAGGTCTCATTCGCCGCCGTGCCCGTGAAATTGCCGCTGACATTTCCGATCGCGATGGCCCCGAAGGTCTGGGTCAGGGTGTGGCCCGCCCCATCCCGGACGGTGACGTCAACGCTGAGGTTGCGCGGCCCCGTCTCATAGTCGATCAGGGCGCCGGCCTTCACCTGAAGCTCGTTGCCGACGATCTGGAACAGGGCCGCGTTGGTCCCGCCGAGCGTGTAGACGAGACTGTCCCCGACATCCGGATCGTTCGCCGCGAGCTTGGCGACGAGGGTGCCGCCGGGCGAATTCTCGAGGACCGTCAGGGCGCCGTTCGTGCCGGTGCCGGCGGCGGTCAGCGTCGTCGCGGCCTCGTTCACATCGCCGACCGCGAGGTTGAGCGTCGCGGTCGCCGTCGTTCCATCGGCGGTGCGGGCCTGGACGACGAGGCTGTAGGTCCGGGCGGTCTCGTAATCGAGGGCCTTGGTCGGAGCCACGACGAGGACGCCGTTCTCGATCGCGAAGAGGCCGCCGGGGTTGCTCACGAGGCTCAGGACGGGTGTGCCGGTCGGGAAGCCGCTCGTCGTGAGCGTGGTGATGCTGGCGTGCTCGGTATTCTCGAGGACGCTCGGGCTGTTCGTGCCGAAGGTGATCTTCGGCGTGCCGGTGCCTCCGCCGCCCGTATTCGTGTTGAAGAGCTGCTGGACCGTGAAGTCGCCGTCCGTGAAGCGGAAATGCTCGACGTTCGAGACCGTATCCCTGCCGTCGGCCAGGCCGTCGCCGCGGGCGCCCTTGACGATGATGGTGCCGCTCGCATCCTGCGTGATGTCGTAGTCGGCGCGCTTGCCGCTGAAGACGGCCGTGTCGTCGCCGAGGCGGCCGTCGATGATGTCGTCGCCGCCCCGACCCTCGAGCACGTTGGCGCCATTGGTGCCGCGGATCTCGTCCGCCGCCTCGCCTCCGACCGCGTTCTCGATGTTGTGGAGCGTGTCCTCGGCCTGGAAGGCCGCGTTCGTCGCCCCCGTATTCGGATCGCGGTTCGAGCGCGTGGTGCCGTCCGCCGGCGTGGGGCCGCCGAGGAGATCGATCAGGAAGCGGGCCACCTCGCCGCGATACGAGACGGTGTCGCTGCCGGCATTCCCGTCGAGGTCGTCGATCCCGAAGCCGCCGATGAGGAGGTCGTCCCCGTCTCCGCCCGAGAGCGTGTCGTTCTCGCTGCCGCCGATCAGGATGTCGTCGCCCGTGTCGCCGAACAGGAGGTCGTTCTCGCTGCCGCCGAGGATCAGGTCGTTGCCGCCCGCACCGTGCAATTCGTCGGCGAGCGCGCGCCCGTCGATAATGTCGTCGCCCGCCGTACCGCTGATCACGTCGCGGGGCGCGCCCTCGCGCGGCCCGATGATCAGGTTGCCGGGCTGACGGGTGTCGAGGATCTGGCCGACGATGTCCTGCTCGGTGGCGCCGGCGGTGGCGCTGCCCTCGGCCGCCACGATCTGGCGCCCGTCCTCCAGCCCCGCGACGGAGAAGGAGAAGCTCGGATCCACGCCCGGCACGCCGAGGGTGGTGGACCCGTCCGGGAAGGCGTCGAAGATGCCGCCGAGATGGATGCCGGCCGCGTCGTAGACCTGCCCTTTCACCTGATGGGCGGCTGCGTCGTGCCAGTAGATCGCGAAGCCCTGCTCGGCGGCGGTCGGCACCACCTGGAAGGTCGCGCCCGGGGCAAGACCCGTGAGCATCAGGGGCGCATCGAGGCTGCCGAGCGGGTCGCCGGTGGCGTTGTGGATCGTTGCCGTGACGAGGCCGCCAGCGTCTTGCTTGACCAAGATGAAGTTGAAGCCCACGCCGACGATCGCCTGGGCCGTTGCGGCGCCGTCGCCGCCCGCGGGCGAACGGGCGAGGATCGGGTCGGCGCCCGTGCCGATCCTGGCGGGATCGAGGATCGCGTACTGGGCGCGGCCCTGGTCGTCGATCCAGCTCGTCACGAGCTGGCCGTCATGCAGCATCGCGGTCGAGGCGCCCCTGCCCGCGCCGAGATCGACCGAGGAGCCGAGGCTTGAGCCCGGCAGCACTTCGGGCCCGGCCGTACCCGTCTGCAGAACGAAGCGGTCGACGTAGATCCGCCCGCCCTGGCCGTAGGCGACGTTGAAGCCGAACTCGGCGGTCTTGTTGTTGGCGTCGAGGAGTTCGTAGCCCGCGACCGAGGCCCCGGTCTGCGCGCCGGTTCCGTGATCCTGCACCGCGATCTCGCCGAGATTGCCGGTGAGTGCCGAGACGAAGCCGACCTTGATCCGGCTCGTCGCGCCGGGGCTCGCCGTCTCTTCCCAGGCCGCCGCGACGCCGAGATCACCCGCGACGTTCGCCGCCACGTGGGCGATGAGGCCGGTGCCGTCGCCGAGTTCGTGGCGGATGACGCCCGCCGCGCCCGCGCCGATGCCGAAGGCGGCATCGGCCTCGCCCAGCGAGGTGTAGGCCTTCAGGTAGAGGTGGCTGCGGCCGCCCGCGCCATCGTCCTCCACCCACAGGAAGGCGTAATTGTCCTGCATCGCGACCGCGACGGGGTCGTGCTGCAGCCCGGCCCGCGGATTGGCGATCGCGGTGCCGGCCGGATTGCGCAGGGCGCCGTCGTTGACGATGAAGTCGCCCGTGTCGGCATGCGGGCCCCAGGGACGGACGGCGTAGGTGCCGTCCGGCGTCGGGGGCACGAAGGCGTTCGGCGCAAGCGGAAGGAAGGCCGTCATGTCGACGGCGCCGTCGGCGAATTTCAGGTGCTCGAAATCCTTGACGACGTCGCGCCCGTCGGGGCCCGCATTGGTGGCGGGCTCGCGCGGGTTGCGCATGTCCTTGACGGTGAAGCTGCCGTCGCCGTTGAGGGTCACCGAATACTGGGCCCGGGTGCCCGAATAGACCGCCACGTCGTCGTCGGTGCCGTGGCCGGGCGTGTCGCCGAGGCGCTCCTGGCCGCCGTCGAGATGGTCATTGCCGGCCCCGCCGATGACGGTGTCGCTGCCCATCCCGGCCTGGATCGTGTCGTCGAGACCCTGGCCGTTGATGAAGTCGTCGTTGACGGTGCCGACGATGAGGTCGCGGCGCGCCTGCGTCGTGCCGTCCGGTCGCACGAGGTCCCCGAAGATCTCTTGCGGCCCCTCGCGGGTGTCGATGATCTGGACCCTGATGTCGCTGTCGCCGGCCGAGACCTCGTTCCAGACGACGACGGCCCTGTCGCTGACGAGGCCCGCGATGCCGTGGCCCTTCTCGGTCAGCCCCGTCGCGGTGTTGAGGGTGACAGCGTGGCCGAAGCCGTTGGCGCCCCCGTCGAAGTTGAACGCCTTGATGGCGGTCTGGCCGTTCTCGAAGACGCTGTAGGTGACGACGCCGCCGTCATTGTCCTCGCCGAGTCCGACGACGTTGAACTCGCCCGTGAAGCCGGGGCCGCCGGAGACCGACGCCTTGCCGAGCCGGCCCGCCTCGACGATCTCGCCCGCCACGAAGGTGCCCGGCGCGCCGCCGAGGACGAAGGTCTGCCCGAGGACGACGAGATCGCCGTTGCCGGCATCGGCAACCCAGAACAGGCCGAAATTGCCGGCACCGAGGGCGACCGCGCGGGCGAGCTGGCCATTCGCCACGGCGACGCCGTCGGGTAGGGCGACGCCTTCGATGAAGGCGCCGTTCTGGTCGAGGAGGCGGACGCGCAGGCGGTCCTGCCCCGTCCCGTCGCGCTCGATCCAGGAGATCACGCTCTCGCCGTCATGCGCCACCGCGACGCTCGGGTCGCGCCCGAGGGCGCCGCCCGTCAGTTCGAAGACGGCATTGTTCGGCCCCGATCCCGATGCGCCCTCTGCGAGCGTCGCGTCGGCCTGCCCGTCGAGGCCGGCGGCCTTCGGCTCCTGGAAGGAGGCGCCGTCCGCGGTCGCCTGCACCTCGTAGCGCTGGAAATAGACGTGGCCCAAAGCCCCGTTGCCGGCCGCATGCGAACCGGCGCGGTCGGTCTCGACCCAGAGCATGTTGAAGCCGGTGCGGACGTCGAGCGGCTTGCCCGCAGCATCGAGGGTGACGACCTTCTCGTAGCCCGCCATCGCCACGCTGTGCTGGTCGACGACCTGCCCAGCCGCGGGCGGGCCGCCGAGGCCGAGCTTGACCTCGTTGCCGATGATGCTCGCCGGCCCGAGGAAGCGGGCGGCGAGGCGCACGCCGTCGCTCGTCGCCTCGCCCCAGACCGCCTCGTAGCCGTCGCCCCATCCGACGAGGGCGACGCCGGTACCCGCACTGATGGTGCCGCTGCCGTCGTCGAGCCGCATGGGCAGGGGCAGGAAGGCGTCCGGCGTCCCGTCGTGGTTGTAGAGCTGGAGCCGCACCTGCGTGCCCGCGCCCGTGCCCGCAAGCGCGGCCACGCCGAAGACCTCGCCGAAATTGTCGGCGATGGCCGGCCGGCTCTGGTCGCTCGTCGCCGCATCGACCTGGAAGCCGTTCAGGTCCGCGTTGGTGTTGCCCCAGTGCGAGGGGGAATCCGAGCGCGGCTGCACGTCGGTGGCGAGGTCGAGGATCGTCTGCTGGCTGCGGTCGAGGGTGCCGTCCGCCTTCACATGCACGTTGAAGGCAATGTGCTCGACGTCCCAGAGCGTGTCCGGCCCCTCGGTGCCGCCGTTGTGGGCGACGCTGAGCGAGCCGTCGGCATTCTTCTTGACGCTGTAGGCGCTCTGCAGGCCGGTGTACCAGACCGTATCGCCCTTCGAGCCGTTGGCGCCGCCGTGGATGGCGTCGCTGCCGACGCTGCCCTCGATCAGGTCGTCGCCCGAGCCGGCCCAGACGGTGTCGGCGGCGAGGCCGGGGCGCAGGTCGTCGTCGAAGCTCGTGCCGATCATCGTGTCGACCTTGGCGTCGACGCGGCCGTCCGCGCGGTGGCGGTCGCCCTCCTGGAAGAAGGGCGGTCCCAGGTAGTCGCGGGTGTCGAGGAATTGCGCGGTCACGTCGCCGTTGCTGCCGACGATGACGGCGCGGTCGCCGGCGAGTCCCGTCGAGGCGAAGCCGTCCGGTCTGGTGACGCCCTGGAAGACGGTCGAGGCGGAGCTGTGCGTCCCGTCCGTCGCGAACGCGACCGAGACCACGTCGGTCGTGCTGTCGGAATTCGTGACCCCGTAGGTGAGCACGAGTTGCGAGGTGCCCTCGCCGAGGCCGGCGATGCTGAAGGTGCCGCCGAAAGTGCCGGGCAGGTCGTAGCGGATCTCGCGGGCGGCATCGACCGTCCAGGTGTTCGCGACCGGGCCGGCGGCGAAAACCTGCGCGACGACCGAGGTGATCCCGTTCACGGTCTCGACCCAAGCGATCACGAAATCGGTCGTGCCCGCGATGTTCGCGATCACGAGCTTGCTCGCCGCATTCGCGGTGCCGAGCATGGCATCGACGAGGGTGTCCATCGCCGCGGCGTCGGAGGCGAGCGTCCCGCCCGCGCCGGCCGCGTTCGGGTTGAAGCGGATGTCGTTCTGCGAGCCGTCGGCGTCGAAGATCGCGAACCGGACGTGGTTGTTCGGGTCGATCCAGGCGATCACGCTCTCGCCGTCGTGGAGGCTCGTCATGGCGACGTTGCGCCCGCTTGCGGCGAGCGTCAGGACGGCGTCGCCGTCCGTGCCGCCGACGACCCCGTCGAGACCGGCGGGTTTGGGGGCCACGCCGTCCGGATTCGTCGGATCGATCGCGTAGCGCTGGAACTTCACCGCGCCGTAGCGGGCGTCGGCACCGGCCGGCAGGGTCTTGGGCGTGGCGATCCAGGCGACGTTGAACCCGGTGGACAGGATCGTCTTGGCATCGACCGTCTTGTCCGCGTTCTCCCGCGCGTTCTGGAATCCCGCGACGACCGCCCCGTGATCGTCGTCCTCCGCCGAGCCGAGGGTCAGTTCGCCGGGCACGAGCCCGACCGCGCCGACGAAGCGGACCTTGACGTCGGCAGGCTCGCCGAGGGCCGAGCGCGACTCGTAGGCGACCGCGAACCCATCGCCCGCGCCCGCGACCACGGGCCGCGAGACGATGCCCGGTCCGGTGCTGATCTTGAGCAATCCCTGGTCGAAGAGGCCGCCGCCCGCGTTGAGCGCCTTCAGCCAGATGCTCGTGGCGCCGCCGGCCTCGGTCGAACGATAGGCGACCGCGAAGAAATCGGTGGCATTGTCCGCGGCCGAGACTTGATCCTCGACGGCCGTCGTCTGGGCCACCTTGAAGCCGTTGAGTTGGTCGGTGAGCGTGTTGCCCCAGCGCGTCAATGTAACCATGACCCGTCGCCTCCGGCGTGCGTGCGCCATCTCGGGCGGCCGAGGACTCAGCCTCGTTCCGCCGTTCCCTTGAGAAGGAAGAAAGTATTCTTGATGATCGGATACAATTTTTCTGAAGAGATATTCAGGACGTAAAGTCCGAACGACGCCGGACTAAGGTCGGATTGTTTTTCGGACCAAAGTCCGATCCGCGATCTGTACTGATTTCGTGCGGCATGGCACCGAGGCTCGGACGTGGCTGCGCGACCTTGAGCCTCTGCCTCCCCGAACACGTCGGTCGCGGCGACGCGCTCGGGGCGACGCGATCCTGCAGCCGGTCCGGTTGACCTCGCGGCACGCTGCGCCGATGGCCGGTGCCCTTCCGCGTGACCTACGTGCCGGGCCAGCCCTATGTCGGCTCCACGCTGAGCCTGCACCCGCCGGCGGGCGAGGAGCGGACCGGCGCCTTCATCGCCTGGGACGGTGCGCGCGGCCGGATCGCGTGGTCGAACCCCGAGCCCTTCTCGGTCTGGTCGGGGGCGCTCGCCACGGCGGGCGGCCTCGTGTTCTACGGGGCGCCCGAAGGCTATCTGAAGGCCGTCGACGCCAGCACCGGGCGGGAGCTCTACCGCTTCAAGACGCCGTCCGGCATCGTCGGGAACGTCACCACCGATCGCCATCGCGGCCGGCAATACGTGGCGGTGCTCTCCGGAATCGGCGGCTGGGCGGGGAGCGGCCTTGCCGCGGGCCTGACCGACCCGGCCGACGGATCCGGCGCGGTCGGCGGATATGCGGCCCTCTCCCACGATACGGCGGCGGGCGAGCAACTCACGGTCTTCGCGCTGCCCGAATGACGCCGGACCGGCACGCGCCGGAGGCCCCCCATCCGGGATCGGGCTTTCCCGCGGCCATGCCCGCCGCGAAGACCTGAGCCGAGCGTGGCGCCCTCGCCCCGCCCGACCTCGGGACCTATGTCCCGATCTGCTTGCCGCACTGCAGCGTCGAACTGAGCAGATGCAGCAGAGCCTCGCCGCACCGGCCCACCCGAGCCGGCGAGGTGGGCCCGAGCTGTCAGCCGGCACCCGTGAGATCGAAGCGAGACGACGCATTGACCGACCGAGCGATCCTGAGCGAGCCCTCGGCCCGCCCTTCCGCGACCGTGGCGAGAGCGGCAGCCGAGGGGAGCCACCCGACCCTCGTGCTGCTGGCGCTCGCCATGGGCGGCTTCGCGATCGGCACGACCGAGTTCGCCGCGATGAGCCTGCTGCCCGACTTCGCGCCGGATCTCGGCATCGACGAACCGACCGCCGGCCACGTCATCAGCGCCTACGCGCTGGGTGTGGTGGTGGGCGCCCCCGTGATCGCGGTGCTGGCCGCACGAGTCGCGCGGCGCACGCTCCTCATCGGCCTGATGGTGCTGTTCGCCCTGGGCAACGGCCTCTCGGCGCTGGCACCGAGCTACGGCACGATGCTGCTGTTCCGCTTCCTCGCCGGCCTGCCGCACGGCGCCTATTTCGGCGTGGCGGCGCTGGTGGCCGCCGCGCTCGTCCCGCGGGAGCGGCGGAGCCAGGCGGTCTCCCGCGTCATTGCCGGCCTCACCATCGCGACGGTCGTCGGCGTGCCGCTCGCCAACGCCATCGGTCAGCTCGCCGGCTGGCGCTGGAGCTTCGGCCTCGTGGCACTTCTCGCGCTGCTCACCGCGATCCTGGTGCGGCTGTTCGCGCCGCTCGGTGCCGTCGCCCCGGGCGCCAGCGCGCTGCGCGAGCTCGGCGCGCTGCGCCGCGGGCAGGTCTGGCTGACGCTCGCCACGGGGGCGATCGGCTTCGGCGGCTTGTTCTCCGTCTACACCTATCTCGCCTCCACCCTGCTCTCCGTAACGCACGCCTCGCCCGCCGCGATCCCTGGCATGCTCGCCGTGTTCGGGCTCGGCCTCACGGTCGGCAACCTCGCCTGCGCCTGGGCGGCCGACCGCGCCCTGATGCCGGCGGCGGGCCTCACCCTCGTCTGGAGCGCGGCGGCTCTGGCCCTTTACCCGTTCGCCGTGGGGAGCCTCTGGACGCTCGCCCCCGTCGTGTTCCTGATCGGCTGCGGCGGCGGTCTCGCCACCATCCTGCAGACGCGGCTGATGGACGTCGCGGAGGACGCGCAGACATTGGCGGCGGCCCTCAACCACTCCGCCTTCAACTTCGCGAACGCCCTCGGCCCCTGGCTGGCGGGCCTCGCCATCGCGCACGGGCTCGGCCTGCCCGCGACGGGCTTCGTCGGCGTCGCCCTGGCGCTGGGGGGATTCGCGATCTGGGCCGTCTCGCTGGTCGCGGACCGCGCCGACCCACGCGCCTGCGAGCAGCCGGGCTGACGGGCAGACCGGTGCGAACGCGAACCGCGACCCGTTGCCGTGCGGCTCGCCCCCCCTACCATCACGGTGTCGCGCCGGCTTTCGCCGCGCGAGGCCGTTGAGCCCCAGGAGGGATCGACCCATGAGATACCTGCTTGCCGGATCGCTGATCGCGATCGGCCTGTCCAGCGCACCGCCGTTGCACGCGCAATCGATCGACATCGGTCCCGGCGGCCCGAACATCGACCTTCGGAGCCGCCGGGAACGGGAGCGCGATCTGGACCGGGAAGACGCCCGCCGCGAGATGAGGCGCGATCAGCGGCGGCGGGACATCGAGGATGACGACGACGATGACGATGACCGGCCGCGGCGGCGCTAGTGAGGCTTGAGCGGGCCTCCAGAGACGCCCGCGCGGGGCGGAGCGCCCTCTCCCGAACGGGTTGAGGTCGTCGGCGCCCTCACCCCCGGCTGGCCGCGCTCGCGACCCGCTCCCGGAAGGCGCGGGAGGCGAGAAGGGCGTGCACCGCGCGAAGCTCGGCCGCGCGCTCCGGCCCGAAAGCCGCCTCGAACCGGCCCTGCACCCCGCTCCACAGGGCCGTGGTCTCGCCGAGCTTCGCGCGCCCGAGATCGGTGAGACTGACCCGTCGCGCCCGGCGGTCGTGCAGGTCCGGCACGAGGCGGAGGTATCCGTCGCGCGTGAGCGGCTTCAGGGTGTGCCCGAGACCCGACAGATCCATCACGAGGCTCTCGGCGAGTTCGCCCATCGTCGGAGTTCCGAGGCGCGCGACGCTCGCGAGCAGCCCGTGCTGCGTGGCACGCAGGCCGCTCGGCGCCAGGGCGTCATCGTAGATCTGGCCAAGGCTGCGCATCGCCTGCCGGAGCATTTCGTTGCTGCACAGGCTCGGATCCGCCCGCTCTCCCGTCGGCCCTGCTGCCATGTCCGGAATCCCCCGCCTCGGCCGCCGCACATGTTAGCGGATGCGGGCGCAGGCCGCCGACCCGAATCCGGGGTCGGAACCGCTCTTCCGAAGGACGCTTCGCGGCTCGGCTCGCGGCCTCGAAAACGTCCGGCCCACGGAATCCTTGCATCAACGTAAATGCCGGTTCGTCGCCGCCGCGCGGCGCGGGGGCGAATCGAAGAGGGCCGTCGCGCCCCTGATTCGGCCCGGATCCGCCTGCGAGGGCCCTGTGGACAGAGGCTCGGGGTCATCTTGCTTAACCTTGATCAAGCGAGCCGCCCGACGGACCGGTACGGTCGCGCACGGAAAACCTAACCTTCCGAAGAGGGGTACTAAACAGGTCTAATTACAAAAAATTATTGCAAAAATTCTTGGATTGCCTCAGCACATCGGACGTGCAGTGGATCTGCGTCGGATCCTCTGCAGAAGAACAAGAAACTCAGGGAATGGCGCGCGAATTACTTAAGTAGCAATCGAAGTACGGCCGAGACCCATGAGCAGGCACCTTCCGAAGATTGTCGCAGACCTGTTGAGCCGCCTGCGGGCGGGCATCGGCGCGGGCTTACGGGAGGCGGCTTTCGGGGGTGGCGCGGACAGGTCCGCGGCATTGCGGCTGGCCGTGACGGCGCGCCGTCGGCGCGTCGCGACGAGCCGGCGCGGGTCCGATTAAGCAGGACGAGAGTGGTCAGACGATCGGAGCGTTCGGGCCGGTTCTGAACCGGCCGCGGCCGCCCATGCTCTGCGCAACTCCGATAGATCAGGGGGTTGAAGGTGTCCGAGATCCAAGTGGTCATCATCGACAGCGATCCGCTGTTCCGCGCCGGGGTGGCCTACACCCTGAACGCCGAGGCCGACATCACGGTCGTCGGCGAGGGGGCTTCCGCCTCGGACGCGTTCCGGCTCGCGGTCGCCCTGAAGCCGAACGTCGTCATCCTCGACATCGGGATGCTGGGCGGCGGCGCGGAGGCGGTCGAGACGTTGGTCGCCCACTGCTCGGACGTGAAGATCCTGATGCTCACGAGCATCGTCGACGACCAGCATGTCTGCTCGGCGATGCAGGGCGGGGCCTGGGGCTACGTCCTGAAAGGCGTGAGCGGGCCGGAACTGGTGCAATCGGTCAAGGTGATCCACCGCGGCGAGCGCTACGTCACGCCGGCGCTGGCCGCCCGCCTGTTCGCCCGGCCCCGCCCCGCCGCCTCTAAGCCCGAGCCGACGCCCTTCTCCAGCCTCACTGGCCGCGAGGAGCAGATCCTCACGCTGCTGGCCGAGGGCCTGAGCAACAAGGAGATCGGCGGCCGCCTGGAGATCAGCGAGAAGACGGTCAAGCACTACCTGACGATCATCCTCGACAAGCTCAACGTGCGGAACCGCGTGCAGGCGGCGCTCCTCGCCTACAACCGCTCGAACCTCGTCGGCCATTGAGAGCCGTCGACGCGCCGGCGCGGGGGGCCGGACGCGCATCGGGGGACGATCTTCGGGCCTCGCGCCGGCACCCCGTGCCGGTGCGGGGCCCGCGCGATTCCGGGACGGATGCCGGATCAGACCAAGGTCCGAACGGATGTAGGACCTAGGCCCCGCGAACAGCTGGTCCTTGGTTGGTATTCGGGCGCACCGGGCTCGGTAACATCGGATCATCCCAGTTCTGCGGGAACGAATGCCATGTTTCTCGACCGTAAAACGACTTCTCGGATCCGTATGCAGGAAGCCGAGCGCGCCCGCGAAAACAGGCTCGAGATCGTCAAGGCGCATTCGCATGGCGAGATCACCAAGCGCGACATGTTCCGCTGGGGGATCTACGGTGCGAGCGGCCTGATCGCGGCCAAGCACGGCCTCAGCCCCTTCGTGCGCAGCGCCTACGCCGCCGTGCCGACCGGCACCCCGGCAAGCCCCCTCTTCGGCGCGCAGAAATTCCACGAGCCGCTCAACCGCGCTGTCGTGCAGCCGCGCATCCCGCTCGTGGCCGCGGCGGGCAGCGACGACGTGCTCTGGATGGATCCGAACGGCCGGCCCTACGCCAACGAGATGCCGGGCCGGCGCCTCTCCTACCACGACGAGTGGTCGAAGAAGGGCGCGAACTGGCAGCGGCTGTCGAACCCGCTCACCGGCCGCGGCCCCTGCGAGGGCCGCCCGCCGGGCGAGTTCTTCGCCCATCAGCGCTGGTCCAAGGACCCGACGAGCGCGAACCGCGACCTCTTCCCGAAGGTCGGCTACATCATGTCCCTCGGGCAGTGCCGGTCGAGCACCAAGTACTGCAACGAGATGCCGGCGCAGAACGCGAACGCGATGTGGTCGTTCGGGCCGCGCCAAGCGGGTTGGCGGGGCTCGAATTCCGGCTCCCGCCTCGGCTACGGCGCGCCCTGCCTGATCAAGGCCCGCTACGGCGAGCCGCTGCTGACGCGCATCTACAACGACCTGCCCGTCGACCGCACCCAGAACGGGGGCTTCGGCCGCAACGAGATCTCGACCCACTTCCACAACGCGCATAACGGCGCCGAGAGCGACGGCGCCTGCAACGCCTACCACTTCCCCGGGACGTTCTACGACTATCACTGGGGGACGACGCTGGCGCGGCGGGACATGCCCAATATTCGCGCCTTCAACGACCCGAACTACCAGAGGAAGGCCTCCGGCCCAGACGACGGGACCGGTCTCGTGATGGTCGAGGGTGACTATCGGGAATTGCAGGGCACGCTCTGGTTCCACGACCACCGGTTCTTCTTCACGGCGGAGAACGTGCACAAGGGCAACTTCGCCCTGTGCAACTACTACAGCGGCCCGGACCGGGCCTGCACCAGCGTCGTCGACGGCGTGAACCTGCTCCTGCCCAGCGGCGATTCGCTGCCCTGGGGCAACCAGGATTTCGACGTGAACCTCGCGGTCACCAACCCGGCCTTCGACAAGGACGGGCAGCTCTTCTTCGACATCTTCGACACGGACGGCTTCCTCGGCGACATGCTGGCCGTCAACGGGAGCTACTACCCCTACATGGAGGTGCTGCCGCGCCGCTATCGCTTCCGCATCCTCAACGCGTCGATGTCGCGCTTCATCAAGCTCGCGGTGGCGGTGAACAACTCCCGCACCTTCTCGTCCGGCACGACGGTGCCGTTCTGGTTCATCGCCAACGACGGCAATCTGCTCGTGAATCCGGTCCAGCTGATGGAGATGGAGGAGCAGGGCGTCGCCGAGCGCTACGACATTGTCATCGACTTCTCGGCCTTCGCCGACGGCGACAGCGTCTACCTCGTCAACCTGCTGCAGCAGACGAGCGGCATGAAGCCCGACGGGGCCGTCTCCATGTCGAACGCCCTGAAGGGCGTGGCCGCCGACCCTTGCGTCGGCCCGATCATGGAGTTCCGCGTCCGCAGGGGCGGCATCAAGAGCGTCGACGACCCGAGCCGCACCTATACGGGGCTCGAGGCCGACCCGAGCGCCGATTTCTCGACCTCGGACTGGAAGGGCGGCCTCAGGACGCTGACAACCCAGATCCCGGTTGTCGCCCCCGTGCGCGAGCGCGTCATCGAGTTCAACCGGTCGGGCGGCGGCGATTCCCGCGACCCGAAGACCGGCCAGTGCATCCCCGAATGCGGGACCATCGAATCCTTCCCCTGGGCCGTGAAGATCAACGGGCAGGCGGCCCATTCGCTGAACGCCAACCGGATCGGCGCCCTCGTGCCGAAGCCCGGCGAGGTCGAGTACTGGACGCTCGTGAACGGGGGCACGGGCTGGGACCACCCGATCCATCTGCATTTCGAGGAGGGCATCACCCTCGATCGCGGCGGCGCCTCGATCGGCCCGACCGAGAAGCTCGTGCGCAAGGACGTCTGGCGCCTGCGCCCCGGCGGAACCGTGCGCTTTCAGGTCCGCTTCGGCGAGTTCGGCGGCTCGTACGTGAACCATTGCCACAACACGGTCCACGAGGATTTCGCGATGCTGCTGCGCTACCAGCTGCTCACGCCGGCCCCGAATGACCCGGACTTCGCCAAGACCGGCAGCCGGCCGCACTGGCAGATCTCGAACACGCCGATCCCCTCGCCCGACGGCGTCACCTTCCGCGTGCCGGAGGTGCTGCCCGAGGCCCAGCCGACCTTCAAGCCGCCGACACGGGCCTGAGGCCCCGCGGGCGGCCCCGCGGGCCGCCCTCCCTCCCGCAGCGAGAGACTGGTCCCATGTTCCGCCCTCTGATGCGTACCTCGATGATCGCGGGCATGGCCCTGGCCCTGTTCGCGGCCGGCCCGGCCGCCGCGGCCTCTCCCTGGGGCGAGGGCTACCTGCCGGACGCGCCGCTCACCGATCAGGACGGCCGCACCCGCCGCTTCTACAGCGACGTGCTGAAGGGCCGGATCGCCGTCATCGCCTTCATCTACACGAGCTGCCGGGACATCTGCCCCGTCGTCACCGCCCGCCTCGCGCAGGTCCAGGACAGGCTGAACCAGGAGCGCCGGGACAAAGGGGGCGCCGAGCGGGCGGCCGATCCGGTCTTCGTCGCGATCAGCATCGATCCCGTGACCGACACCCCGGCGCGGCTCAAGGACTACGCCGAGGCCTTCGGCGTCGGCCCCGGCTGGTCGTTCCTCACCGGCCGGCCCGAGGATATCGAGCTCGTGCGCTACAAGCTCGGCGAGCGCAGCCGGAAGCTCGTGGACCACAGCAAGACCATCCTGCTCTACAACGACGCCACCGGCGAATGGGCCCGCGACTCGGCCTTCGGCGACCTGACCGTCCTCGCCAGCACCATCCGGGCCATGAACCCGGCCTTCAGCGCCGGCACACCCGCCGCCACCGGCGGCGCGCCCGCGATCGGCGAGGCCAGCATCGCGCCCGACCTGCCGGGGCAGAGCCTCTTCCTGAAGACCTGCGCCGCCTGCCACACCGTCGGCGGCGGCACCCGGGTGGGGCCGGACCTCGCGGGGGTCGGCAGCCGGCGCAGCCGCGACTGGCTCGTCTCCTACGTCACCGACCCTCAGCGGATGCGCGCGCAGGGCGACGCCACGGCCCTCGACCTCGCCCGTGCCTTCCCGTCGGTCCGCATGCCGAACCTGTCCCTGTCGGACACGGACGCGGCCGACGTCCTCGCCTATGTCGAGGCGATGACCTACGGCGCCCGGGAGGCGGCCAAGGACAAGGAGGCGAGCGCTGAGCCGGCCGACGCGCACGCCCACCACCATCATCACCATCACTGAGGCGACGGGTCCCTTCGAGGACGGAGCGCAGCCATGTCGAGCCACGCGAGAGCGCCAGCGTCGTCCGTTCGCACGGAGGACCCCGCGAAGCGATCCGCCCTCGCGGGACGGGCAAGCGCCCGGGCGGCAGCCCGTGCCCGGCGGTCGCAGGCGGGCTTCACGCTGGTCGAGGTGATCGTGGTGCTGTCGATCATGGGGCTGATCATGAGCCTGGTCGGCCCGCGCGTGCTCGGCTACCTCACCGACTCCAAGGCCAAGACCGCCCGCATCCAGGTCGAGACCCTCTCCAGCGCCGTCGAGCTGTTCTTCATCGACACCGGCCGCTACCCCCTCGAGACCGAGGGCCTGCAGGCCCTGGTCAGCCCCCCCGGCGGCCTCGCCGCCTGGAACGGACCCTACCTCAAGGGCGCCTCCGTGCCCCGGGACCCCTGGGGCCGCCCCTACCTCTACGCCTCGCCCGACCGCGGCCGCAGCTTCCTCATCACCTTCACCGGTCCCGACGGGCGCGAGCCCGGCGCGCGCGCGCCCCGGCCGGCCCTGCTGCCCGCCGCCCCGGCCCCGCCGGCGGGCGGGCGCCAGGCCGAGCTCGGGCCGAGGAGGGCCGAATGAGCCCGGCCGCCCCCTGGCGCGCGCATCTCGCCGCCGCGCTCTCCGCGCTCGCCGCCTGGTGGCGGGCGGAGCTGCGCGCCGGCCTCGGCAGCCTGCGCCCCGATCTGCGCCCAGACCTGCGCTCCGGCCTGCCCGCCGCCCCGCCCCTGCGCCTCGTGCTCCGCCCGGACGCGGACGGGCTCGGCCTCAGCCTGCGCACGCCCCAAGCCGCGTGGCCCCCCGATTGGTCCTCCGACGGGTCCTCCGACGGGTCCTCCGACCTGTCCGCCGGGCGCGTCGCCTGGGCCGCCGACGTGCCCGCCGCGCTCGCCCACGCCCGGGCCGAGGCCGCCCGCGCCGCCGCCCGGGCCGGGCTCGGGGCCGGGCCCGTGCCCCTCAGCCTCGCCCTGCCGCACGCGGTCGGGCGCAGCCTGAGCCTGCCCCGGCGGGCGCTGCCCCAGGCCGAGGCGATCGTGCGCGAGGAGATCTGCCGCAAGACGCCCCTGCGCCGGGAGGAGATCGCCCTGGCCTGCGCGGTGGCGCCGGGGGGCGGGGACCGGGTGCGGGTGCACTACCTCGTGGTGCCCGACAGCCTGATCGAGCGGACGCTGGCCCGGCTCGGGCTCAAGCGGGGCGAGATCGCCAGCCTGGAGGGCGAGATCGCTTGGCCGGAGGGCGAGATGGCTTCGCCGGAGGCGGCCTGTCTGGTGCTGCCGTTCGGGCCGGCACGCGCGCCTGCGCGAGCCTCGGCGGGGCGGGCGGCGGCGGGGCTGGGTCTCGCCTGCCTGACGCTGGTTCTGACGGGCTTCTGCGGCCTGGCGGGGCGGCAGGCGGCGCG